>CAXBNM010000126.1:0-12455 GCA_963976885.1 uncultured Burkholderiaceae bacterium
TGAGCAAGGCCGCGCGCGCACCACTTTGCCATTGGTTCGAACGACCACCCGTTCAGAATTGCAATGCCTCCAGCACGATCGATTTGCTGAGAATCTCGGGCAACACGACCGGCGCATCGGCACCGGGTTTGTAGAGCAGATACAGCGGCACGCTGTTGCGGCCGTGACGAGCCAGTTCGGCCGAGATTGCCGGATCTTGCTGAGTCCAGTCGGCGCGCATGGGCACAACCTGTGCACGTGAGAATGCGGCCTGAATTTCTTCGCTGTTCAGCACCAGACGCTTGTTGACCTGACAACTGATACACCAGGCCGCCGTGAAATCGATGAACACCGGCGTGCCGCTGGCCACCAGGCGATTGACTTCATCGGCTTGCCAGGCCTGCCAGCGCTGCTCAGACGCCCCGGTGGCGGCAACCGGACCGGCGCTGCTGTTGACCGGTTCCGGCGGCCAGGCAAGCACCAGCGCCCCGGCCAGCAAAGCCAATGCCACGAAACGATAGACGGCGCGACTGCCCGCTCTGTTCTGCTGGACATGGCGGCCCAGCACCCACAGGCCCAGCGCCAGCACCACCGCCGCCAACCCCAGCGCCAGCACCGCGTCAATACCGGCCTGCAAACCCAGCACCCAGGCCAGCCAGGCAGCGGCGGCAAACATCGGAAACGCCAGCAACTGGCGCAGTGACTCCATCCAGCGGCCCGGTCGCGGCAGCCAGCGCAGCCAACCCGGCATCAGACCGAGCGCCAGGTACGGCAAGGCCATGCCAAGGCCGAGCGCCGCGAAAATGAGCATCGTGACGCCGGCCGACTCGGCCAGCGTGAACCCGAGCGCCGAACCCATGAATGGTGCGGTGCACGGCGTCGCCACCAGCACGGCCAGCACCCCTGCCCCCAGCGCGCCCGACGCGCTGTGGCTGGCCGTGCCGGCAGCAGGCTGCTGCAGGTTGCCCAGCTGCGTCATCGAGGTGCCGACCTCGTACAAGCCGGCAAAATTGAGACCGATGGCGATGAACAGCAAGGCCATCAAGACCACGAAGACCGGCGACTGCAACTGAAAGCCCCAGCCGATGCTCTCGCCGGTTGCGCGCAGGATCAGCAGCAGGCCGCCAAGAGCAACGAAGGCCAGCACCACGCCCAGCGCAAACCACAAGCTGCCATTGCGCACGCTGGCGCGGGCTTGCTTGCTCAGTTCGCCGCCACCACCGCCGGCGCCGGCAAAGCCCAGAATCTTCAGTCCGATGACCGGAAACACACAAGGCATCAGATTGAGAATCAGCCCGCCAATCATGGCAAACACGATGGCCAGTCCGAGCGAAGCGACCGCACCGCTGCCCGCAGCGGCTGGTGCTGCCGCCACCGGCTGGCCAAAGCCGGCGGCACTGGTGCCGGCCGGCGCCGAACTGACGCTTGCCGATGCCGAACCGGTCGCGCCCCGGCTGCCACCGAGCAGATCGCCCAGCAAGCCGCTGCCGCCACTGGCACTGGCACTGCGAAAATTGTCGGCGGCATTGAGTTGCGCGAAGATGGGCACGACATGGCCTTCGATCGATGCGATCGGCTCGACGGCTCCTGTAAAGGCGTCGGCCCCGGCCGGCTGCGCCACGACTTCAACGGCGCGCTGACCGTCGATGACGATCAAGCCCGTCGCGCGCGCCAGCGTCGGCGGCTCGGACGGCAGACCCGGCAGCGGCGGCGCCAGTTCGATTTGCAGCACCCACTGTCCGCCGTCGGTTTGCCGGCCCAGTTGCTGCGGTGCCGCCGTCGTCACCAGCCCTTCGGTATAGGGAAAGTATTCAAAATGAGGGGTGTCTTGCCCGGTCGCCGCCAGATCGGCCGGCAACTGAAAACTCAGCGCACCATCGGCAATCCGGGTCGGCACTTCAAGCTGACCCGCCGGCAGGCGCTGGCGCGCCATCGTGAAGGGCGCCGACGGTGCTGCCGGCGCCGCATCCGGATCAACATCGACGCGCAGCGACAGATTGGCCTCACCGGGAATGCAGACCTCGCGGCAGACCAGCCACTGCGCCAGGGTGGAAAATTCAAGCGTGCGGCCCTGGAAGTCGGAGGGCACCGTCACCTCGCGCATCAACAGGGTTTCGCCTTCAAAACCAAGGTTGGCCAGCGGGGGAATCAGCATTCGCGCCGGGATAGGCCATTGAATCGCACCGATCTCGACGCCGGCCGGGGCCTGCACCGGAAACTGGGTGGGCAGGCCGGAATCCCCCGGATTGCGCCAATAAGTATGCCAACCGTCATCGTGAACGAGTTGCAAACCAATGGTGAAGGTCTGACCCGGCCGCACTTGCGGCACCTCGGCCAGCAAATCGGCCGTGACGGCATCAACCCGTACCGGCTCGGCCCAAGCCCTGTCGGGCAGGCCGAACAGCAATAACGCCGCGCAGAGCAGACTGATTGCCAGTAAACCGGTGCAGCGCAGCACGCCCGCCGCCTGCCGGCGCGGCGTCAACGACTGATCCTGCGCATTGATCGACCCGGTCGGCGCTTCACATGATCTGAAATCCATAACAAAATTCTAATCCGCGTCGTCTGCGAGCGCCGTTCGCCCGGAGATTTGATATCAAAGGAGTACCATTAGCGCCCATTGAGTCTGCAGGCGGTTGGCCAGTCAGCAGGAATAGATGACGGGCTGGCAGCAGTTATCAGATGCCATTGGGTCCGCCATGCGCAGACGACTCCACCTCTACGGCGCCCGGTGTCGAAAAGGCAGTACTGGTTTTGCGAAGCGAGCGGGAAGTGTAACGCCACGGGTGGCAAGGAATATCACGATACGGTCATGAAAGAAGAAATTGACGCGCTCAGCGTACGCATCGAGCGACTGCTCGGCCTGATGAAAAAGCTGTCTGATGAAAACGCCCGCCTGCGCAACGAGTTGACAGGCAGCAAGAAGCAACAGGCAGACATGGAAAAACGGATGAACGAAGCGCGCGTGCGTGTAGAAGCCGCACTCGCCCGTTTGCCGTTGCCAGCCGATTCACAACCAGAGGAGGCCGCCTGAGATGGCCAGGACCAGCGACACGCCCAAGACTGAGCAACCCGAAGAACTCAATGTAGTGATTCTGAATCGCGAATTCACGCTGATGGTGGCCCCAAACGACCGGGCGCCACTGGAAAAGGCGGTCGCAATGGTCGATCAGAAGATGCGCACTATTCGCGATAACGGCAAAATTGGCGGGGTCGACAAGATTGCGATCATGGCCGCGCTGCAGATCGCCGACGAGCTGGTCAAAGCCGGCAGCGCCGCCAACAAACGCGTGGCAGCGGCTGCCGCTACCGCTGCAGCGAGCAAGGATGCCGCCGCACCCGGCAACGCCGACGCTCTCGATGCCGAGACCATGCGCAAAGTGCACAAACTCAATGACAAACTCGAAGCCGAACTGAAAAAACAGGAAGACCTGTTCTGAAGATCCCGACTTTCTGAAAAGTCGCTCTTCGTAAGTTCCAAGCCAGGCTACCGAACAGAACTCGCTGCACGCAACCCGTGCGGCGAGTCGCTGCCGTCACCTCTGCAAACGCCCTCACCTTTGACGACGGATTGCCAACCAGCCTCTTTCCTGGTTGTCAATAGACCTATCTGCGACGACCGTTCGTCCCAAGGTTGCGCGTTGCCGGCTGCAGTGAATTACAATGAGCTTGCTCCTGGAAATCGGCTGGGTCATATATTCCTTGAACCTATTTGCGTAAACCAGGCTGCGGTGTTTTGAATGCTGCTGTTGCGATCGTCCCTTGCGGATGAACCTGATGCGGCGTCTTGCTGCGGCCGACCTGAACTGCAAGGTTCAGGATGCTGGCCCGCCACCCTCCAGGGGCGCCCTCATTCCAATACGCGCTGGCTGCTTCAAGCCGGCGCGCAGCTCAAGCGTATCAAGCAAGCCAAACAAAAAGCCCGCCCGGTGTCCACCCGGCGGGCTTTTTGCTGACCGGCCGCCAACGCGACCGGTGGGCCGCCGACGCGACCGGCCCCTTACATGACTACTTGGTAATGATTTCCGGCCCCATCATCAGTGTGGGCAACCAGGTGGAAATGATCGGTACATAAGTTACCAGGAGCAGGAACAGGAACATCAGACCCACCCACGGCAACGCAGCCTTGACCACATTCATCACCGACATATTGGCGACCCCGGCGGTGACAAACAGGTTCAGGCCGACCGGTGGCGTAATCATGCCGATTTCCATGTTGACCACCATGATGATGCCGAGGTGAATCGGGTCGATGCCCAATTCAATGGCGATCGGAAACACCAGGGGTGCAACGATGACGAGCAGCCCCGATGGCTCCATGAACTGCCCACCGATCAACAGAATGATGTTGACGATGACCAGGAACATGATGGGCCCGAAGCCGGCGCTGAGCATCGCCTCGGTGATCATCTGCGGGATGCGCTCCTCGGTCAGCACATGCTTGAGAATCAGCGCATTGGCGATGATGAACATCAGCATGATCGTCAACTTGCCGGCTTCAAACAAGGTGCGACGGGTGTCACCGTGAAAGAACACCGTCAACAACGCCACAGTCTTGCGCAGCAAGGAAATTGCGCTGCCATCGGCGGCCCGCAGCGGGCCCATATCCCGATAGACGAAGTTGGCAATGATGAACGCGTAGACCGATGCCACCGCGGCCGCCTCGGTTGGCGTGAACACCCCGCCATAGATGCCGCCCAGAATGATGATGATCAGAAACAAGCCCCAGCCCGCACGCACCCCCGATGAGTAAACCTTGCCCCAACCTTCCCAGGGCTGGGCCGGCAATCCCTTGATACGGGCCACGACCCAGATGGCAAACATCAGGATGAAGCCGGCGATCAGACCTGGGATGACACCGGCCAGAAACATCCGGCCCACGGAGACATCAGTAGCAGCGGCATACACGACCATCACAATTGACGGCGGAATCAGAATGCCCAGCGTGCCCGCATTACAGATGACGCCAGCGGCGAACTCCTTGCTGTAACCCACACTCACCATGCCGGCAATCACGATGCTGCCGATGGCCACCACGGTGGCCGGTGAGGAACCGGACAGTGCGGCAAACATCATGCAGGCAAACACCGAGGCAATGGCCAGGCCACCTTTGAAGTGCCCGACCAGGGCCACCGCAAAATCGAGAATGCGCTGCGCCACGCCGCCGGTGGACATGAAACTCGACGCCAGCACAAAGAACGGAATCGCCAGCAGCGTGTAGTGACCATCAAAGGCCGAGAACAAGGTCTGGGCGACCGAGGCCAGTGATGCATCGGAATGCATCATCAGGAAGATCATGCTCGACAAACCCAGCGCCACGGCAATCGGTACGCCGATCAGCATCAGGCCCAACACCATCGCAAACAACAAGACAGTCGTCATCGTTCAAACCCCTCGCTCGGATGGCGATTGTTGTTGCAGATCATCAAGCATTTCTTCGGCCTCGTGACTGGCGATCAGGCGCGCATCACGGCCCGTGAACAATCGGTAACCCACCTGCAGGTAGCGAAACAGCAGCAACGACATGCCAAGCGGCAACACCAGATAGGGAATCAGCTTGGGCACTTTTTCATAGCGCTCGCCTTCATTGACCCAGGTCGACAGGAACTGCAGGAACTCGGGCATCGGAATATCGTTGGTTTCATACCAGGCGCGCTCGGTCAGGAACGGCGACCAGTAATCCCATGCGCCCTTGACCAGCATGGCCGAGAACAGCACGCAGGCCGCCCAGGCGATGATCGTCAAGACTCTGGCAATTTTCGGTGGCATGGCGTTGACCACCACATCAACACCGATGTGCAGGGTTTTCTTGACGCCATACGAGGCGCCCAACAACACCAGCCAGGCAAACAGGAAAACGGTGAGCTCGAGTGCCCAAAGAATATTGCTGTTGAACACGTAACGGGCGACCACGTTGGCAAACGTGACGAGGGTCATCAGGCCAAGCAAGATGGCGATGATGGTTTCCTCCAGCGTATCGACCGCGCGCCCGAACCGGCTGACCGGTAACTGCTCATGACTGCGCATGGGAAGTTTCTCTCACTTTGTCCGGTGGCAAATTGCTTTGGCGCCCGGTACAGATCAAAAAAAGCAGGTCGGTGCCGGGCCGACCGTGATTCGGTCTGCCCGGCGGTCGCGACCCGCCCTGCTGCCCTGACGGGCAGCTTATCGAAACGACGCGATCAGTTACCCGCGTTTTGCGCGGCTTCAATCATGTCGGCACCGATGTCGGCTTCAAACTTGGCCCAGACCGGCTTCATGGCCTTGACCCATTCGGTACGCTGCGCGTCGGTGAGTTTCACGACCTTGCCGCCAGCGGCGAGGATCTTCTCTTTGTTTTCCTCGTTCACTTTGGTGGACTCAGCGTTACGAGCCGCCGTGACTTCGGCAAGAATGGTCAGGAACTGATCCCGCACTTCGGGCTTCATGCTGTCAAGCCACTTGGTGGAAGTCACGACCAGATAGTCAACGATACCGTGGTTGGTTTCGCTCACGCCGTCCTGCACTTCGAAAAACTTCTGGCCATAGATGTTCGACCAGGTGTTTTCCTGACCATCAACCACGCCGGTCTGCAGCGCGCCATAAACTTCCTTGAACGACATTTTCTGCGGGTTGGCACCAATTTGCTGGAACTGAGCCACCAGCACATCGGAAGCCTGGACGCGGAACTTCAGGCCTTTGGCATCGGCCGGGTTAACCAGCGGGCGGTTGGCTGACAACTGCTTCATGCCGTTGTGCCAGAACGCCAGACCCATCAGGCCGCGACGCTTCATCGAACTCTTCATGGCCTGACCGGCATCGGATTGCTGGAAGGCATCAACCGCATCGATGTCCTTGAACAGGAACGGCAGATCGAACAGGCGGAATTTCTTGGTGAACTTCTCAAACTTGGACAACGACGGGGCGGCCAGTTGCACGTCGCCATTGAGCAGCGCCTCGAGCACCTTGTCATCATCGAACAGGCTTGAATTGTCGTAGACGGTCATGCAGGCGACACCATTCATTTCCTTGTTCACCCGTTCAGCCAACAGCGAAGCGGCGATACCTTTCGGGTGCTTATCGGAATTGGTGACGTGACTGAACTTGATGTTCATTTCACCAGCATCACACTCGTCGGCCATTGCCGGGGCGGCGACGATCAGCGTTGAGAGGCCAAGCGCGGCCAGAAGTGTCTTTTTCACAGAATAGCTCCGATTATCATTTTTTGATTAAACCTGGGTTCCCAGGAACAGGCTGGGCCAGCACCAGGCGAATCTCACCCGTCGCAACCCACTGATCGGCCGATTGTGCCACCTGTCTCGGCTTCGTGCCCGCTTCAAACGCAAAATGTCGAGCCAAACCGGGGGTTAAACTAGGTAAATGCAAGCAAACAATCCCCCGTCCCCGGCGCCGGCCGGCGAGCGCGCCAACGGCGTGTTGCGCCCGGTTGACGCTGACGCGCTGGCTCTGGGCCACGGCTTGTTGCGTGGCAGCGCGACGGGCTCGCTGGCCTGGCTTGAACCTGAGCAGCAATGGCCCGCAGCCAGCCTCGTCACTGTCGCGACAATGCCCGACGGCAACCCGATCATTCTGATCTCGTCGTTGTCGGGCCACACCCGCGCCTTGCAGGCGAATCCGCATTGCGGGCTGCTGCTGAGCCGCAATGGCGCCGGTGACCCATTGGCCCATCCGCGCATCAGCCTGCAAGCGCGAGCCCGGTTTCTGGAGCGCGCCAGCGCCGAAGCGCAATGCGCGCGGCGCCGCTTTCTCAACCGACACCATAAAGCAGCACGCTATGCGGACTTTGGCGACTTCAGTTTTGTGGTGCTGGAGTTGTCGCATGCCTCCCTCAATGGGGGTTTCGGTAAAGCGTACGAACTGACCGCTGCCCAGCTGACACTTGATGCAGCGCAACTAGGCGATTTTGCACAGGCGCAGCAAGCCGAACAGGCCGCCCTTGAACACATGAATCAAGATCATTCTGATGCTGTCCGCGCTTATGCAAAAGCGGCCGGCGCCGCTGATTCACCCGACTGGCGCCTGACCGGCATTGATCCGACAGGCATCGACCTGATTGATCGGGGTCAGGCATTACGCATCCCGTTCACCCCCCCATTAGAGGGAGTTGCAGAGATACGTCCGCGGCTGGTCGCCATGGCACAGGCCGCCCGGCAAAGCAAGCCCTGAGACGGACTGCGCCGATCACTGCCGGCGGCAACTGCGCGCGCCGGACACTGACGCCTACAGATGCCGCCGCGCCAACGCAAAGGCCTCATCAAGAACGGCAGCCGAACCAATGTGATTGGCCAGCACCAGCACCAGACGCGCATTCAGTTGCGCACTTTGCTGTTCATCAAGGCCTTGGTGCAACGCCAGCAACTTCTCGTAAAAGCCGTCCGGGTCAACCATGTTGGATTCAACCGTCAAGCGGTCGATTGCGTCTGGGGCGGGCGAATGGGTCGACATTATTGAGTCACCTGTTGCAGATCACAGGCTCGACGCAGCGCGTCATCGAGCCAGCCAAGAGTGGCGACGCGGGCACGGGCAACCACGTGTTGATCGGGACGAAACAAATACACCGTGCCCGGTTGCAGGTCGTAGCGGCGCGCGAGTAAACCTTCCGTATCGGCAATCGTGGTCAGCCCCTCGGTCTGCGCCAACGCACTTGACGCCGCATCGGCAACGAGCAGGCACTGCGCTCTTGAGTCGTGAGCGCGCAGACTCGCCAGCAAGGCTTGGGCGTCGTCGCCGCTGGCGTCAGTGGCGG
This sequence comes from uncultured Burkholderiaceae bacterium, assembly GCA_963976885.1. GTDB lineage: Bacteria > Pseudomonadota > Gammaproteobacteria > Burkholderiales > Burkholderiaceae_E > JAUIAI01. Next base: position 8,726 of record CAXBNM010000126.1, read on the forward strand.
GCATCATGAGGAGCGTGAACGCCCCCTGAACCAGTTCGGTCAACCATTGCTCGCGCCCGTCTTTGCCAACCGGCGCATCAATCACGGCGGCACCGGGAACCCCCTCGCCGGCAAAGCTGTCGGTGTCGGGCGTATTGAGCACCGAGGTGCTGAGCACGGCCGGCGTGGACAGACGACCACTGTTGACCAGGCGACGGGCAAATGGCGCCTCACGGGACAGATTCAGCGCGGCGTCGCGAAACACGCGCGACACCGGCGATTTGGGCGTGATGAAATCGGTCGAACGGGTCGAATTGAGAATGTTCTCGTCGGCCGCCCATTGCCGTTCCTGGTCGTAGGTATCGAGCAGGCTGGCCGGTGAGCGCCCGTCGATGACATGGGCCAGTTTCCAGGCCAGATTCTCGGCATCCTGCACACCGCTGTTGGCGCCGCGGGCGCCGAATGGCGACACACCGTGCGCACTGTCGCCGGCAAACAAAACGCGGTCGTAGCGGAACCGCTCCATGCGCAGACAGGAAAACGTGTAAACGCTGACCCATTCCAGTTCAAACTCGGTGTCCTCGCCAAGCAAGGCGCGAATGCGCGGCAGTACGTTTTCGGGGCGCTTTTCTACTTCCGGGTCGGCGTCCCAGCCGAGCTGAAAATCGATGCGCCAGATGTCGTCGGGTTGCTTGTGCAGCAATACCGATTGATTGGGATGAAACGGCGGATCGAACCAGAACCAGCGCTCGGTCGGGAATGGAGCGGTCATGCGTACGTCGGCGATCAGGAAGCGATCCTTGAAGGTACGGCCACGACTTTCAAGCCCCAGAAACTTGCGAATCGGCGAGCGCGAACCGTCGCAGGCAACCAGCCATTCGGAGGTGAGCAAATAGGTGCCGTCGGGTGTCTCGACTTCAAGCTCGACATGATCGGCATGCTGCGTGAGACCGGTTACCCGATTGCGCCAGCGCAATTCGATATTCGGATGGTTCAGCGCGCGCTCGGTCAGATAGCCTTCGACATAGTATTGCTGCAGATTGATGAAGGCGGGATGCTTGAAACCGGCCTCCGGTTGCAGATCGAATGAATAGATCAACTCGTCTTTCAGGAAAACCTTGCCGCGTTGCCAGCCCACGCCCTTGTCGACCATTTTGTCGACGCAACCGAGCCGATCGAAGATTTCCAGGGTGCGCTTGGCGAAGCAGATGGCCCGCGAGCCGGTCGAGAGACGATAGTCGTCATCGAGCAGCACCACTTGCAAGCCCTGATCGGCCAGATCGATTGCGGCACTGAGCCCGACCGGCCCGGCACCGACTACGGTGACTACCCGTGTTGTGCCAGCCTCGCCGCGCAACTCCGGCGGTGGCACATAGGCAAAAGTCTGCTCTTCAAAGCGTGGTCCGGCCGCGCTGGCGCCCGATTTGTCTCCGGTAACTGCCCCGCCCATCGTTGCGTGCTCCTCTGTGGGGTTCAAGCATTTTGAATCATCTAGTTTAGCAGATGATATACCGCCCTGAGCCGGTACCGATCGAGCAGCCACCCTGCCGGGCCAGGCAGACAGTGCCCGGAACGATCACTGCGAACCGCCTCAGGCCAACGCGCGCGGGCCGAAAATCATGATGGCAACCCGGGTGCCAAGCCCGCCAGGCACGCGTTGGGCAAGCCGCCCGACGACAGTGGCGACCTCACGGCGAACCCAGGGTCGGACCAGACGCATCGCCACCGGCAAGGCCAACGCACAAGCCACGATGTCAATCAGCAGACGCGGCAAAGCGCCGGGCACCGCCTGCTGCAGCGCTTGATCGACCAGCCAGGCGACGGCCGACACCATCACGGTGGCAAGCACGCCGGCGCGCAGCAGCACGGGAATTTCAATGGCGCGCACGCGCACCGCCTTCAGGGTGGCACCGATGATTACTGCGGCCCGCAGGTAGTACAACAGGCAGACCGACCAGCTCAGTGCTGCCAGCGAGCCATACGAGGAGATCACGATGAGCACCAGCACCCAGACAATTGCAATGGGAATCTGCAGGCGAAATTCCTTGGTGACATTGCCCGACGCCCACAGCACCGGTACCGCCATGCCCATCAACAGGTAACCCGGGATGGCTGCGGCCAGCGGCGCCAGCACCACTTCACCGCCGATCCATTTGGCACCGTAGACCGCTTCCATCACGGTGGGGGCAATGGCGGCAATCGAGAAAAAGACCGGCCCCATGCACAGCGCCACCAGACCGAACATGGTGCGAAAGCCTTTGCGCAAATGACGCGGACTGTCTTGCACGCGCGAACTGGCCGAATAAAGCACCGATTGCAGCAGAGCAAGCAGTTGCACCGAAGGCGAGGTAATGAAATTGGCCACCGTGGCATACAGACCAGCCGCGGTCATGCTCATGGCGCGGCCGACCACGAGGCGATCGAGATTACTCATGACCCAGTTAAGCAAACTGGTGGCAAAGGCCGTTGCACCGAAGCGAATGATGTCGAGCGCCGACTCTTGCCACAACAACGGACGCACCGGGTGGCGACACTTGAGAAAACACCAGAGCGCCGCCAGGAAGGCTTGCGTCAGGCTGGCAGCAACCAGCGAATAGACGGCAAAGCCCATCATGGCCAGCGGAATGCCGATGACGAGAAAGCCAATCGCGTAGCTCACGACGGCCGCGATGTTGATGGTTTTGAAATCAAGCTTGCGCCGCAGCAGGCATTGCGCGGTGGCGCCGAAGGAATTGATCACACAGGTGAAAGCCAGCCAGAACACGACTTGCTCGAGGCGCACATCATCGAAGAACCGGGCGGTCCATGGCGCCAGCAGGATCAGCACCACGGTGACAATGATGCCCAGCAGCATCTGCCAGGTAAAAATGAAGCGGATGTCCTGGTCGGACACCTTCTTGCGCTGAATCAAGCCGTAAGCCAGGCCCGCATCAGCAAAGAAGGTGCTGAACATCACCACCACCATGCCCAGCGCAAACAAACCGTATTGCTCGGGGCCCAGAATGCGCGCCAGCACCACTTGCGCGCCGATCTGCATGCCGGTGCGCACGAACGCGCCCAGCGCGCCCCACAGGACCGCGCTGATACTGCGCCCGCCCAGGTTTTCAGTCGAACCTTCGTCGATGGCGGCGGGCGATTCGGCCGGTGTCGGCGCCGACCGTCCCTCGCGATCAGGCACGGATCAGGGTCGAGCCGATTTGTGCCGCACCGAGCGGCTCCATGGTGCGTACAAGCTTCTCGATCGAACGGGTACGGCTCATGTGTTCACGGGCGACAATGACATAACCGCGCGCCGCCGACACGATCAGTGCCGCATCCGGGCCACTGGAAGCAGCCGGCGAATCGAGAATCACGACATCGAAGCTCTCGCGGAAAATGTCGATCAGGTAGGCAAAGTTGTCCCGCTCGAGCAGATCGCTCGGGTTATGCGTGACCGGGCCAGTAGGCACTACCGACAAGGCCTGCATGCCGTCAATCACGTGCAGTGAATCGGCCGGCGAGGATTCAAGACTGAGCATCGTCGACAGACCGCGATCATTGGGCAGCCCGAACATCTTGTGCAAGCGACCCTTGCGCAGATCGGCATCGATCAGCAAAGTGCGATTGCCGATCTGGGCAAAGGTTACGGCCAGGTTGGCCGCGGTGAAGGTTTTGCCCTCGCCCGAATCATGACTGACGATGGCCAGCGCAAAAAATCGTTGCCGCGATTGAGCAGCGGGTCTTGATCTGGCTACGCAACACGCGCATGTCG
>CAXBNM010000127.1:0-12451 GCA_963976885.1 uncultured Burkholderiaceae bacterium
GTACTCCATCGGCTTGCATGTCTTGTCCCGATCCCGTCTTGACGATGGCACCGCGGGTCATTACAGCATAGTCGTCGGCCAGCGCTTCGGCAAACTCATAGTATTGCTCGACCAGCAAGATGCCCATCTCGCCGCTGGCGGCGAGCATTCGGATGACTTTTTCAATCTGCTTGATGATGGATGGCTGGATGCCTTCGGTCGGTTCGTCGAGAATCAGCAGCTTGGGCTTGGCTGCCAATGCGCGGGCAATGGCCAGTTGCTGCTGCTGGCCGCCAGACAAGTCGCCGCCGCGCCGCCGCAGCATGGTCAGCAACACCGGAAACAACTCAAACAATTCGTCGGGCAGCTTAGCGCCGCGCGGGGCACTGGCCAGACCCATGCGAAGATTTTCCTCAACGGTGAGCCGCCCGAAAATTTCCCGGCCCTGGGGCACATATCCGATGCCTTGCGCCACCCGTTGCTCGGGACGCATTTTCTCAAGACGGGTGCCGTCGAGCGAGATTTCGCCAGTGCGAATCGGCACCACGCCCATCAGGCTCTTGAGCAATGAAGTCTTGCCAACGCCATTGCGACCCAGCAGCACCGTTACCTTGCCACGTTGCACGGTCAGGTTCACATCGCGCAGGATGTGGCTGCCGCCATAGTATTGATTCACTCCCGACAGGTTCAGCATTCAGCGCCCCAGATACACTTCGATCACACGTTCATTCGCCTGCACATCGGCAAGCGACCCTTCGGCCAGCACCGAGCCTTCGTGCAACACCGTCACCCGTTGCGCGATGGATTCGACAAAAGCCATGTCGTGCTCGACCACCACCAGTGAGTGGCGGCCTTTCAGCTCCAGAAACAACTGCGCGGTGCGCTCGGTTTCTTCGTCGGTCATGCCGGCAACCGGCTCATCGAGCAGCAACAACACCGGCTCCTGCATCAGCAACATGCCGATTTCCAGCCATTGCTTTTGTCCGTGCGACAGATTGCCAGCAAGCGAATCGGCCGCATCGGCCAGCCGAATCAGGTCCAGCGTCTGGGCGATCCGGTCGCCCTGCTCGCTGCTGAGCCGCCAGCGCAGACTCGGCCAGACCGATTTATCGGTCTTGAGTGCCAGCTCAAGGTTTTCAAACGGACTGAGTTGCTCGAACACGGTCGGCTTCTGAAACTTGCGCCCGATACCCAGATGCGCAATCTGCGGCTCGGTCATTTCGAGCAGATCGTGTTGATTGGCAAAGAAGGCAATGCCGGCGTCGGGACGGGTCTTGCCGGTGATCACATCCATCATCGTGGTCTTGCCAGCACCGTTGGGGCCAATCACGCAACGTAACTCACCCGGATCGATCGCCAGGCTCAGCTCATTGAGCGCCCGAAAACCATCGAAACTGACCGTCAGCCCGTCCAGCACCAACACGCCGGTCTGGGTAGCCGCCGATTCGACGCTTGCAGAAACCGGCTCGGCTGGCGCGGCAACAACTTCGGCATTCATGAGCGCACCTCCTTCTTGCGACGCAACAGGCCAACGACACCGGCTGGCAGGAACAAGGTCACCAACACAAACAGCAGACCGAGAAAGTACAACCAGTACTCTGGCAACGCGACGGTAAACCAGCTCTTGGCGCCATTGACAATGAACGCACCGAGGATTGGCCCGATCAGGGTGCCGCGTCCGCCAACCGCCGCCCAGATCGCAATTTCAATCGAGTTGCCGGTAGACATTTCGCTCGGGTTGATGATGCCGACCTGCGGTACATAAAGTGCCCCGGCAATGCCGCACAGCATCGCCGAAAATGTCCAGACCGACACCTTGAACCAGAGTGGATCGTAGCCGCTGAACATGACGCGCCCTTCGGCGTCGCGAATGGCGGCCAGCACCCGGCCATACTTTGAACGCACGATCATCCGGCACAGCAGATACATGCCGACCAGGGTCGCGCCACTGATGGCAAACAATGCGGCGCGTGTTTCGGGCGCGACGATATCAAAGCCCAGAATGCGTTTGAAATCGGTGAAACCATTGTTGCCACCAAAGCCGGTTTCATTGCGAAAGAACAGCAACATCGCCGCGTACGTCAGCGCCTGGGTAATGATCGAGAAGTACACGCCCTTGATGCGCGAGCGAAACGCAAAGTAGCCGAACACGAAGGCCAGCAGACCCGGCACCGCCACTGCCAGCAGCATCGCCCAGAGAAAGTGATCGCTGAAGGTCCAGTGCCAGGGCAACTCCTTCCAGTCGAGGAAGACCATGAAGTCGGGCAGCTCGGCACCGTACTGACCATCGCGGCCGATCGAGCGCATCAGATACATGCCCATTGCATAGCCACCAAGCCCGAAGAACAAGCCATGGCCAAGCGACAGAATGCCGGCGTAACCCCAGACCAATCCCATCGCCAGCGCCACCATCGCATAACAAAGCATCTTGCCGATCAGCGTCACCGCGTAACCCGAGATATGCGCGGGATGATTCGCAGGCAGGGCCAGATTGGCATACGGCACCGCGACGACCAGCACCAGCAAGGCCAGCACCACGCCGAACGCCACCGGCCCGTTGAAGATTCCGCCGGCAGCCGAAGCTGGCGGGCGAGCACCACCGGTCGCTAGCGGCGCGGCGGTACCAGGAGTTGTCAGGCTTGCCATCTCAGGCCTCCACGCTGCGGCCGCGCAGAGCGAAGATGCCCTGGGGTCGCTTTTGAATGAACACAATTACCGCTGCAAGCAGCATGATCTTGGCAATCACCGCGCCAGACATTCCTTCGAGGATCTTGTTGAAGATTCCAAGGCCCATGGCCGCCACGACTGCTCCGGCCAGTTGACCAACGCCGCCGACCACAACCACCAGGAATGAATCAACGATGTAACTCTGTCCAAGGTCAGGACCGACATTGCCGATTTGCGACAACGCACAACCCGCCAGGCCAGCCAGCCCTGCGCCCAGCGCAAACGAGAGCGTGTCGGTCTGCCGCGTGGGCACGCCGACGCACTGCGCCATGCTGCGGTTCTGCGTGGTGGCGCGCACGAACAAGCCGAGCCGGGTTCGCGCAATCAGCAAGGCCACTGCGCCCAGCACAAGAAACGCGAACACGACGATGGCCACCCGATTCCAGGGCAAGACCAGTGTGGCGGACACTTCAAGACCGCCCGACATCCAGGACGGGTTTTCAACCGCCACGTTCTGCGCGCCGAACAAGTCGCGCACGGCCTGCATCAGAATCAGACTGATGCCCCAGGTGGCGAGCAAGGTTTCAAGCGTGCGGCCGTACAGAAAGCGAATCACCAGGCGCTCGAGCGCCGCACCGACCAGCGCCGCCACCAGAAACGACATAGGCACGGCCAGCCACAGGTAGTAATCGAACGCCGCAGCGGGCAACCACTGCCGGAAAATCTGTTGCGCTACAAAGGTGGCATAGGCGCCGATCATGATCAGTTCGCCATGGGCAAGATTGATGACGCCCATCAGACCATAGGTAATGGCCAGCCCCAGTGCGGCCAGCAACAGGATGCTGCCCAGACTGATGCCCGAGAACAGCGTGCCGCCGATCTCGGACATGAACACGCGATGTTCAACATCGGCATAGGCGTCGCGCAAGGCGCGGCGTACTTGTTCGTCAGCCTCTACCGGCACGCCATCCGCACTGCCCAGTCGCTCGCGCAGCAGCGCGCGCACTTCGAGCGTGTCGCTGCGCGCCAGTTCTTTGGCGGCGGCCAGGCGCACCGCCGGATCATCACTGCTGACGCCGGTACGAGCGCGGGCCAGCGCAAGTCGTGAGCTGACCACGGCATCGGTCTCGGTGGTGAAAGCCAGTTCCAGCAATGCACGGCTGTCATCGGTATTGAAGGAGGCCAGCTCATCGACCGCGGCGAGACGCTCGGAGGCATCGGCCGAAGCCAGCCGCAGACCGGCCAGTGCAATATTCAGTTCGCGGCGAAAACGGTTGTTGACCCGCACCGATGCGGCGTCAGTAGCATCGACCGGCTCGCCGGACACAACGTCGCGGGGCTCGCCGCTGTCGACAAGGATCACCTTGTCATCAAGGGTTTTCAGCTGGCGATTGCCCATCGCTGTAAACAGCGCCTGCAACTGTGCGCGATCGGCAATCGCCGCCTCGCTTTCGCGGTCCGGCGCCTGCAAGGCCTCACGCACTGCTACGCCGATGGCGTCGATGCGCTTGGCGGGCGAGCCAGTACTCATCGAAAGGGCTTGTTCCTGCGTCAGTGCATGAGCCGAGCCGGCAAAGGCCAGCAGTGCGGTCATGATTGACAGGCACAGCAGCAGCCAACCCAGGCGATCCGATACAGACCGGTAGTGGGGGATGGTCATTGTTTTCACCCAGATTCCGTAGAAATGCTGACGCCGGCAGACCAAAGGTCTGCGGCGTCTTTGGCGCAACAATCCGGCGCGACTCTCGGGTCGCGCCGGGTCAGTCCTTACATCGAGGCGCCTGCCGGCTCGTCACCCTTGTTCTCGTTGCCGGGAATGAACGGACTCCAGGGCTGCGCACGAATCGGCCCTTCGGTCTGCCACACCACATCAAACTGACCGTCTTCGGTGACTTCACCGATCACGACCGGCTTGTGCAGGTGATGGTTCTTTTCATCCATCTTGACGGTAAAGCCTGACGGCGACTGGAAGGTCTGACCACCCATGGCCGCGATGACCGCATCGACATCGGTCGTACCGGCCTTTTCAACGGCCTGCTTCCACATGTTGATGCCGATATAGGTAGCTTCCATCGGGTCGTTGGTCAGCGGCTTGCCGGCCGACGAAAGATTCTTCGCCTTGGCGTAAGCAGCCCACTTGCTCTTGAAGTCGGTGTTGACTTCATTGTCCAGCGACATGAAGTAGTTCCAGGCGGCCAGGTGACCGACCAGCGGCTTGGTGTCAACACCGCGCAGCTCCTCTTCACCCACCGAGAATGCGACGACCGGCACTTCGGTAGCGTCCAGCCCCTGATTGCCAAGCTCCTTGTAGAACGGCACGTTGGAATCGCCATTGATAGTCGAGATCACAGCCGTCTTGCCACCGGCCGAGAATTTCTTGACGTCGCCAACAATGGTTTGATAGTCGGTGTGACCGAACGGCGTGTACACCTCGGCGATATCGCTTTCCTTGACCCCTTTGGATTTGAGGAAGGCGCGCAGAATCTTGTTCGTGGTGCGCGGGTAGACATAGTCGGTACCCAGCAGGAAGAAGCGCTTGGCACCACCGCCATCTTCACTCATCAGGTATTCAACTGCCGGAATGGCCTGCTGATTCGGCGCCGCGCCGGTATAGAACACGTTCTTCGACAGCTCCTCGCCTTCGTACTGCACGGGGTAGAACAGCAAACCGTTCAGCTCTTCATAGACCGGCAACACCGACTTGCGCGATACCGAGGTCCAGCAGCCGAACGACACGGCAACTTCATCCTGGGTCAGCAACTGACGGGCTTTCTCAGCAAACAAAGGCCAGTTTGAGGCCGGATCGACAACCACAGGCTCCAGCTGTTTGCCCAGCACACCGCCGCTTGCATTGATCTCGTCGATCGCCATCAGCGCCACATCCTTGAGCACGGTCTCGGAAATAGCCATGGTTCCGGACAACGAGTGCAACACGCCGACCTTGATCGTATCTGCTGCCCAGACGGGAGCCGCGAATGAAAGCGAAGCAAGCGCGACACCGGCGCTCAAGGCCTTGAGGGTAAATCTGCGTGACATGATTGGAACTCTCCTTGGTTGAAATGATCGTCGCCGCTTCGAGGGGCGATGGCATCGTCAACATTGCAGGGTTCGTGCCAGCTTGATTTCCCCCACTCTACGCACCGAAACAGGGCATATGAGCAGCCTGAGGGGAAGTCTTCGATGCGACTCGGCCAATGCACCGCACAGGTGCGCACCGAAAATGGGCACGCGAGCGCGGCAGGAGTTGTCACCGGTGTTGCACCAAAAAAAACCGGGCGAAACCTCCGCCCGGCGATTGACGCTTTGTGCAAGTGCGATTGATCAGGTGTTGAACATGCCCAGATCACGTTCGCTGAACTCGCTCAGACGCGGGAAGATGTCGTCCAGCTCGGTATTGCTGACGCCGAACCAACTGCCCAGCGTCGCCGACATCTGCTCGACCGAGGTACTGGGCAGCAAGCGGCCCCGACCCACATCATCCGGTCCATCATCGCCCAGCTCCGGCACCTGGCCGTATATCGAGCGCCCTTTGACCGCACCGCCGATCATGAAGTGATGGCCACCCCAACCATGGTCGGTACCATCACCATTGCCGCTCAACGTGCGACCGAAATCTGATGCCGTGAAGGTGGTGACATTATCGGCCACCCCCAATTCCTGAGTGGTGCGATAGAACGAACTGAGCGCATCATCCAGCGTTTTCATCAACACCGGATGGTTGGCAGCCAGGCCATCGTGGTGATCGAAGCCACCCAGACCCACAAAAAAGACCTGACGCTTCATGCCGAGTTGGTTGCGTGCAGCGATCACGGTCGCAACCCGCGACAACTGCTCACCCAGCTCGCTGGTGTGCTGGGCCGTCGTGAACGAATCCACCGAGGCCATTGCGCCGGTCAGTACATCATTGGCGGCAATCGAACGACGCGCCACTTCACTGTAGATCTCACTCATCTGGTGACCCGTGACATTGGTGGTCACCAGTTGTTCAATCATCTGCGAAACAGCGGGATGACGATAGACATCGTAGCGTTGACCATTGAGCGTGACCGGGCCGCTCGGCGACATCTGGTATTGCACGGTATGTTCGCCCGACAACATCACCGCATTGCCATTGAGCGACATCGAGGTGAAGATCTGATTCTGATTGGCATCGGCAAACAGATCGGCCATCCGTCCACCCCAACCCGTCGTCGCCCCCTCAGCGGCCAGCGACTGCCAGACCGATTGCTGATCGTTATGCGAGAACAGTTTAGGCGGCAAGGGCACACGGCTGCTTGCGTAGTCTGCCTTGGACGTGGGCACGACCAGCGGGCCAACATTCATCAGCACGCCCATATTGCCTTCGGTCCAGATCTCATGCAGCCCGGTCAGCTGCGGAGCCAGCGCAAACTGGCGCCCGCCGTCCAGGCCGTTGTCGGGGTTGAGCACATGACTGGCCAGGCTGCCGTGACCGAGCGCCAGCGAGCCACGCATACGCGCATACTCGTTATAGCTGGCCAGATCATAGGGCACGACGGTGTTGTAGTTGTCGTTGCCGCCATACAGAAACACGCAGACCAAAGCTTTGTAGTCTTGTGCGGTTGCCGCGGCGGCCTGACCCGTCGCGGCCAGATTGAGGGCCATGGGTGCGGCCACGCCGGTAGCGGCAGCAGCCGCTGCCGAGCGCATGAAGGAGCGTCGCGCTGCGCGCGTAGGTTGTTTTGACATCTTGGTGGCCTATTTCTGAACGAGGTAGTCGGCGGAAACCATCACAAGCAGGACGGCCGTGTTCACTCTGACGCGACGATCTTCATCATCGGCCACAGGCAACGATTGCAGCGTGTTCAGGATCAGCGAACGCGTCGTGTCTGACAGCGCGCCAGCGGTCAGCAACAGATCCACCCGATCTAGCAAGGCCGCCGGGTCTTCTACCAATTGCAACTCGGGCAGATACGCAGACTGCATGCCTTGCAAACCGGACCGAATCACATTGGTCATGAAGTTTGCATAGCCGATCACCGTCACTTCGTTGGCGATCTGCAATTCGGGCGCAACCAGACCGTTGGCACCAAGCGTGGTGTTCGGTGGTACAAAACCGGGCCGGAAGAAATTGAAGACAGACGAGGCACGCATCGGACTCTGGCCCAGATCGCTCGCCGGGTTCGACATATCGGCAACATTGCAATCGCGAGCCGAGGTAATGTCGCTGGCATTGAAGCTTCGCGCCCAGTGCGCGAAGCGAAGCATCGGCTCGCGCACCTTGCCAACCGTCGGACTGCTCAAATCGGTGCGCCGCGCTTCCGGATCAAGCAAGATCGCCTTGACCACACTGCCCAGATCGCCACGCTCTCCAAAGCCGTTGTCATTGAATGATGCCGCCACCCGGCCGACGTAAAAACTCGACGGGTTACTGGTCACCAGACGCTGAATCAGCTGATAGGCCAGGAAGGGGCCGACATTGTCATGGCCGGCGATATGATCGAGCGCCATCTGCAGACTCGACCGTGCGCCGGTGCCGGCCGGAATCGTCATGCCGAGGAAATTTTTCTCGCCCGGCTCATGATCGGCATCGTTGGCCACCATCTGCTCGCGCCACCGCGCCGGCACTTGCGCGCTGTAGTTCGTGTCCCAGCCAGTGAAGGCTCGCGCCAGGCCGACGATATCGTCATTGGTATAAGTCTCAATCGGCTGCCCGCTGGCATCTCTTTTGACCGTGCCGTTGGCATTGAGTTCATACAAGCCGATCGAAAAGAGTTGCAGGATTTCCCGTGCAAAGTTCTCGTCCGGCGAGCGCCCTTCGGTCAGCGCTTTCTTGCTGCCACGCATGCTCAGGAAAGCCCCCATCTGATGCGACAAGGTAATGCTCTCGAGCAAATTGCGGTAGCGGCCGAACGCATGATCTTCGAGAAGATCCATATAAGCGGCCACACCGAAGTTGCGATATTCGCCGGTGCCAGTGATACCAAAACCGTTGATGACGAAAATTTCCGACAAGGCCAGTGCAATGCGCTGGCGCAGCGTATCGGGCGACGTGAACATCTTGAACCAGAGGCTCTGATCACTGCCAAGCAAGGTGAATTCATTCACGCTGCCATTGAAACCGTGCTCGAGCATCCAGTCATAGCGACTGCCGTTGCCGGACACCGTCATCTGTTCGTCGATCCAGCCCTCGTACCCAAGCGCCATCACGCGGGCGATCTGTTCATCGGTCGCGCCCATCGAAGCCTGACCGAGAAAACGCGACGCGCTCTTCTCGGTCATGGGTCCTTCGGGTTCGTAGTAAGGCTGTTGCTCGCTGGGTTCGCCTGGCAGGAGTCCGGTATTGCCGCCTGAGTTGTTATCGGCATCGTTGCCGGTACTGGCGCCGCCGCCGCCGCCACAGGCGGCCAATGCGGATGAAATCAGTCCGAGCGCAAATCCGCGGCGAGTTTGCTGCCGGGTCGGCAATAGTCGGGTTGAGAGGGAAGCGGCCGTCTGTGAAGACAGGTCGGCTACTTCCGCTGACGCGTCCGCTTGCAGCGGGGCCGCAGTCGTGCGGGTTTCGTTCTGAGAAGACAATTTCAATCCAGCCAAGATGTGCCTAACCGAGTCAGTTCGGGTTGGCGCCAAGTCCAGGCATCTGAGTGACCAGCCACTGCTGATCGGGTAGATGCCCCGAGGTCGTGTCCACTTGTTCTGACAGCGGTGGATATTCACGCACCTGCACGGAATGAACGAGGAACTAGATCACCACTTCAGATGAATGCGGGTTCGGCCTCGCTGATCTCGCGGCTGGAATTTACCGGATGAATGCGACTTTCAGACGATTAAACCTGCGTTTCAATCGCCTTCATACCGGCGGCCATTGATTCGTCGAAAATCTTTACGAGCTGAGGTGAAACGGCGCGGCATTGCTCGACAACTTGTTTGGCCCACTGGCAATACGCAAGCTTGCGTTGCGCCGACCAGCCCGATGGAGGACTGCTGCGCAACGCGCGCAGATTGGAGATCTTGTCGCAGACGCGCAGCATTTGCGCTCGCACCGGCAAAGCCGCAGCACGCTCGATCTGCAAAGCCTTGCGCTCGACGCTGCCGAGTCGGTTATCGTCAGTGACGGCTCGAACGAGGTCGGCGATATCGCGACCGAACTCGATCGTCAGCTCGTCATAGGTAACGGTTGTGTCTTCAATAGTGTCGTGCAGATAGCCCGCAGCAACCAGATTTGAATCGGCACCAGCCATCGCCAGCAACATCGCCACTTCGGCGAGATGATTGACATATGGCTCGGCCGCATCACCCTTGCGACGATGCGTCGTATGGGCTTCACAGGCAAAGCTGGCTGCGCGGGTAACCAACGCGAGTGCGGCGTGCGCAGGCATCGGAGCTCCGTATTTGTTGGATCGTGCCGCCCCACGCAGAACAACGGCGCAGGCAGGCGGGAGAGGTGGCGTCATTTAACGGCGAACGCCTCAATACCGCTATGGTAAACCCTGTCGAAACAGCGAAATGTGCGAAAAACCCGGCTCGGGCGAGGCAATGCCACAATGGCGCCGATCGGTGACATTGATACACGCGCCATCGGACGCATACCGGCCGGCGCCATCCAACCAGAGACTCAGCACATGCCAGCTACCGCGTTACCGCAATACGAAGTGTTCGCGCTCCGTTACGGATCGGTCGAGCGCAGCCGCAATGAGAACTTCATCGCCCATGACCCGCATGACGGCCCCATGCCGATGGATTACTTCGTCTGGCTGATTCGCGGTGAAAACCGAATCTGGCTGGTGGATACCGGTTTCGGCGCGGACGCGGCAGTGCAGCGCAACCGCCACCAGATTCGCTGCCCGATCAGCGCCCTGCAGACCCTGGGCATTGCCGCCAGCGATGTCACCGACCTGATCATTACCCATCTGCACTATGACCATGCCGGCAATCTGCCGCTGGTGCCCAAGGCCCGCATTCATATTCAGGAGGCCGAAATGCACTACGCAACCGGCCACTATATGTGTCACCCCGTGATGCGCCACTCGTACAGTGTCGACGATGTCACTGAGATGGTGCGCAATGTTTATCGCGACCGCGTGCAGTTTCACGATGGCGACGCCGAACTGGCGCCGGGCCTGCAACTGATCAAGGTGGGCGGCCACACCCAGGGCTTGCAGGCGGTGCGTGTACACACCCAGCGCGGCTGGGTGGTGGTGGCCTCGGACGCCAGCCACTTTTACGAAAACATCGACACCGAATCGCCGTTTCCGATCGTCTTTCACCTGGGCGACATGCTGGACGGGTACCACCGCCTGCTGGCCCTGGCCGACTCCCCGGCCCATCTGGTGCCCGGCCACGATCCACTGGTGTGCGTGCGCTACCCGGCACACGGCGACGCGGCCAACGAGTGCTATGCGTTACATGAGACACCCAAGGCCGACCATGAAATTGGCTCATGATTAAGGCCTTTCCGAGTAAGCTTGTACTCACTAACGGGATTAAGTACGACACCGATCAACCGTCGACGACGGCGCCGCCAGCAAGCCGGTTACCCAGTCGATGAACGCCCGCATCTTGGCGCTGATGTATCGGTTGGGCGCATAAGCAACCAGCACAGGCATCGCTTCCAGCGTCCAGTCTTCGAACAGCGCCACCAGCGCGGCCTGGCGTACATGGGGCTCGGCCACATAGCGAGGCAGGCAAACCACCCCCAGACCGGCGAGGCCGGCGGCCAGGCAGGCATTCCCATCGTCAACCGTCAGCGCGTAATGCCCGCGGATGTCGATTTGTTCGGCGCCGCGTTGCATCGCCAGCGATGTGACCTTGCCATGGCGGGCTCCCCGGAAACCGATAAGTCGATGCGGGGCCAGAGCCAGCTCGGCCGGATGGGCGGGGGCGCCAACCCCGGACAGGTATTCGGAGGCCGCGTAAATCCCGAATGGCAGCATTCCAAGCTGGCGGGTTACCAATGACGGATCGATCAGCTCGCCAACACGCAGCACACAATCGACACTCTCATCGATGAGATCCACCCGCCGATCGCTGACGCCAAGATCGAGCTGGATCCCTGGAAAACTCGCATAGAACGACGGCAAGGCCGGAATCAGAATCATGCAGGCCAACGGGCTGGCCACGTCGACGCGCAATCGCCCGCGCACCGCCGCCGATGCGCCGGAGACACTGGTTTCGGTATCGTCCAGATCCGCCAACAGCCGCCTGACTCGCTCGTAATAAACGGCCCCCTCGGTCGTGACACTGACTTTGCGCGTAGTCCGGTTGAGCAACTTGACCCGCAACCGCGCCTCCAGGCGCTGCACAAGCTGGGTCGCCGTAGTCTTGCTCATGTGCAGGCTGGCAGCAGCGCGAGTGAAACTGCCGGTTTCCACAACCCGGACAAAGGCCTGCATCGCATCGAAACGGTCCATCGGCTCTTCCGGGCTCGTGATGATTGTTTGAATATTACAAACAATGAAGGCCAGCAGCGCTGGTTTATCCGGGCCGGGCTTATCTTTACAGTGCTTGCAGCCGTCAAGCCCGTCGGCTTCCAAGCCTTTACAGGAGTGCCAGCCATGCCGCAACGCGACGTTGTGTCCCCACCCAGACGCACCGCGCTCTACGAGCGCAATCGATACTCACCGGCAATTCGCGCCAACGGGTTCCTGTTCGTGTCGGGTCAGGTCGGGGCCCGCGAGGACGGTTCACCCGAACCCGACCTGCAGGCTCAGGTCCGGCTGGCCTTTGCAAACCTGAACGAGATTCTGGCCGCTGCCGATGCCACGTTTGCCGATGTCATCGACGTCACGGTCTTTGTGGTCGATCCCGAGGCCAACCTGGCAACAATCTGGGCGGTGCTGCCCGAGTA
>CAXBNM010000128.1:0-12446 GCA_963976885.1 uncultured Burkholderiaceae bacterium
GCCGGTAATGGCCACGATGGGCGTCGAGTCGCTGTTGGCGTCGGCAATACCGGTCACCAGGTTGGTCGCCCCTGGGCCCGAAGTGGCCAGGCAGACACCAACCCGGCCGGTAACCCGCGCATACCCCTGGGCCGCATGGACGGCGCCTTGTTCATGTTCGACCCGCACCAGCCGGATGCCCGACTTGCTGATCGCATCGATGATTTCCAGATTGGCGCCGCCCGGATAGCCGAAGATCTGGTCCACGCCCTCGGCCTTGAGCGCCTTGACCAGCAGCTGCGCCCCCTTGAGCGCTGTCGCCCGGTGCTCGGGCTTGATGTCGGCAAGCATGCCCCCGGTGATGGACGTACTGTCTTCGTAGGTGATGTTGTCGACTGCCATTGCCTGCTCCTGCGGTTCGGGGCTGTTGTTCGGTGTTGCCGAAAGGTCTTGATGGTACCGCTGCGCGTACTGGCGTGTCTGGCCTGTTTTCGGGGCTGCCGATAGTGTCTGGCAGTGGGCTCATAATCTGGAACGATCGTTTTAAACCTGCTAAAATGAACGCTTGCGCAATCTTTAGCGGGTAAAGTCATGCCGTGGGAAAAATCATTCGATGAAGATGAAGCCATCGGCAAGGCCATGAGTGTTTTCTGGGAAAAAGGCTATGAGCCGGCTTCCATTGCCGACCTCATCGCCGGCATCGGCATCACACGGGGCAGTCTTTACAACGCGTTTGGCGGCAAAGAGCAGTTGTTCATCAAGTCGCTGCTCAAGTACGACAAGGACTATCGCCGCGCATTGCTGACCGAAATGGAAGCCCTCGATGATCCGAAGCGGGCCATCAAGACGCTGTTCGATTTCATCGTCGCCGATACGCTTGCCGACCCGGATCGCAAAGGCTGCTTCATCGTCAACACGACGTCCGAACTGTCGACGCACGGCGACGAAGTCAACACCATCATCCGTACCGGCTTGCGCGAATTTGAAGTGTTTTTCCGGCGCAGCATCGAGGTGGCGCAAACCCGCAACGACATTCCCGCCGGTGTGGACCCGAAGGCAACCGCCAAAGCCTTGTTGGGCCTGATGATTTCCATTCGCGTGCTTGGCCGTGGCATGTACGACAAGGCCAGTCTGAAAACCATTGCCGATCAGGCGCAACGTCTGCTGGCTGCCTAGTGCCCGTGGGGATGGTTCGAGCTAACGCGCGGACGCGGTCAGACCCTGATACACCTTGACCAGTTCCACCGGCAAGGCATTGACTTCATCGATCACCAGGTAGCGGTTCGGCGCGCACACGCGCCGCAGATAGTCGTTGCCGGCCGGGTCTACCGACAGACAGAACACCTGAACGCCGGCCTGCGAGAGTTCCTGAATGGCGTGCGCGGTGTCCTGAATGCCGTACTCATCACTGCGCCGATCCGGTCCGTAGTCGATGTCTTGCGGATAGCCGTCCGTGATGATGATCAGTATTTTCATGCGCGCAAGCACGCGGGCCAGCCTGGCCCCGGCATGGCGGATCGGCGCGCCCATGCGTGATGAGCCCTGTGGTTCAAGCGCGCTCAGGGCGCCCCAGGTCTGATTGGAGCAGGATTCATCGAATTCCTTGGCAACGCCGAAGTTGACCTCATGCCGGCCCTGGCCGGAGTAGGCATAGAGGGCAAACCGGTCGCCGATATCGTGCAGGCCCGCTGCCATCAAACCCAGCGATTCGCGGGCAATATCGATGACTCGCCGTGATTTCACCATGGCGGTGGGCGACACCAGACTGAGCGCATCGTAGGGTGACCAGCCGATGTCGTCCAGGTCTGACGGGGCCGGCGCTTCAGGCTGCGGGCCGGCAAGCGGGTCGGGAACCTTGAAGTCCGTCGAGGCACTGATGTCGAGCAGGAAGGCTGCTGCCACGTCACGTTCGGCACGCTCGCGGCGCTGGTACAGGTGCTCGTCGCCAGAGCGGCCGGCACGACGGTCGGCATAGCGCTCGATCATTCGATCCAGTTCAAAGGTTTCGCCGTCCGGCAGACCGCGTTGCAGCCGGATGGCATCGGGGCGCAATGCGTTGAATTGCCGCTTGATTTGCGAATAGGTGTCGCGGTAGCGGTTCAACAGGTCTTGCCTGAAGGTGCCGGCGCTGCCGGTTAGCCGATATTCCTTGAGCGTGCACCAACCGCGCAACATCTGTTGTTGCCGGTAGTCCCATTCATCAATCAATACCTGGCGTTCATGGAAGCGCCCGGTGTGGCTTGTATCGTTTGCGCCGTGCTCAGCCATGATTGTTTCCGGGTCGGGCGGTGTCATCGGGTCGGGCTTGTCGCCTGGCTCGGGATGCTGCTGGCCGGCATTGGTGCCGGCTGCGCTGGCGCCGGCCACGGCCTGCGCCTGCAGGTGACGTCGGCTGGCGAGAGCGGGGACGGCAAACGGTTGACCACGATAGCCGACGGGCAGCAACGGCGACCGGGCACTGGTGTCGGTGCTTGCCGAGGTGTCAGCGGGGATCAGGTTGAGGTGACCGAGCGCGATCCGAGCGGCGCCGAGTTGGTCTTTGCGCTGCATGACGCGGTATATCGTCAGGGCGGCGGCGGCGCTGGTTTCGACGGTGGCCCCGACTTGCTCGACCGGTTGCAGGGAATGTGCCAGCCATGTCGTTGCCGGGGACGGATCGGGTTGGCCGGGCGCCTCGGGCAGGCGCAAGGTCAACCGGGTCAGCGCTTCCAGCGTCGCTTCGGCATCGTTCAGACTGGCCAGTGGCGGGCGATCGGCCAGTGCGGCGTGCACGGCACGGATGAGGTCGCGGCGCAGGCCCGGAAACTGCCGATAGTTGCGCAGATCAATGCGCGCCGCCTCGATGGTGGCAAAGAGCGTTTGCAGCACCAGGGGTTGCTCGCAGCCGTGGAACCAGTCTTCAAGCTCAAGGCTGCGCGGCCATGGTTTGTGGGATGGTTTGCTCGGCAACTGCGTGGACGTTGCGTCCAACTCGGGATAACGTTGTCTGAACCGTTGCCGCGAAAACCTGAACGTCCCATAACGCTGATAGCCCATCTGATGAACCAACGCCAGTCGGTAATGCGCCACATTGGCGGCACGACTCGGAAACGTATCGATCCAGGCTGGCAGCCAGTAGTGTTTGCCGTCACAGGTAAAGACATCGGCGCGAAACGATTGATCGAGTTGTTCAATGGGGGCCAGCAGGGCGGAGCGGCCACTGATGGCTTCGGCGAACAGGCTCAGGCGGCGCTGTACATCGGCCAGCAGCGCGGCCTGCGGACCAGGCGCGGCTACGGCACCGGTCGCTTCGACGGTCATGGCAAAACGATATCGATGATGTCACTGACGGCCAGGCGGATGTCTTCATCGTCGGTGACGGCGCGTGCAATGGCAGCATCGCAGGCGCGGCGTGCGGCGATGCCGCCAACCATCAGTTGCGCCGCGTAAATCAGCAAACGGGTACTGACGCCATCTTCAAAGCCATGCTCGCGCAATTGCCGCGTTTTGGCGCCAATGTCGGCCAGTCGCTCGGCGGTGGTCGCATCGATGCCGCTTTCATGGGCAATGATGCGGGCCTCGATGGCGGGCGCGGGGTAGTCGAAACTCAGACTGACAAAGCGCTGGCGGGTCGATGGTTTCAGGTCTTTCAGCACGCTCTGGTAACCGGGGTTGTAGGAAATGACGAGCTGAAAGTCCGGATGGGCGCTGAGCAGCTCGCCGGTTTTCTCGATCGACAACATGCGCCGATGATCGGTGAGCGAATGAATGATGACGGTGGTGTCTTTGCGCGCTTCGACGACCTCATCGAGGTAGCAGATTGCGCCGCTGCGCACGGCCCGCGTCAGCGGTCCGTCCATCCAGACGGTTTCATCGCCGGAGATCAGATAGCGGCCCACCAGGTCGGTGCCGGTCAGGTCTTCATGACAGGCGACGGTGAGCAGGGCCGGCGTCGCTCCGTCGCCAGCCTGGGTTTGGCTCTGCGCAAGCCGCCAGGCCATGTGTTCGATGAAGCGGGTCTTGCCGCAGCCGGTCGGTCCTTTGAGCAGCACCGGCAAACGGGCTGCGTAGGCGGCGGTAAACACTTCTAGTTCATCGCTGACGGGCAGGTACCAAGGTTCGGCGGGCGGCGTTGTTGTCATCTGATTCGTCATGTATTGAAGCCCGGCGATTGCTGTTGTGCAAGCCGGCGCCAGGGCAGAGTCGGCATCGCAGAAGAACGCGATCGCTGGCACGACCGCGTTGCCCAGTATACGGTCGATGCCGGAGCCCCCGTTTGGGGGTGGCAGTATCGACACAAGCCAGCAACTTTGCGCTGAACGGCTCGCGTTTACGGGGTGGCGCACGCATACTTTCACCTGACACCTTGCAACGTTCGAGCTCCCCCCGAGCGGTGAGCCCGTACCCATCGGAGTGCACATGCGCTGGACGATGCTGTTCATCCTGTTTGTGGTCAGGTTGGCAATGGGCTATCAGTTCCAGTCCGTGGCGTCGACCTCTGACCAGTTGATCACTCAGTTTGGCCTGAGCTATGCGCAGGTCGGCACGCTGATCGGATTCTTTCTGATTCCCGGGATCGTCATCGCAATCCCCAGTGGGGCACTGACCCGTGCCGTGACCGACAAGAACCTGCTCATGGCAGGTGCTGCTGCCATGGCCATCGGTGCACTCATCATGGGGATGGCCGGCTCCAGCGATGCGTTGTTCATCGGCCGCCTCGTGACTGGTGTTGGTGGCACTCTTTTCAATCTGATCCTCACCAAGATGGTCTCCGAGTGGTTTTTCGAACGGGAGATCGTGCTGGCGCTGTCCATCATGTTGATGGCGTGGCCCGCCGGCATCGCCCTTGGCTTGTTGACGCAAGGGCCGATTGCCGCGTCTTATGGTTGGGCGTGGGTCATGTTTGCGACGGGGATTGCGGCGCTGCTTGCCATGGTATTGACCGCCGCGCTGTACCGGGCACCGCCCGTAGCAGCACAGCCCGTTGGCGGGCCGTTGCGCTTTGCGTTGCCGGCCCGGCAGTTCATTCACATGAGTGTGGTCGGCATAGTCTGGACCTTGTTCAACGCCACCCTGATCGTGCTGGTCAGCTTCGCCCCTGCCGTGCTTGTGGATGCGGGCTATGAGGTGGGCGCCGCGCATTCGATGACGAGCCTGTTCATGTGGACGACGCTGATTTCGCTGCCGCTGGGCGGGCGGATTCTTGGCGCGCTGAAATCGGTTACTCCGGCAATTGTCCTGACCATGCTGATCAGCGCGGTGTTGATTGTCGTACTGGCGCAAGGCATTGCGCCGGTGCCGGTCGCCATCCTGATCGGTCTGGTGGTGGGTCTGCCGGGCGGCGCACTGATGGCGCTCAGTGCGAAAGCCGTCAGCGCCAGCAACAGAGGTCCCGGTCTGGGCGTGTTCTATACCTGGTATTACGTCGGCATGACTATTGCCCCCGGCGTGGCAGGCTGGATTCGGGATCAGACCGGGCAGCCGCAGGCGCCGGTGCTTTTTTCGGCGAGCATGTTGCTGGGCGTGGTGATCTTTGTGGGTTTGCTGCGCTACCTGCAATCGCGCTGGCCGATCACGGCTTGATCAGGTTCTGGCTGGCGGCCGCGGGGGCACCAACCGCCTGCCGGCAACCCGCAGGCGACGCTTGCTGACAGGCCCGCAGCAACGATTCATCGCCTGGGCAAAAGGTCAAGCGAGGCGAGCCGGACATCCGTATCGTCCTTGCTGAAAACCCGGTTGGCTCAGGCGCGGTAAGATCGGCTCATTCAAGGTGCCAATGGCGCCCTGAAGCCAATGATCTTAACCAGAGAGATATTCCATGCGTGATGCAGTCATCGTTTCTACCGCTCGTACCCCGATTGGCAAGGCCTTTCGTGGCGCTTTCAACAATACTTCGGCGCAAACCCTGATTGGCCATGCGGTTGCCAACGCGGTTTCGCGGGCAGGGCTCGACGGCTCCGAGATCAGCGATTGCATCATCGGCGCTGCCATTCAGCAAGGCTCGACCGGCAGCAACATCGGCCGGCAGGCTGTCATTCGCGCGGGTCTGCCCGTCACCATCGCCGGCATGTCCATGGACCGTCAGTGTGCCAGCGGCATGATGGCTATTGCGACGGCCGCCAAGCAAGTGATTCACGATGGGATGGATATCGTGATCGGCGGTGGCGTTGAGTCGATCAGCCTGGTGCAGAACGACAAGATGCGTACCGACTTTCTGCGCGACGCCTGGATCAAGGAACACAAGCCGGCGCTGTACATGTCGATGCTCGAAACCGCTGAGGTTGTGGCCGATCGCTACAACGTGTCGCGCGAAGATCAGGACGCGTACGCACTGCAATCGCAGCAGCGTACCGCTGCCGGCCAGGAAGCCGGTCGCTTCGACGACGAGATCGTGCCGCTCACCACCATCATGAAGGTGTTGAACAAGGAGACCGGTGAGGTTTCCGACAAAGAAGTCACGCTCACCAAGGACGAAGGCAATCGGCCCTCGACCACGCTGGAAAATCTGCAAGGCCTGGCGCCGGTGTTCAAGGACGGGCAGGTAATCAAGCAAGGCCGGTTCATCACCGCCGGCAACGCTTCGCAGCTTTCCGACGGCGCCTCGGCGGCCGTAGTGATGGAAGCCAAAGTGGCCGAGCAACGCGGTCTGCAACCGCTGGGTCGCTATGTTGGCGTGATGGCCGCAGGCCTAGAGCCGGACGAGATGGGTATTGGCCCGGTTTATGCCGTGCCCAAGCTGCTCAAAGCGCACGGCCTGAAGATGGACGACATCGGCTTGTGGGAACTGAACGAAGCCTTTGCCTGCCAGGTGCTGCAATCGGCACGCGTGCTCGGCATTCCGATGGAAAACCTTAACGTTGACGGTGGCGCCATCTCGATTGGCCACCCCTACGGCATGTCGGGCGCCCGTATGGTCGGCCACGCGCTGATCGAAGGCAAGCGGCGCGGCGTGAAGTACGTGGTCTGCACGATGTGTGTCGGCGGCGGCATGGGCGCGGCCGGTTTGTTCGAAGTTCTGTAAGTTCAGCCCCGGTCATCGGTCATGGCAACGGTGCGCCTTGCTACGACCGATGACATTGCCGCCATTGCGCGGGTTCATGTTGAATCATGGCAATCGGCTTATCGTGAGTTGTTGCCGGCCGCATACCTGAGCGGGTTGGCATTGTCGGAGCGCGAGGAGCAATGGCGGCAAGTTCTGGCGGGCCGAAACACAACGGTCCTTGTTGCTGTCGATCAACATGACGTCGTGGGCTTTGTGGCCTTTGGCCCGGTCCAGACACAAGCCGTTTCAGCTGAGTATTACAAACTGTTTACGCTGTATCTGCTGGAGCATTACTGGTCGACAGGGGTTGGTCGTCAACTTCTGCAAGCTGGTCTGCAGCAAATGCGCGAGCAAGGCGCGCAAGTCATCCGGCTTGCCGTGTTGAGCGCCAACGAACGGGCCCGCAAGGCTTACGAAGCCGTGCAGTTCACACCCGTTGTCGCATCCGAGGAAACGGTTGAACTCGGTGGTATCCGGCTGCAGGAAATGCAATACCAGTGGACCTTGACGGATTCACTGCGCTGACCGGATGAACTCACGTACGACCGGATAGATCCGCCGCTCCCAGCGCTTGCCGTTGAACACACCGTAGTGGCCAACGCCAGCCTGCAGATGATGGGTCTTTTTGTAGACCGGCATGCGACTGCACAAGTCTTGCGCGGCCAGCGTCTGACCAATGCCGCAGATGTCGTCACGCTCGCCTTCAATAGTCAGCAAAAACGGCCGGCGGATGGCCGAGCAATCGACCGGGCGGCCGTTTATGTTCATCCGCCCGCGCGGTAGTTCATGCTCTTGGAACACATTCCGCACGGTTTCCAGGTAGAACTCGGCGGGCAGATCCATCACCGCAAAATACTCTTTGTAAAAGTCGCGAATGCTGTCGGCGCGATCATCGTCGCCGGCCAGACGGGCGTCGCGCATGGTCTTGAGCGAATCGATGTGGCGTTGCAGATTCATGCTCATGAACGCCGTCAACTGCATCATGCCCGGATAGACCCGCCGGCCGGCGCCGGCCGCAGGATAGGGCACGGTGCTGATCAGCTTCTGTTCAAACCATTCGATCGGTTTTTCCTTGGCCAGCTCATTGACCTTGGTGGGACTGAAGCGGGTGTCGATGGGGCCGGCCATCAGGATGATGCTGCTGGGCTGACAAGCGTCATCGTCGGCGGCCATCAGGGCTGCCGCGGCCAGGCAGGCAACGGTTGGCTGGCACACTGCCATCAGGTGAACGGGTGGGCCGAGGTGACGCAGAAACCGGATGATGTGCTCGACGTATTCGGCAAACCCGAACCGTCCGTGCGCAGGTGAGATATCGCGGGCATTGATCCAGTCGGTTACATAGACCTCGTGGTCTTGCACCAGTGTTTGCAGCGTGCCCGCGAGCAAGGTGGCGAAGTGGCCCGACATTGGCGCAACCAGCAGAATGCGCGGCTCATCGGGGGCGGTGTGTTGGCCCTCGCGCTTGAAGCGCAACAAGCGGGCAAACGGTGTTTGCAACACTTCCGTGCAGCTGACGGCCTGCGCCTCGCCGTTCCCGTTAGTCACGGATGTGACGCCGAAGTCGGGGCGTTCGTGGGTGATGGCCATGGCGCTAACCCACTCGAGATTGGCCGACACGGCGCGCCATTCAACCGGGCCGCCATTGCGATGGCATTCCAGCGCCACAGTGGCGAAATGCTCAGCACCTTTCAACCATGGTTGCGTGCTGCGAGAGACGAAGTCAAAGCCGGCGTAGATCATGACTTGGGCAAAGCAATCGCTGTGCCAACAGTGTCAGGTCATGCCGATGCGGGATGCAACGCAGCGAGTGGCATCAAATTTGCATGGCCCCGACGACAAGACTTGCCATTGGGAAACCGGCGCATGAGCACAAAAGTAACAGCCAGACGGCCGTCGGCCAGGCCAAAGAAGGTCTCCGCCACGCGTTTGCGGCTGGCCTCTTCGGGGCCGGGCCCTGCAGAGCTTGCGCAAACGGCGCTGACCATCAGCAGCAAGAACTATTCATCCTGGTCGCTGCGTGGCTGGTTGATGCTGAAAATGGCTGGTGTGCCGTTTCGAGAGATACGTGTCGACATCGACAGTCCGGCCGCGCGCGCCGAACTGCTGCTGCTCGCGCCCTCCATTCTGGTGCCCTCGTTGAGCCACAACGGCGCGCAGATCTGGGATACGCTGGCCATTGGTGAATATCTGCATGAGATTGCACCAGAGGCGGGCTTGCTGCCGTCGGATTTGGTGCAAAGAGCGCATTGTCGCTCGGTATGCGGGGAGATGCATTCCGGGTTTTCGGCGCTGCGTGCGTCGCTGCCCATGAACATCAAGACGCGGCTGAAGAATTTCACCGTCTGGTCCAAGGCGCAGGCTGACATTGGTCGCATCGAGGACATCTGGCAGGACTGTCTGACGCGTTATGGCGGCCCGTACCTGTTCGGTGCAACGCCGACGATGGCCGACGCGATGTTTGCGCCGGTGGCAACCCGTTTCATCACCTACGGGGTCGCGTTGTCCGAGCCCTCGGCAGCTTACCGCGACACCGTGATCGCGATGCCGGCGATGCAGGAATGGATTGCCGAAGCGGTACTCGAGCCTGAGGAGCTCGACGAACTGGACATGGATTTCTGATTTCACCCTGTACTCCCATGGAGATCGCACTATGAGCATTTCTGCAACTCTTGCCGAAACTGCGACGCAGTTCTCGCACGTCAAGCCGACCGATACCAAGTATCTGCCTGATGGTCTGCGTGATTTTTTCCTCTATCGCGACCTGGGTGTGCGCGATGCCACCAACGGCAAGGTGGTGGCCCATCTGGTCAAAGCCAACAATCCGCCCGAGGAGGGCACGGGCTGGCACTATCACGTCGCCGAGTTTCAGATTGTGCTGATGATTACTGGCTGGGCCCGCTTCATGTACGAAGACAAGATGACGCTGGTGTCGGCGGGCGACTGCGTGCATCAGCGCCCGGGTATCCGGCATTACCTGTACGACTACTCGCCCGATATGGAATATCTGGAAATTGTCGGACCCGCCGATTTTGATTCGGTCGAGGTCGAGGGACCGGACGGGGTTGAAGTGCCTGCGCCCACGCCTTGGTAAGACCTGATCGGCGTTGCCCGTTTCCTACCAGGGGCGGGCGGCAAATCGCTCGATCAGAAAATCCAGAAACGCGCGGACCGCCGGCGACAGATGTTTGCGCGATGGATACAACGCGTAGATCGACATTTGCGCAGGTTCCCAATCGGCCAGAACATGCTGCAGGCGGCCGTCTGCCAGATACGGATTGACCAGATAAGTCGGTTGCAGCGCGAGCCCCCCGCCCGCAATCGCGGCGCGCAAGACCGAACTGGCATCGTTGGCACTGAAATGGCTACTGACCGCCACCCTGGTTTGTTCGCTGCCCCGATTGAACGTCCACTCGCTCCGGCCGTAATTAGCATGGGTAAGACAGCGGTGTTCGGCCAGGTCAGCGGGGGTCTGCGGCGCACCGCAACTGGCCAGATAGGCGGGGCCGCTACCAGTACCGAGGCGCAAGGGGCCAGCACGCGACCGATGAGTGCCGGATCGGGTTCGGCGCTGATTCGAATCGCCAGGTCGATGCGCGCGGCAACCAGATTCATGGCGCCTTCGTCGGCATGGACGTTGATTTTCAGGGCCGGATGCAGCTTCAGAAAGTCGACCGCCGCAGCGGCAATTTGCGCCTGCGCGAATGAAATGCTGCAGGTGATGCGCAACTGACCGGTGAGGGTGCCATCGTCGCCGCACGTTTCCTGCTCCATGTCTTCCATCAGCGCCAGCATTTGCTGGCTGCGGCGCAGGCATTGTTCGCCCGCGTCGGTCAGGCTGATCCGGCGGGTCGTGCGCTGCAGCAGACGAGCGCCCAGCCATTGCTCGAGCGCACCGATGTAGCGGGTGACCATTGCCCGCGACATGTCGAGGCGATGAGCGGCAGCGCTGAAACTGCCGTCGTCGACCACGGCCACAAAAACGCGCATTGCAGTAAGTCGGTCCATAGGCTCGTTGGGTTATTAGGTCGAATATTGCAACAGTCTTGCGCTGTAAGACCCATTTATCTGCTCGAATTTGGAAATTATAGTGGCTGGCATAGCAGTTCAAGCCCTCAATACTTTCCTCATCGGAGTTCAACATGATTCGCCAGGCCCTCGTTGCCGCCACTTTGACCCTTGGTTTTTCTGCCGCCGTTGCCGCGCAACCGCTGACCGTCAAGGTCTATCACGCTGACCAGAACAGCTTCGGCGTCAACTCGACCTTGATCTACGGTGAGAAAGAAGCCGTGGTGATCGATGCCGGGTTCACCCGCGCCGACGGACTGCGCATCGCCGCCAATGTGCTCGACAGCGGCAAGCAACTCAAGACCATTTATGTGAGCCAGGCCGACCCCGACTACTACTTCGGCGTTGAAGCGCTGCAAGAGATTTTTCCGCAGGCCGATGTCGTCACGACGCCGGCGGTATTGGACCGTCTCGCTGCCAAGGTCGCTGCCAAGGTGAGCTTCTGGGGGCCGAAGATGGGCGCCAATGCCCCGCGCAAACCGGTTTTGCCGCGCGCGTTGGCAGACACGACTCTGACGCTGGATGGCGAGACCATTGAAGTGCGCGGCACTGACGGAACGCTCGCGCATCGTCCCTACGCCTGGGTTCCTTCAATCAAGGCCATCGTGGGCAACATCGGCGTTTTCGGCAACATGCATGTGTGGACGGCAGATACGCAGTCGGCGGCCGAGCGCAAGGCCTGGGTTGCGCAACTGGACGAGATGGCCGCCTTGCAGCCGGCGCTGGTGGTGCCGGGGCATATGAGCGAAGGCGCGGCGATGGATGGCAGTGCCATTACCTTCACCAAAGACTATCTGCAGACCTATGAAAAGCAACTGGCCGCAGCCTCGGGCAGTAAAGAGCTCATTGACGCGATCAGGCAGGCTTACCCGCAACTGACCAGTGGGCAGATGTCGCTTGAACTGGGCGCCAAGGTCAACAAGGGTGAGATGAAGTGGTAGGCCGGTGGTTGGCCTGAGCATTAACGGCGATGCCGTCAGCTTGTATGCTCTGAGCCAGAAACCCACCGACGGAGGTTGCAATGGTCAAGCTGGCTCAGGCCCTGGCGCATGTGCGAGCAGGGCGCTGGGAAGACGCCCACCAGATCGCGCAAAGCGATGATTCGCCGCGCGGTGCCTGGCTGCATGGCATCTTGCACATTCAAGAGGGCGATCTGCCCAATGCGCAGTACTGGTATCGGCGCGCCGGCCGACCGTTTCCGGGCGGCGACGCGCTGGATGACGAACTGGCCCGGTTCGAGGCCGAGTTGACGGCAGCGGGCTGACTGGTTGATTCAGGCTTGTTGCCGGCACCGGGCCGGCGGCAGGTCGGCCCGGCGAGCAGATCAATCACCACATCGACACTGTTGCGGCCCAGGGTGGCGATCAGGTCATCGGCCTCG
>CAXBNM010000129.1:0-12314 GCA_963976885.1 uncultured Burkholderiaceae bacterium
CAATTCGGTGGCCAGTGAGGTGCCGTCTTCAACGGTGATCACGCCTTCCTTGCCAACCTTTTCCATGGCTTCGGAAATGATGCTGCCGATTTCCTTGTCTGAATTGGCGGAAATGGAGCCTACCTGCGCAATCTCTTTATGACTGCTGCAAGGCTTGGTATTGATGGCCAGTTGGGCAACCAGCGCAAGCACCGCCTTATCGATGCCCCGTTTCAGATCCATCGGGTTCATGCCGGCGGCCACGTACTTCATGCCTTCGCGCACGATGCTCTGAGCCAGCACCGTTGCGGTCGTCGTGCCATCGCCGGCCAGGTCCGAGGTCTGCGAGGCGACTTCCTTGACCATCTGGGCGCCCATATTCTCGAACTTGTCCTTCAGGACAATTTCCTTGGCAACCGAGACGCCGTCCTTGGTGATGGTGGGGGCACCGAAGCTGCGTTCAATGATGACATTGCGTCCCTTGGGGCCGAGGGTCACTTTGACGGCGTCGGCCAGCAAATTGACACCTTTGACCATCCGGGTACGTGCTTCACTGTGAAATAAGACTTGTTTGGCTGCCATTTGGCGGCTCCGATAGGTTTGTTATTGTTGTTTGTTACTTGCGTGCTTGGCGGGCGTAATCACGGGCTTTGCCCGGCGACAGAATCAGGCTTGCACGATGGCCATGATGTCGTCTTCGCGCATGACCAGTACTTCCTCACCGTCTATTTTGGTGGTCTGGCCGCTGTATTTGCCGAACAAGACCTTGTCGCCCGGCTTGACCGTCAACGCAATGAGCTTGCCTTCATCGTTGATCTTGCCAAGGCCAGTGGCGAGCACTTCACCCTGGTCAGGTTTCTCGGCGGCGTTTTCGGGCAGCACAATGCCCGAGGCGGTCTTGCGTTGCTCATCCATACGTTTGATGATGACGCGGTCGTGCAGGGGACGCAGTTTCATGGGGTAATTCCTTGGGTAGCGGACAGGCTGCGCCAATCTGCCCGCATGAGAGCAGAGGATCAGCCAATAATCGTATGGTGATGGCGGGCTGCAGGCCGAAGAAGGCCTATCTGAAGCGTCAATGCATCCGTAAGAGCTCACCGCATGTGCGCAGCGTAGATGGGGGCTGAAAGTGCGAATGCAAGAGACTGGCGGGCCGGCCTGAAAAACAATCCGCCGCGCTGATGGATCTACTGTATGGTGAATGATCTGCTGTTCCATCTTGGCGGGGACCCTTCAGTTGACCTTCGGTGCTTTTGGGCCGGCGCAATCGCGTAGCCTCCTCTGAGCAAACCTCAAGGAGTAGTCATGTCTGCTGGCACCCGTGGCCCGACGTCGATCGTGCAAAAGGCCTTGTCCCCCGTCATGCTTCAGCCCGTGACCCTGTCGGCGATTGTTTATGCCGAGGGATTTCTGGGCGAGTTGGACGGTAAAACCGCCAATGGCCTGATTCGTCAGTCTGACAAATATCAGATTGCGGCCGTCATCGACAGTACCAAAGCGGGCTTTGACGCCGGTCTGGTGCTGGAGGGCAAGATGAATGGCGTGCCGGTGTGTGCCAATCTTGATGAGGCGCTTGCCGCCGCCGGGACAACCCCCGATTCCTTCATTTTCGGCATTGCGCCATCATCGGGCTTGTTGTCGACCGTGCAACGCGAAGTGGTGCTGGATGCGTTGCGCCGCGGCATGAATGTCGTAAGCGGTTTACACGAGTTTCTGAGTGATGATCCGGCCATGGCGGCTGCAAGCCAGTTGGCCGGGGTGTCGATCACCGATATTCGCAAGCCGCCCGCCAAGCACGACCTGCATACTTTTTCCGGGCGCATTCAATCGGTGCGCTGTCCGCGTATCGCCATTCTCGGTACCGACTGCGCTATCGGCAAACGCACCACGGCTTGCCTGATGACGCAGGCACTGAACCGCGCGGGCATTCGCGCCGTCATGGTTGCCACCGGACAGACCGGGCTGATTCAGGGTGCGCGTTACGGCATTGCCATGGATGCCATCCCATCGCAGTTCTGTGCTGGTGAACTTGAAGCCGCGGTGGTGGCCGCCTATGAAGCAGAAGAACCGGATGTCATCATCATCGAAGGGCAGGGGGCGCTGAGTCACCCGGCGTTTTCGACCTCGGCTTTCATTCTGCGCGGCAGTATGCCCGATGGCGTCGTGATTCAACACGCGCCGCATCGGCGCCATCGATGCGACTTTCCGCAAATGCCGATGCCGAGCCTGGTCAGCGAGATCAACCTGATTGAACTGTTTGCCAATACCAGAGTCATCGGCGTCACGATCAATCATGAAGCGATGAGCGAATCAGAGGTGGCCAGCGCGATCGCCCGGACCGAACGCGATCTTCATCTTCCAGTCACCGATCCGCTGACACGCAACACCAATGAACTTGTAGGCATGGTCGAGTCGGCCTTTCCCGACATTCGACACACTGCCCCGCAAGCGGTCGAGTGAACGCGCCCCGGCTGCGGATTGATCTGGCCAAGATTCAACACAATGCCCGTGTGCTGGTGCAGCGCCTTGGCGCCTGTGGGATTCAGGTAACCGGCGTCACGAAAGCAAGTCTGGGCGATGCCGCGATTGCTCAGGCGATGCGACTGGGCGGTGTTCGCAGTCTGGGTGATTCGAGATTGCGCAATATCAAGGCGCTTGGCATGGCCGCCGATGGCCGGCGAACGGTTGACGGTTCTGACCGAAACTCAGGGCCACCCTTGCCCTTGTGGCTGTTGCGCTCGCCGATGCTCAGCGAATCGGCCGCGACGGTCAACCTGGCCAGCATGAGCAGCAACACCGAGCTGGATGTTCTCGATGCGCTCTCTACCGCGGCAGTCAGGCAGCGCCTGACTCACAAAGCGGTGCTGATGGTTGAGCTGGGCGATTTGCGCGAAGGTATCTTGCCGGGCCGTCTGCATGCGTTCATTGAGAGGATGCTGACCTTTCCAGGTTTGCAGTTTGAAGGCATTGGCACCAACCTCGCTTGCCTGTCAGGGGTGATACCTGATGCACGCAACATGGCGGAGCTGGCCAGTATTGCGAGTGCGATCGAGCGTGCGTTTGCAATGCGCCTGAGTATTGTCTCTGGTGGTAACTCGGCCAATTTGAATTGGGCGAGTGGACTCAATGTGTCCAACGTCGGCCGACCTGGTCACATCAATAATCTGCGGCTCGGTGAAGCCATCCTGCTGGGGCGTGAGGCGTCGGCGCGGCAGCCCGTGCCGGGCCTGCATACGGACGCGTTCTCTCTTGTGGCCGAGGTGATCGAATCGAAGCTGAAGCCCCGCCAGCCACGGGGCAACATCGGGCAGGCGGCCAGTGGAGCCCAACCCGAGCAGCCCGAACAAATCGAACCGCTCGATCATTGGCATCAAACGCCCGGCAGGCCGGCTTACGCGGACGAGGCAACACGCTTTCAATCCATTCTGGCGATTGGCGCTCAGGATGTTGATGCGGCGGGGCTGACGCCACCGGCTGGCATTCACGTGCTTGGCGCCAGTAGTGACCATTTGATCATCGATACCGGCAATGCGGCGTTGCGGATCGGCAGCGAGGTGACATTTGCACCCAACTATGGTGCGTTGATGCGCGCCATGACCTCACCTTTTGTGACTCGCGAAATGCGTCGTGAGCCACTGGCACCGCTTGTCCGCTGAGGTGCCACCAACTGTTGATGCTAGGAGTCGGCCAGTTGTGCTTCGATTTCCAGCATCAGTGCGGCTGCTTTGTCCGGATCCAGAACGTCCGGGTGCGGGGCCGCAAATTCGTCGGTGTCGTTATCGAAGTATTTGCCCGAAGCCTGCGAGAAATCGTCGCTGAGCGCCGCGTGCACCAGGATGTCCGCGCCGATGTTGATGTCTGCACCGTCCACGCCAAAGCCTTCCTTGACCATCTTGCTGCCCAGCAATGAACCCGGGTTGACGGCGACAATGATGGGCCCCTTGCCCGACAAGGTGCGCGCCAGTTGCCGCGACCATGTTGTCAGTGCGAGCTTGCTCTGCGAATAGGCGTTCATGTCGTTGATGCGAGCCCGGCCCGCCAACGCATCAAGGTTGACGGGTGACTGGGCTGCCGATGACAAATTGATGACCCGACCGGCGATGCCGAGCATCGGCAACAAACGTTGGGTGAGCAGATAGGGGGCGATTGCATTGACGGCAAAGCGCACATCCAGACCTTCTGGCGTGATCGGGTTTGGCGTGCGGAAAACACCGGCGTTGTTGATCAGGACATCCAGTTTGTCGTGCGCGCTCGCCACTGCGGTAGCCATCGCCGCCACTTCATCCCAGCGCGACAAATCGGCGATGTAAGTTTCGACCCGACCGGCGCCCGGCAATGCCGACATGGACGCTTTGGCAATGGCCAGTTTCTCGGCGTTGCGGCCATGCAGCAAGACGGTGTGACCTTTGCTGACCAGTTGCCGGGCGGTAGCCAGGCCGATACCGTCGGTCGAGCCGGTGATGAGAATGGTTTTGGACATAGAGGGCATCTCTTCAGGTGGAGAAGTCAGGGAGCACTTCAGTGGCGAGGCGGCGCATCGTGGTCAGAATTTCGGTCTGATTGAAGCGAAGATTCAGCGCTACGTGGTTGACGCCGATGTCTCGCAACGACGCGAGGTGGGCGCGCAAGTAACGTGGGCCAAGACGAAAGCCCAGGTGAATAGGTGTCGGCGGGGTTTCGTCGTTGTCGACAAGATCGATATACAGAGACTGCATGACTGGCTTGTCTGGTCTGCCGGCGGCCTGGACGCGCTCGCGCCAGTCACCGATAAAACTCTGTTGTGTTGTTGTGTCACGCGGATAGGTGATCCAGCCATCGCCGTGCTGAGCAATCCAGTCCGGCGTTTGCTGACTGGAACCGGTGATCAGCAAAGGCAGTTTGGCGCCTACCGGCTTGGGCAAAATGTTGACTTCGCCGTCGGGGCTGCCGAAGACATTGTCAAAGACAGGTGTCGTTTCCTGGATCCGTTCGATGTAAGCCATGCTTTCGCGAAAGCGCTCACCGCGATCAGCATAAAGGATGCCCATGGCGGGATACTCATCGGGACGATCTCCCGAGGCCACGCCAAGAATCAATCGACCGCGCGACAACACATCGATACTGGCTGCCGCCTTGGCCACATGGGCGGGATGCCGCAGCGGCAAAACCAGACTGGCAACGCCGAGCGCAATCTGTTCCGTGCGGGCGGCCAACATGCCGAGGTAGACAAAAGGATCAAAAATCTGGCCAGCATCGCCAAACGATGGCACATTGAACGGAACGTCTCGTATCCAGATCGCCGCAAAGCCAAGCGCTTCGGCCAGCTGTATGCGTTCCAGGTGGCGGGCCATGCTTGGCACAGAACCATCGGCATAGTTTTCGATGGGCACCACCAAGCCGATGCTCAGCCGGTTTGGGCGGAACACATTGTCGTAGCCCCGATTGATGGGTTGAAAACAGGATTGGCTGGCGACAAGCGGCATTAGTACGTGGAGGAAGAGAGGCCGGGGTGTGTTTGAAAAGAAGACTTGCTGAGGCGATCGACTCTTGGTTTCCGAGCGACTGACTGAAGGGTATGGGCCACGCCTTAATACATAAAGGTGCTGATCGCGATTTCTATTATCGGATTTTGGATATAAAGAATGGATACAGAAAGCCTGAAGCTCTTTGTATTGGCCGCAGAGCGCCTGAATATCAGCGCGGCAGGCCGTGCTCTGGGGATGGCGCCGGCCGTGGCCAGCGCTCGGCTCGCCAAGCTTGAGAACAAGGTGGGGGCTGATCTGTTGCGCCGATCAACACGCAAAGTCAGTTTGTCGGTCGAAGGGGCTGACTTTCTGCCTTACGCACGAGCCATTCTTGCTCAGGAGAGTGCGGCACTTGAAGCCATTGGCCATGGCAATGAACATGCCACAGGCATCTTGCGGTTTGCGTCAACGAGCAGTTTTGCACAGCTTTACATTGCACCGCTGTTGCCGGAGTTTCTCGAACGCAATCCCGGCGTCACCCTGGAGATGCATTTGTCCGACCGTCAGTCGGACATGATCGACGGTAGTTTTGATCTGGCGTTGCGAAATCTTGCACTTGATGACAGTAGTTTCAAATGCCGCAAACTGGCCGATGACCGGCGGGTGCTGTGCGCCGCACCAGCCTATCTGGCACGGCATGGCGTGCCCAGAGAGCCTGAGGAGTTGCTCAGCCATCAACTGATTTCCTTTCGACATCAATCGCCGCGGGAGTTGATCAGCAGCGTTGCGCCTCCGGCCACCTTCGATCCGGGGCTGGCCGGCTCGCGCCTGACAATCGATGACGGTATTTGTCAGAAGGTGGCGACGATCGCCGGTGCAGGTATTTCGATGAATTCGCTTTGGAACGTGCACCGGCATTTCAGAGACGGATCGCTGGTGCGCGTGCTTCCCGACTACGTCATCAATGACAAGGCTGCGCTGTGGTTCCTTTATCCGAAGTCCAATGTGCTGACCGTCAAGGTCAGATTGTTCATTGATTTTCTGATGGAACGGATCGGGGACGACCCGCCGTGGCTGAAGCCTGTTGACTGATCCGCGCGCGTGACTGTCAAGAAATCGCGAGATGCTCGAATGCCTGGGGCAAACCGGGGTCAAGCAATTCTGACCCCCGGTTTGAGGTTTGTGCTCAGTTGGTGATGAATCAGTTCTGAACAACAATCTTGCCTTTTGCTTTGCCGGTTTCAAGCAAAGCGTGAGCGGCGCGGATGTTGGCGGCGTTGATCGGGCTCAGCACTTCATTCAGGGTGGTGCGGATCCTGCCGGCGTCGATTTCCCCGGCGACGTGATTCAACAGCTTGTGCTGCTCGATCATGTCCGGCGTCTGAAACATCGCACGTGCAAACATGAATTCCCAGTGAAAGCTGGCCGCTTTCATTTTCATGCCACCCATCGGCATTGGCAGGTCGGTGTCGTCAATCGACACGATGCCGCCCTGCGGACGAATGAGTTCGACCGCAGCATCCCAGTGACGCATGTCATTGAAGATGGCAATGTGATCGACATGCTGCATGCCCAGTGCTCGTACCTGCTCGACCATTGGCTCGCGATGATTGACCACATGGTCGGCGCCAAGTTCCTTCACCCAGGCGCTGGTTTCCGGACGCGAGGCGGTGGCGATGACGACCAGACCGGCGGCCTTGGCGAGCTGGATGCCAATTGAGCCCACACCGCCACCGGCACCGATGATCAGAATCGATTCGCCCTCGCTGGCACCGTCACGGTCAATACCGAGCCGGTCGAAGAATGCTTCATAAGCGGTGATGGTGGTCAATGGCAATGCGGCCGCTTCGGCAAAGTTCAGGCTCTTGGGTTTGAAGCCGACGATGCGCTCATCAACGAGTTGAAACTCGGCGTTGGTGCCGGGACGGGTGATGTCTCCGGCGTAGTACACCTCATCACCGGGTTTGAACAAAGTGGCATCGGGGCCGACGGCTTCGACAATGCCGCTGGCATCCCAGCCCAGCACGCGCGGTGGGTCTTCAACTTGATCTTTGGGGCTGCGTACTTTGAAGTCGACCGGATTGACCGAAACCGCTTTGATGGCAACGAGCAGATCGCGACCGGTCGGCGTGGGCTTGGGCAACTCGACATCGAGAAAAGCGTTTCCGTTGTCGATGGGCAGGTAGTGGGTAAGGGCGACGGCTTTCATGATTGTTTTTCTCGGGGGTGGAGGATTGGGAGTGTTCAGTTGACCAACTCAATGTGGTCGGGGTTGGCGCGGATATTGGCGACGATCGTCAGCCTGCTCATTTCGAAGAACTCCTTGTCTGCGGATGAGAGGACTGTAGTCTTTTGGCCGAACCGGATAAACTGGCAAGTGGGGGAATGACAATCCGGAAATGACGAATAATGTTGCTTGCCAATATCGCTCTGTTTTTGCAAATCGTGGAGAAAGGTAGTCTGGTTGCCGCTGGGCGCGAGGCCGGTCTGTCCTCGACCACCGTTTCCGAACGTCTCGCCGCCCTGGAGGCTCACTATGGCGTCGTGCTGCTGAACCGCACCACACGAGCGATCAGCCTTACCGATGAAGGGCGCGTGCTGGTTGAAGGCGCAAAGCAGGTCCTGGGCGAAGTCGAAGACCTTGACTCGCGCATCCGCTTCGGGGCGCAGACCTTGTCAGGACCGATCCGGGTCAGCGCGCCCAGCGATATCGGCCGTAACGCAGTGGCTGAGGTCGTCAGTGACTTTCTGGTTGAGCATCCGGCGATCACGATTGAACTGGTGCTCTCGGATGGCTTTCTCGACATCGTTGGCGAGGGCATCGATATTGCGTTGCGTTTCGGTTCGGTCTCCGACAGCAGCTTGCGCATCCGTAGACTGGGGCCCAAGCGC
Source organism: uncultured Burkholderiaceae bacterium (assembly GCA_963976885.1). Taxonomy (GTDB): domain Bacteria; phylum Pseudomonadota; class Gammaproteobacteria; order Burkholderiales; family Burkholderiaceae_E; genus JAUIAI01. Next base: position 8,316 of record CAXBNM010000129.1, read on the forward strand.
CGCGTGCTGTGTGCGGCGCCGGCCTATATTGAGAAGCATGGCGCACCGAAGCAGCCGGCCGATCTGAAGCATCACAATTGTCTCGTGATGCGTTTTGGCGCCAATCTGGATAACGTCTGGCGCCTGGGGGCCCCGCCGGCCCGACAACTGGTGACCGTACGCGGCGACCGGATCGCCAACGACGGGGCGCTGGTGCGGCAGTGGTGTCTGGCCGGCTACGGCATCATTCTGAAGTCGGAACTCGATGTTGGCGATGACCTGGCCGCCGGTCGTCTGGTGGAATTGCTGCCCGAATATGCGCAAGCGGCAACGCCGCTGCAGATGTTGTTTCCGCCGGGGCGGGCGCAACCGCGCCGGGTGCGGGCGCTTGCCGATCGGTTGGCTGCGGCGCTGAGTCACTGAACATGAAGTTTGTCGTCTGATGGAGCGCTAATGACTTTGACCAGGAGCAGTTCGGGTTTCGGCAATTCGCTGTTCGATTCGAATATTTATCGACTGGTGATGCTGGTGTTGTCGGTCTATTCGATTCTGGCTCTGGCTTTCATTGCGATTTACAAGCCTGACGACGAAGTAAGCAAGTTGATTCAGTACTCGGACTGGGTTGTATGCATTGTGTTTCTTCTGGACTTTTTGAAGTCTTTCCAGTGTGCGCCGAGCCGATTGAAGTATTTCTTTACCTGGGGTTGGCTCGATTTACTGTCGAGTATTCCGGTTATCGATTCGTTGCGGGCAGCCCGCTTCGCCCGCGTCATCCGAGTGCTCCGGGGCATACGCGCGATTAAATCGCTGTCGGCGATTGCTTCGAACAGTCGCCCACAAAGCGCGGGCATTATCGTCGTCGCGGCGTGCTTCATCTTTCTGTTCCTGGGCAGTACCAGCGTGCTGATCTTTGAGCAGCAGAGCAATCCGAGTCTCACTACTGCCGGTCAGGCGTTATGGTGGGCGGCGGTTACGATGACGACAGTCGGCTATGGCGATACCGTGCCCCTGACCAGCGAAGGCCGGGTGGTGGCGGTCTTTCTGATGGTGGCCGGGGTTGGCTTGTTTGGTGCGCTGTCGGGGCTGATCGCATCGTGGATCATCAAGCCAGCGGAGCAGGCAGCGGTAAGCTCGCGGGACTTGGCTGAGTTGAAGGCCGAGATCGCTGAATTGAAAGTCATGCTGAGCAATCAGCGCAAGGAGAGATAGAACGATGAACCAGCACCAGGAACTCGCCGCTATTGCTGATGTCCTTGAAGGCTATTTTGACGGCCTTTTTCATGCGGACAGCGCCCGGCTCGCAAAGGTGTTTCACCCCGACGCGCGCTATGTGAATACGGTCGAAGGTGATTACATGAATTACTCGATGGCCGAGTATTTCGCCATCGTTGATAAGCGCCAGTCGGCGGCCAGCGAAGGTAAACGTCGGCAGGATCAGATTCTGTCGATCGAGTTCGGCAGCCCTCGAATGGCGTTTGCGAAAGTGACCATGACGATGATGGGGCGCGACTATCTCGATTTTCTGACGCTCAGCCGGGACAACAACGGCTGGCGCATCATCACGAAGGTGTTTACTTATACGGTGCGTGGCGAGGCGGGTTGATCCTCCTGGCCGGCGTGCGACTCCATCAATACCCAGATGAGCGCCGCCGGAATCAGGGGCAGCAGGTAGTACATGGCGCGGTAGGCCAGCAACACGCCCAGCAAGGCCTCTCGACTGACCTGATCGCCAAGCAGCAGTACGAAGGTGGCTTCGATCACGCCCAGGCCGGCAGGCACATGGGTGATGACGCCTGCAACGGCGGCTACCAGCAGCGCAAACATGACTTGTTCAAAGCCAATGCGCTGCTCCAGCAGCACGTAGATGATTGCGCTGATCAGTGTCCAGTTCACCGATGAGATCAACACCTGCGTCATGGCGAGGCGGGCGGTGGGTATCCTGATGTTGAACCGGCCGACTTTCCAGCGGTGACCTGGTTTGAAGGCGGCCAGGGCAAGATAGCCGACTACCGCGAGCAGCAAGACACAGCCCAGCGCGCGGGCCAGGCTCGGCGCCGGCAAGCTCTGCGCGGCAAGCTGGGCGTACACCGGACTGATCAGTAGAACAGCTGCCAACAAAGAGTAGCCGAGCCAGTTGGTGGCCATGCTGGTGGCGGTGATGCGAACCACCTGGCTCAGTGGCAGCCCGAAGCGAGAGTACAGGCGCTGACGCAGACCGACTGCACCCACCAGCGAACCAAAGTTGAGATTGCCCGTGTAGCTGACAAAGGTAATGAGCATCGTGCGGCCGACGCTTATCTTGTGTTCGGTGAGGTGACGCCCGAGCAGATCGAAGCTGCTGTAGACAACGTGGCTTGCCACGGCCAGCAGGGCTGCGATCAGCAAGGTAGCGGCTGGTAACGCCTTCAGCGATTTCATCACCTCAGACCATTCAAGGTTTTGCGCCAACCGGAAGACCAGATACGCAACCAGGGCGAGATAGACGCCACTCAATACCTTTTTGAGCCACGGCCAGTGCCGCTTCATCAGCTGCTTCATCAGTGCGGCCGCAGAGGTTGGTGCTGGTTCGGGGGCGTCGACTCGACGCTGGGCGCCGGTGTTGGCAACATCCGTCCCCACGACGGAAAGCGCCGCATGAGGTGATACAGAATGGCGCTGCGCACCGAGGCGAAGTAGCCCGGTTTGCCCGCTATTTCTCGCGTAATGCGGCGACTGTGTTCATTGACCAGAATCTCCAGCCGTGTTGCCAGGGTAGCCGCGAATGCGCTGTCGCGAATCATCACATTGGCCTCGAGGTTGAGCGCCAGACTCAGCGGATCCATGTTGCTTGATCCGACGGTTGCCCACTGGTTGTCCACCACGGCTACTTTGGCATGCAAGGGGCGTTCGGTGTATTCGTATAAATGAACTCCCGCTGCTACCAACTGATCGTAAAGCAGTTGCGAGGCAAAACGCATCGCCGGAATATCGGGTTCGCCTTGCAGCAAGAGCACGACTTGCACGCCGCGCTGGGCGGCCTTGCGTATTTCGCGCAGCAGGCGGTAGCCGGGAAAGAAGTAGGCATTGGCAATGATGACTTTCTTGCGCGCCAGTCGGATCGCCGCGCGATAATGCCGTTCGATGTCGGTGCGGTGGCGCAGGTTGTCGCGAATGACGAACATTGCCTCGGCCGATCCAGGTGTGGGCGCATGCTCGGTGGCTGGCGGCGGCGGCAGGCGGCGGTTGACCTTGGCGGTCTGCGCCGCGTAGTTCTGAATCTGCTGCACCAACGGACCTTCGATACGGATCGCGTAGTCTTGCTTGGCCATCGCGTCAACGCTGACAAGATGGTCTTCGCCAAAGTTGATGCCACCGACAAACGCAACCGTGCCATCAATGACGGTGATCTTGCGGTGCATTCGGCGCAGCACTCGAGTGCGCCACGAAAGAATGCGGCTGACCGGATCATAAACGTGCAAATGCACGCCCGCCGACACCAAGGCTTGCTTGTATGCCTGATCGAGATTGGCGCTGCCCCAGCCATCGATGGTCAGTTCGACGTGCACGCCGCGTTGGGCGGCAGCTATCAGCGCTTGTGCGAGTTCGCGCCCCACCGGGTCATCGAACAGAATGAAGGTGTCGATCAGAACCTGCTTGCGCGCCCTGGCGATGGCTTCGGAAACGGCAGGAAAGAAGGCCTCGCCATTCTCAAGCAAGACAATCTTGTTGCCACTGACCCAGCGGTTTTTCATGGCGAGGCACTCGCGAGCACGGGCAAATGGTCGGACAGGCGCGACCATGGCAGTCGGGGCAGAGCGACCGGCTCATGCTTGTTGAAGTTGCGCAGGTAGATGCGATCCAGTCGCAGCAAGGGGCGTCGGGCCGGGAAGGTGCGCGCACAACGGCCGTGGCGGGCTTTGTTGATTTCGACCATGCCGAGTTCACCCTCCATGATGTTCGCTGCGTGATGACGCCAGTCGTTGAAGTCGCCCGCAACAATCAGCGGCGCGTCGGCTGGAACATGTTTGTTGATCAGCGTTT
>CAXBNM010000130.1:0-12121 GCA_963976885.1 uncultured Burkholderiaceae bacterium
CGGTCGACACCGCCGTCGTCATCCGTTCATTTGCCGATACGAGTTGGCGCTTTGCCTGCCCGTTCGGTTCTTACGAAAACCCGCCTGCAGCCTTGCTGGCCGAACTGGGTACCACGGCATCGCGGCTTGTTTATACCGAAGCGGGCGGCAACATGCCGCAGTGGTGCGCCAACCAGCTCGGCGAGGCGATCAGCCGCGGCGAGGCCGATGTGGCGCTGATCGCCGGCGGCGAGGCACTGGCCACCCAGAAAGCGGCGCAGCGGGCTGACATCATGCTCGACTGGTCGCGACCGGCCAGCAGCGCGCCGCAATCCTGGGGCGTCAGCAAGCGTGGCTGGTCCGACGTTGAAGATCGCCACGGGATGCGTGGTGCCATCTACGCGTATCCGTTGTTCGAACAGGCAATTCGCGCCGCCCGCGGCCGCTCGCTGGCCGAGCACCAGCAGGCAATGGGCGAATTGCTGGCCCGCTTTGCCGCCGTTGCCGCCAGTAATCCGCTGGCCGATCGGCGCGACGGCTACGATGCAAGCACGATTGCCCAGCCCGGTGCCGGCAATCCGATGATCGGCTTTCCGTATACCCGGCTGATGAATGCCAACGCGTTCATCGATCAGAGCGCGGCGCTGATCATGTGCAGCGCGGGTCGGGCGCGCGCCCTCGGTATCCCGCGCCAGCGCTGGGTGTTTCTGCATGGCCATGCCGATGCGCACGATCACTGGTACATCACTGATCGCCGTGATCTGCATTCCTCGCCGGCGATGGCGGCAGTGTTTGCCAGCACCTTTCAGCGGGCCAATTGCACGCTGGCCGATATCGATTCGATGGACTTGTACAGCTGTTTTGCCAGTGCCGTGCAGGTGGCTTGCGACGCGCTCGAACTGGCCGAAGACGATCCGCGCGGGCTGACGGTTACTGGTGGTTTGCCGTATTTCGGCGGACCGGGTAACAACTACGTGACCCACTCGATTGCCGAAATCATGAATCGTGTCCGGGCGAAACCGGGTTCGCGTGGGCTGGTCACGGCCAACGGCAATTATCTGACCAAGCATTCGGCCGGTGTCTACAGCACCGAAGCGCCGGCACCGGCCGGTGCGGCGCCGAGCGGCGCACAGCTGCAGGCCGAACTCGACCGGATTGCGCATCCGCCGGTGGTGGAGCTGGCCAGCGGCAGCGCCGAAGTGGAAACCTGGACCGTGATGCACGACCGCAAGGGGCCGACGCAGGCGATTGTCATCGGTCGGCTGTCGGGTGGGGAGCGCTTCATCGCCAATACGCGGCCCGATCCGGGCCTGCTGCAGGAAATGGAACAGACCGACCTTATCGGATTGACCGGCAAGGTGCACCATGACGGACAGCACAACACCTTCGAGCCGTGATGTCGGGTCGCCAGCGTTGGCTTGGTCACGATTGTTTGGTAGTTTGCTGATGAAACCGATCGTGTTTCAGCAATAACAACGACACAGGAGATAAAGCAATGAAGATGCAATGGCCGCAACTGCTGGCCGCAGGCACTCTGCTTGTGACCAGCCACGCTTTCGCCGCGGATGTCAACGACGAACCTCTTACTGACAAGTGGGCACCTACCGAGTGGGGCGCCAATGACAGCATGGGCGCCGTTAACCGTACTACCCCTGAAATCGTGATGAAGGCGGTAGGTCTGGTCAAGCAGGGCAAAGTTGCAACGCTTGGCAAGGTTTATGCCGGCGATGCGCCGGCGTTCGGCTCGCGGGGCTGGCGCATGACCATTCCAGGGCTGCCCACCGGCGGGCCGTTCGGGCCGGCACAGATGGTCTACAACGATGAATTTCTGTCCACTGAAATTGGCCAGATCGGCACGCAGTTCGATGGCCCCGGCCACATCGGCGTAACGACCTCGAAGGGCATGTTCTTCTATAACGGGCGCTTTCTGCATGACGAGAACATCAACGCCTACGGTGTAGGACCGCTCGGTGTCGAACATGTCGCGCAGAAGGGTTTTGTCTGTCGCGGAGTCTTGCTTGACGCGGTTGCGCTGCGTGGCGGCCCGTTACCGGTGCCGACCGAAAACGATCCGGCCGACCCCGGCATCATCACCGCCGATGACGTCAAGGAGATGGTCAAGAAGCAGGGTATCGCTCCTATTGGTGAAGGTGATTGCGTGTTTCTGCACACCGGCCACGGCAACATCTGGGACCCGAAAAAATGGGACACTTTCGATGCCGCGGAAAAAAGCAGCCGGACGGCGAAATTCAACTCCGGCGAGCCTGGTTTCGGTTTGTCAGCCTGCGAGTACATGGCTGAGCAGAAAATCATCCTGACCGGTGCAGATACCTGGGCTACCGAAGCCGTCGGCAAGGGCGCCGGGGGTGAAACGCCGCAGCCTTTCGAATGTCACATGAAGCTGCAGACCAAGCGCGGAATCTGGAACATCGAAAACCTTGATCTGACGCAGTTGGTCGCCGACAAGGCTTACGAGTTCCTGTTTACCTGGGCACCGTTGAAAATGAAAGGAGCAACCGGCTCGCCGGGGAATCCGGTAGCGCTGTACTGATTCAGCTCAGTGGTTGCCGACGGCATCCGGGTGGCGATGGGCTGCCCGGGTGCCGTCATCCGTTGCAGGCTTTGTTTCAGATCTTTTTGTCCTGGTCGCGCCAGTATTGCTCGCGAATCAGGTTTTTCTGAATCTTGCCAATTGCCGTTTTCGGAAATTCAGTCACGAATTCCACCAGACGCGGCCGCTTGAAGCGCGCCAGTTTCGCCTCGCAATGCGCGAGCACTTGCTCGGCGCTCAGTTGCTGGCCGGGTTGCAAACTGATCCAGGCTGCGGGCACCTCGCCCCACGGCGGTTGCGGAATGCCAAACACCGCGCAGTCGGCAACCTCGGGCAACTCGAAAATCACGTTCTCGATTTCTTTCGGATAAATATTCTCGCCGCCCGAGATGATCATGTCTTTGGAGCGATCGATCAGCGTGATGAAGCCGTCGGCATCTACCGAGGCCAGATCACCCGACCAGCCCCAGTCGTCGCCAAGCCGGAAAAATTCGCGCGTCTGCGCCGGTTCGTCGAAATAGCCGAGCATCAGGTTGGCCCCGCGTGACACCACTTCACCGATTTCGCCCGGCGCGACATCGGTGCCATCCTGATTGACGACTCGAACGTCAACGTTATAGGGCTGGCGGCCTACGCTGCCCAGTTTGGCCGGCAGATACCAGTGTCGCAACACGGCAATCACGCCCATCTCGGACTGGCCGTAGATCTGTGTGATGTGCAGCCAGGGCAGGCGTGCGCGCAGTTCATGCTGAACCCAGTCGGGCAGCGGTGCACCGGCGAAACTGACCTTGGTCCAGTTGCGTAGTTTGTCGGGATCAAACTCCGGCGCCTGCAACAGACTGGCGGCCTGGGTCGGCACCATGAAGCAAGCCGTCATCCCGCTTTGCTCAACCATCTCGATAAAGCCTTGGGGCGACCATTTGGCGAGCAAGACGGTGCTGGCGCCAGCGAGAATGGCAGGCTGAAACATGATGTTGAGCGCAGCGACGTGAAACATCGGCGTAACAATGCCGACCACATCGCGCTCGTCGATGGCTTCTTCGACCATCACGGTGTGAGCGGTTATGGCGCGCGCCCGATGCGAACACAGCACCCCTTTGGGGCGTCCCGTGGTGCCGCCGGTATACGTCATGCAGAACGGCGCATCTTCTTGCAGCAGCGGCAACGGCGGTAACGCCGGTTCATCGGCGGCACAAGGGGCACAGAAATCGTTGAAGCGGAGATGGCCTGCTGCCGGCGCAGCAGCCCCGATCTCGATCACGGTGCGGATTCCCGGCAGATCGGGCAGCACGGCCATGACGGTATCGGTGAACTGTTGGTCGAAGATCAGCACTTCGATGCGGGCCTTGCGCAACACGTACAACATTTCGTCGGGCGCGTAGAGCACCGACACGTTGGTCAGGATGTAACCGCTGCGGGCGACCCCGAAGAAGCTGATCCCGTATTCGGGAAGATTGCGGCTGATGATGCCCACGGTCGTGCCGGCAGGCAGCCCGAGCGCCACCAGCTTGCGGGCCATCTGATCGGCCCGGCCGTCCAGTTCCTGGTAACTGATGATCTGCAAGCCCTGGCTGACGGCCGGCCTGGTGGGGAAGCGGTGCGCCGAACGGGCAAGCATTTCTCCGGTAAGCATCAATGTCTCCTTGTGTTGGTCGATGCGGTTGCAGGGCCCGCAAAGCCGGATCTGATGCGCCTGACCAGCGCCAGTCAGCCCGGGATTTCATACGTTGGAGCAACTTTACCGGATGCGATGCCGCGTTCCGGCAGCTAACGTGGCACTATCGGGTTGCCCGGGCCGGCAGGAGGTCCGGATTTGCACCCTGTGGGGGGCTTTGATCTAATCAATCCAGGTCAGATTAGCGGAGGAAGCAGACCAATGCATGCGGTCAAAAGAGGCGTTCGTCACGGGCTGAACAGGCTTGTGCCGGTACTGGTGTTTGTTGGTGCATTGCTCGCTGCGGGTGCGGCGCAGGCCGCTGCCGCGCATGGATTGTCGGCCTTTGGCGATCTGAAGTATCCCGCTGACTTCAAACACTTCGAATACGTCAATCCGGCGGCGCCCAAAGGGGGGCGCATCGTCACCCTTGGCACGGGCGGCCTCGTCACCTTCGACAGTCTGAATGGCTTCATTCTGAAGGGCGATTCGGCCCAGCGGCTCGACCTGCTGTTCGACACGCTGATGGTGCGCGCCGATGATGAACCCGATGCAATGTACGGACTGGTCGCGCGCAGTGCCGAGGTCTCGGACGATCGCTTGCAGGTGAGTTTTGAACTGCGCCCGCAGGCCCGGTTCGCCGATGGCTCCGCGCTGACGGCCGATGATGTCGTGCGCAGTTTTGAGTTGCTCAAGGAAAGCGGTCATCCCGCCTTCAAGATTTCGCTGCGCAACGTGGTCAAGGCCGAGGCGCTGGCGCCGGACAAAGTGCGTTACGAATTTACCGGCGCCAATCTGCGAGATCTGCCGATGCTGGTGGCAGGCTTGCCGATTCTGTCGAAAAAGTATTACGAAACCCACGACTTCACCAAAACCACACTGGAGGCTCCCCTGGGTTCGGGGCCATACCGGGTCAAGGATTTGCGTCAGGGCGACTTCATTACCTATGAGCGGCGCGACGATTACTGGGCCAAAGATCTGCCGGTCAATGTCGGGCGCTATAACTTTGATGAAATCAAGTTGCTGTATTTTCGCGACCGGGTCACCGAACTGGAAGCCATCAAGGCTGGCGTGCTCGATCTGCGCGAAGACTTCACGTCCAAGCACTGGGCAACCGAATATGAGCTGGCGGCGGTCAAAGAGGGTCGGCTGATTCTCGATACCTTGCCCGATGACACCGCCTCGGGCGCGCAAGGGTTCTTCATGAACATCCGGCGCGCCAAGTTTGCCGATCCGCGCACACGGCAGGCGCTCGGACTTGCCTTCGATTTTGAATGGTCCAACACCAATCTGTTTTACGGCATGTACAAACGGACCACCAGCTTCTTTGAGAACTCCGACCTCAAGGCCGTCGGCGAGCCAACCCCCGAAGAGCTGGCGCTGCTCGAACCCTTGCGCGAGCAACTGCCTCCCGAAGTATTCGGCCCGGCCGTGCTGCCTCCGGTCAGCGACGGCAGTGGTCAGGATCGTAAACTGCTGCGCAAGGCCAATCAGTTACTGACCGCGGCAGGCTGGAAGCGAAAGGGGACGCAACTGGTCAATGCTCAGGGGGAGCCCCTGACGATTGAGTTCCTGATTTTCTCGCCGACGATGGAGCGCATCATTTCGCCCTATGTGCGCAATCTCAAACTGCTCGGTGTTGATGCGTCGATTCGGCAGGTCGAGGCCGCGCAGTTTCAGGAGCGGATGAAGAATTTCGATTTCGACATTCTGGTGCGCCGCACCACCATGAGTGAAACCCCCGGAGTGGAACTCGAGAACGTTTTCGCCTCGCGCTATGCCGACACCAATGGCAGCATGAATCTGTCCGGTCTCAAGTCTCCGGCCGTCGATGCGCTGATCGAACACGTGATCAAGGCACCCAGCCGTAACGAACTGAAGATCTGCGCCCGTGCGCTGGACCGGGCGCTGCGGGCCGAGCATCTGTGGGTGCCGCACTGGTACAAGGGCGCGCACAACGTGGCGTACTGGAACATTTTCGGGCGCCCCGAGCACAAGCCTCGCTACGCCCGCGGTGTTCTTGATACCTGGTGGATCGATGCCGCCAAGGCCGCTTCGATCAAGCGCGGCAACTAAGCAGGCCGCGCGTACCGGCAATGGCTACCTACCTGCTCAAACGTCTGCTGCTGATGGTGCCGACCTTGCTCGGCATCATGCTGATCAGCTTTGCGCTGATTCAGTTTGCACCGGGCGGTCCGATCGAGCGGATAATGGCGCAGTTGCAAGGCACCGACATCGGGGCCACCGCGCGCATCGGTGGCGGCGGACGCGAAATTTCCGCTGATGCCGCCGGTGCGTCGGCTTCGTCGGCCACCTATCGCGGCGCGCAAGGCCTGGATGCCGAGTTCATCGCTTCGCTCGAAAAGCAATTCGGTTTCGACAAGCCGGCGCATGAACGCTTCCTGATGATGATCGGCAATTATCTGAGCTTCGACTTCGGACACAGCTACTTTCGCGATGTCTCGGTGCTTGACCTGATCATTGAAAAGCTGCCGGTGTCGATTTCGCTCGGCCTGTGGCTCACCTTCATTTCGTACGCCATCTCGATTCCGCTCGGCATTGCCAAGGCGGTGCGCGATGGTTCGCGTTTTGATGTCTGGACCTCCGGCGCCATCATTGTCGGCTATGCCATTCCAGGCTTTCTGTTTGCCATTTTGCTGGTCGTGTTGTTTGCCGGCGGTTCGTTCCTGAACTGGTTTCCGCTGCGCGGGCTCACCTCCGAGAACTTTGCGCAAATGAGCTGGTGGGAACAGATCATCGATTACATCTGGCATCTCGCTTTGCCTCTTACCGCGATGGCGGTGTCCTCGTTTGCCACCATGACCTTGCTCACCAAGAACTCGTTTCTGGACGAGATCGGCAAGCAATACGTAATGACCGCCCGCGCCAAGGGGGCTACCGAGCGGCAAGTGCTTTACGGCCATGTCTTTCGCAACGCGATGCTGATCGTTGTTGCCGGTTTTCCGGGCGCCTTCATCAGTTCGTTTTTCGCCGGTTCGCTGCTGATCGAAACCATCTTCTCGCTCGACGGGCTCGGTTTGCTCGGTTATGAGTCGGCCATCAACCGCGACTATCCCGTCGTGTTTGCCACCTTGTACATTTTTTCCCTGCTTGGCCTGCTGACCAATCTGATCAGTGATCTCGTCTACACCTGGATCGATCCGCGCATCGACTTCGAGGCGAGGGCGCACTGAATGAGCAGCACAACCGCTCGCCAGATTCCTGCCTACCATCCGGTCGGTCGCTGGCGTTTGTCGGGCCTGAACCAGCGCCGCTGGTCGATGTTCCGGGCCAATCGGCGCGGCTATTGGTCGTTGTGGATTTTCGGCATTCTGTGCGTGGTCAGCATGTTTGCCGAGTTTCTGGCCAACGATCGACCCATTGTTGCCTCATACAAGGGCGAGTTGCTGGTGCCCTTGCTGACCGATTACCCCGAGGAAAAGTTCGGCGGGTTTCTGGCCACTACCGATTTCCGCGATCCGTTCATTCAGGATGAAATCGATGCCAATGGCTGGATGATCTGGCCGCCGGTGCGCTACAGCTATCGCACCGTGAACAATCAGCTGCCGGTGCCCGCGCCTTCGCCGCCGGCCTGGTTGCTTGACCGGGATGTCGTCTGTGCGCAGTATCCGCTGGGTCGTGAACCAGCCGCCGATGGCAAGTTGGATCCGAAACAGGGGCTGCGCGACCCGAACTGCATCGGCGGCAACCTGAACTGGCTCGGCACCGATGATCAAGGCCGTGATGTCGTAGCCCGACTCATCTACGGCTTTCGCATCTCGGTCATTTTCGGCCTGACGCTGTCGGTGTTGTCATCCGTAGTCGGCGTGTTTGCCGGGGCGTTGCAAGGCTACTTCGGGGGCTGGACCGATCTGCTGCTGCAACGGATCATTGAAATCTGGACCTCGGTACCTACGTTGTACCTGCTGATCATTCTGGCGGCGTTCATCACGCCTTCGTTCTGGTTGCTGCTCGGCATCTTGCTGTTGTTCTCTTGGACGGCGCTGGTTGGCGTGGTGCGCGCCGAATTTCTGCGCGGTCGCAATTTTGAGTATGTCCGCGCGGCCCGCGCGATGGGTTTGTCCGATCTGAAGATCATGTTCCGCCACCTGTTGCCCAATGCCATGGTGGCGACCATCACCTTCATGCCGTTCATTGTGTCGGGCTCCATCACCACACTCACGGCGCTCGATTTTCTGGGCTTTGGTCTGCCACCGGGCTCGCCCTCGCTGGGCGAATTGCTGGCGCAGGGCAAATCCAATCTGCAAGCGCCCTGGCTCGGGCTCACCGCGTTTGCGGTGGTGTCACTGATGCTCAGCCTGCTGGTGTTCATCGGTGAATCGGTGCGCGATGCCTTCGATCCGCGCAAGACCTTCTCATGACCGACGCCGCCAACAAGCCCTTGCTCGAGATTGACAATCTGGCCATTGATTTTGGTCAGGGCGACAACGTCACGCATGCTGTCCGAGGCGTCTCGCTGCATGTCAATCGTGGCGAAACCCTGGCCCTGGTCGGTGAATCCGGCTCAGGTAAATCGGCTACCGCGCTGTCGGTGCTCAAATTGCTGCCGCGCCTGGTGGCCTCGCATCCGCACGGCTCCATTCACTTTGACGGTCAGTCTTTGCTGGATGCCAACGAGGCCACTCTGCGCAAGGTGCGTGGCAATGACATCGGCATGATTTTCCAGGAGCCGATGACCTCGCTCAATCCGTTGCACACGGTGAGCCGGCAAATCGGCGAGGTGTTGTCCCGGCATCGCGGTCTGCGTGCCGAACCGGCACGCCAGGAAACCATTCGGCTGCTCGAAGAGGTCGGCATTGTCGAGGCGGCCGAGCGGCTGAACAGTTATCCGCATCAACTCTCGGGCGGTCAGCGCCAGCGGGTGATGATTGCGATGGCGCTGGCAAACAACCCGCGGCTGCTGATTGCCGACGAGCCGACCACGGCGCTCGACGTTACCGTGCAGGCGCAAATCCTCAAGCTGCTCAAGCAATTGCAGGCCGCCAAGGGCATGGCGATATTGCTGATTACCCACGATCTCGGTATTGCCCGGCACTTTGCCGACCGCGTCTGCGTGATGCAGAACGGCCTGATCGTTGAACACGGTCCGGTCGAGCAGGTCTTCGCCGCGCCGCAACACCCCTACACCTTGAAGCTGCTGGAGGCCGAGCCGTCTGCAGTGCGGGCCGCCCCTCATCCGTCCCGCTCGGTCATTCTGCAAACCGAAGACCTGAAGGTATGGTTCCCGATCAAACGCGGGCTGCTGCGGCGCACCTATGGGCACATCAAGGCGGTTGACGGCGTCAGTGTGGCGGTGCACCAGGGCCAGACCCTCGGTATTGTCGGCGAATCAGGTTCGGGCAAGACCACGCTCGGGCTGGCGCTGTTGCGGCTGCTGCCCTCGCAAGGGCCGATCCACTGGCGAGGCCAGCGCATCGACGGCTACGGTCCGCGTCAGATGCGCAGCCTGCGGCGCGATATACAAGTGGTCTTTCAGGATCCCTACGGCTCCTTGTCGCCGCGCATGTCGGTGCGCCAGATTGTCGAAGAGGGGCTGACCATCCAATGTCCGGAATTCACCGACCGCGAACGCTTTGAACGGGTTGCACAGGCGTTGATCGAGGTGGATATCGACCCGGCCGCGATGGATCGCTATCCGCATGAATTCTCGGGCGGCCAGCGCCAGCGCATTGCGATTGCCCGGGCCATGGCGCTCAAGCCCAGGTTCGTGCTGCTCGACGAGCCCACCAGTGCGCTCGACATGAGTGTGCAAGCGCAGATTGTCGATCTGCTGTGTACGCTGCAGGCGCGGCACGATCTGGCCTACATGTTCATCAGCCACGATCTGAAGGTGGTGCGCGCGCTGGCTGACGATATCGTCGTGATGCGCAGTGGCCGCGTCGTTGAGTACGGGCCTACCCGCGAACTGTTCGAGGCGCCCCGCTCAGCCTATACGCGGGCGCTGATGGCAGCGGCGCTTGATCACACCGTTGAACCGGGCGCCGACCTGAACCAGTAGGTTGCCCGCCGCAGGCGGTTCAGCGAGCGCCAGCCAGCGCGTCGCGTTGCCGCTCGAGTTGCGCAATCGTCAGTTCAACGGCCTGAATCAGCTGCCTGAGCTCCCACCGATAAGCCGCTTGCTGCTCGGCCGGCAGTCCGTCGTGCGGCAGCGGGATGTGCACGAACAGGCAGCCGGCCCGGTTGCCGCGCGCTGCAACCGCCCGCAAGCCCTGATAGAACACATGGTTGCAGACATAAGTGCCGGCATGGTTGGAGATTTCCGCATCGATGTCGTGCGCCTGCAGTTCGGCCAGAATGGACGGCAGCTCAACATTGGTTTTGAGTGCTGCCGGGCCATCGGGGTCAATTGGCTCGCCCTGGCGCACCCGGTTGGCGTTATCGGGCTTTTTCACATCGTCGATATTGAGCGCGAAGCGCTCGAGGCAGACCCGGTCACGGGAGCCGGACAGGCCCAGCGACAAGACGATGGCCGGATCATGTTGCTCGATCAGGGCGGCCAGGCGCTGGCCGGCGAGCTGGTACTCGGTCGGCAAGACCGCGCAGATCAGCTCACCCCGTGCAGCCGCGGGCGCATTGGCCGCCAGATGGCGGATGATCTGCTCGGACGGGTTGAACGGCCACGGATCGAAGCGTTCAAAGCCGGTGACAAGGGTGGGGCGGTGATGATTGGCGGTGGGCATGGGGTTTCTCGCACGCGGGCTGGCCGTCGGTTACGGCCATGCCAGTGGCCGGCAGCGGTGCTGCGGCCCTGCTGGTATGGTAACTGCTCAGCACAGGCTGGTGCCCCATCGGGCGGCGCCTTGGTGTAGCCTGCGTCCCTTTGCATAAACGAGCATCCGAAATGTCAGAGCAAGCAATGCCGATCGTTCAGTGGGAGGATGGCGAGACCATCCGGTCGGCCTGGTGGCAATCCGAAAGTGGCGCCAAGCCGCCCCGGCGCATCGTGCCCGTCGACGATACCTTGACCGCCGACACCGCCTTCCGGCTGGCCAGCGAAGGCACGGGTCTGCTCTGGCATGGCGACTTCCAGAATGCGCGCCAGTTGCTGCACGCCATGACGCGCCGGCTCGACAAGGCGGCGCTCGACAAGCGCAAGAAGGCGCAGAAGAAGGCGGCCGGCAAGGCCCCGCCGAGCCCGGTCGAGCGCTTCAATCTGGTCCGGATGGCACGCGCCCAGCGGGCCCGCACCCTGAACATGTTGCTGATTCCGGTCGAGGCCGACTATCAACTCGTGCTGCGGCGCGCGCGCGATATCGGTCTGGCCTGCCGCGAGGCCTGGGGCGAGCCGCCGGCGGTGGCCGAGGTCGAGGGCACCGAGGCGCCGCAGGGTCTGGTGGTGTCGCTGCGCGAACTGCTGGGTGTGATCGGCGCCCATGAGTGGCGTATCAAAGGCGTGTCCATTCCCGCCCTGGGCCCGCCATATGCGCATATTCACCCGCACTACGGGGTGTTTTCGCCGGTGCGTGGCGAATATCTCGATCTGTTGGCCAAGGCGCCGTTGCCCGAAACGATGGGGCCTGATTTTCGAGCCTTCGATATCGGTACCGGTACCGGCGTCATTGCGGCGCTGCTCGCCCGTCGCGGCGTGCCGCAGGTGGTGGGCACAGAAAACGATGCCCGGGCGCTGGTCTGCGCCCGCGAAAACATTGCCCGCCTCGTGCTCAATGAACGGGTCGATATTGTCGAGGCCGATCTGTTCCCGCCCGGCAAGGCCGATCTGATCGTCTGCAACCCGCCCTGGGTGCCGGCGCGCCCGAGCGCGCCGATCGAACGGGCCATTTACGACGACGGCGGCGCGATGCTGAACGGCTTTCTGCAAGGGCTGGCCGCGCACCTGAACCCCGATGGCCAGGCCTGGCTCATCTTGTCGGACATTGCCGAGCACCTCGGCTTGCGCACCCGTGAAGAGCTGCTGG
>CAXBNM010000131.1:0-12099 GCA_963976885.1 uncultured Burkholderiaceae bacterium
CGGGCCGATCTGCGGCAATGGCTGGCGCCGCTCGTCGACGCTGCCACGACGCTGGAAGTTACCGTCGAGCGGGCGGTATCGCGCCGTCTGGGCGGCAGCTGCCGGGTGCCGCTGGCGGCCTACTGTCAGGCCGATGGCCAGGGCGCCCTCGAAATGACGGCGCGCGTGGCCGCCCCCGATGGCAGCGAAGTGCTGGAATCGGTCGTGCGGGCGCCGGTTGCCGATGCGGTACAAGCCGACGCGCTGGGCGCCCGGGCCGCGGCCGAGTTGCTGAGTCAGGGAGCGGCTCGATGGCTGCCATCGTCCTGACGCAAGCCTTGCCCAGAGCCAAGGCGCTTGCGCAGCAAATACGAGATGCCGGCTTTGAGCCGGTGAGACTCAGTTTTCAACAACTCGAACCGATTGAGGCGGCCACGAACCGCCTTGCCGGCTTGCGCATCAGCGACGATGATCGACTGGTCTTCGTAAGCCCGTCGGCCGTGCATTTCGCGCAACCCGTGTTGGCACGGCTGGCGCAATGGTGTCCGCACGGAATGGCCGTGGTCGGGCCCGGCACCGAGGCGGCCTTGCGGGCAAGCTGTCCGGGGCTGGAACCGATTCGACCGGCGCAGCCCCCGTTTGATGCCGACGCGTTGACGGCTCTGCCGGCGATGCAAGCCGGCGCTTTCGGCACTCTGGTGGTGCTGCGCGGTGAGCAGGGCCGTGACGACTGGATCGAAGCCTTCCGGGCCGCCGGTAAACAAGTTGAGGTGTTTGAGTTGTACCGCCGCCTCGATGTTCAGCCCGACACGGCGATGCAGGCCGCCATTGCGCGCCTGGCCAGTCGTGCGGAGCCGGCCCTGCTGATGGTGGGCAGCGTCGGTCAGGCCGAGCGGCTTGCGCAGTGGTCGGTCGCTGCCGGGCTGGCCCAGTGGTTGCGCCGGCAGCCTTGTCTGGTGAGTCATCCGCGCGTCGCGTCGCGCTTGCTCGCCCACGGCTTTACCACGATGCTTGACGCCCCACCCGGACTTTCAATGCTGACTGCCGCGATACAATGGGCGCAAAACAGCAGCGCCGCTTCTTCCTGAGCCTCATGATGCCTTCTTCTCCAGGTGCCGGTAACGCCGGCCGCCCCCTGAGCCCTGACCGGCTCCTCCCCGTCATTCGTCAACCACAACCCGTGCGCGGCAGTGCGTCGGTCGCCTGGCTGGCCTTGTTGCTCAGTCTGGCCGCTTTGGGCTTGCTGTTCTGGCAAACCGGCGGTTCTTTGCTCAGCGCCATTGCGCCGGGCGCAAACGCACCCGTCGAGAATTCGGCCTCTGTCGATACCGCGGCAGGCCCTGAAGCAGCTGCTGCCAGCGCGCCAGTCGCCGCTGCTGCCGTAGATACCGAAATGCAGACGAGGCAACACGAGTTGTCGCAACGACTGGCTCGTCTCGAAGATCAGGTGCCGGCGGCGCTGGGCGATATCGAGGCGGCGCGGGCGGCGCAACAAAAGCTGCTTGAAGAAAACCGGCAATTGTCGGCGGTAATCGGGCAGCAACTGGCCGATACCGATGCATTGGTTCTGCTCGACGTCGAGTACCTGCTCGCCCAGGCCACGCGCGAACTTGCGGTCAGTGCCAATCTGCAAGGTCCGCTGAGCCTGCTGGTGGCCGCGCATGAGCGCGCGGCACGCGCGGCGTCGCCGGCGCTGGCGCCCTTGCTCGACGCGCTCGAGCAAGATCGGGAACAACTGCAGATTGCTGCCGAGCGCAGCGTCGTACAGGCCGCGGACGATTTGCAACGGCTGGCGGCAACGCTTGAATCCTTGCCGATGCAGGACGGCCGCAGTCTGGCCACGTTGGCGGGCGGCCAGGGCGGGGCGGCTGCGCCGGCAGGCAATGCGCCCGCTGCCGAAGCCGCTGTGAGCGCCGCCAACGCCGAAACCTCGACACCGACGACTGAGCCGGCAGCAAGCGAGGACAAATGGTGGCAACGGCTGGCACGCTCGTCGGCCGAACTGGTCAGCTTGCCCGATCAGGCCAGTGATCAGTCGCTGGTTCGCATCACCGAGGTCGGCAAGCACGACCTCAATCTGATGCCGGTGGGTGCACGCTACCTGATCGTGCAGAACCTGCGCTTGCGTTTGCTCGGGGCGCGCTTGTCGTTGCTGATGCATGACCGGGCCGGCTTTGCCGCCGACCTGAAGCGCGCCTCGCAATGGCTTGCCGAGCATTTTGATCAAACCGATGCGCGCGTGCCGGAGGCGCTCGCCATGTTGCAGGCGCTGGCACCGATGGGTGAGGCCGGCAATCAGCTCTCGCTGGCGCGCAGCGCCGACGCTCTGCAGAGCGTTCGAACCACCTTGTCGTCTGCTTCAAAGGGGCAATCATGAAGACACTTATTGCCTGGACGGTTGCCCTGAGTCTTGCGGTGGGCCTGGGATTGTTGCTTCGCTATCGCGAAGGCGTCGTGTCCATCGTGTTGCCGCCTTATCGGTTTGATATTGGCGCCAACACCGCCGCGTTGAGCCTGCTGATCGGCTTTGTCGCGCTCTATTTTCTGGTGCGGATCGGTCTGCAAATACTGCGCGCGCCGGGCAATTGGCGCAACTGGCGTCAGGCGCGCCAGTTGCAGGGCGCTCATGCCTCATTGAGCAAGGCCCTGGTCGCGCTGAATGAAGGCCGCAGCGAACTCGTCGACAAGTTGGTGCAAGCGGCAATGAAGCATCCCGAGACGGCCGGCGCGGCCACCTTGCTGGCGGCGCGGGCGGCCGAGCGGCGCGGTGATACCGAAGCGCGCGACCGCTGGCTGCGATCGCTTGAAGCCTTTGCGCCGCTTAAAAGCGCCCGGCTGATGTTCATCGCCGAACTGGCGGTTGCGCAAGGGGCGCCGGAGCAGGCGCTGGCCTCGCTCGATGCGCTGGACCGCAAGGCCGGCGACTCGATTCATGCCGCGCGCTTGCGCCTGCGAGCGCTTGAACAGTCCGAGCGCTGGGATGAGGTTCTGAGCAATTGCACCCGGCTGCGCAAACGCGGCGGCATTGGCGAAGAGGCGGCCCGCGTAATCAGAGTCAACGCCTATGAGTCGTTGTTTGAGGCCGCGGTCAGTCTGCCGGCTCAGGTCGACAAATTGTTCAAATCGCTCAGCCGTGACGACCGACAGAATCCGTCGATTATGAACGCAGCCATCGAAGCCTTTGCGCTGAGTGGTCAGGAAAAGAAAGCATTCAAACTCATTGATGAAACCATCGGCGAGCGGCTCGAGCCGATGTTGCTGGTGTTGTTTACCCGCCTGAGTACCATCAGTTTAAAAGAGCGGCTCGGTTGCGCCGAACGCTGGCTGAAGCAATACCCGGATAACGCTCTCATTCTGGCCACTCTGGGCCGACTGTGTCTGGCCGAGGGTTTGTGGGGCAAGGCCGAAACCTTCCTCAAGCGCGCCGATGAACTTGAGCCGTCGCCGTTCACGCGGCTGGCGTTGGCAGAAATGTATGACGCCGTCGGACGCGGTTCGGAAGCCACGCAGTTGTACCGCTCGCTGGCCAACGAGAAGCCGGCCGCGTTATCGGTGGGCGGGCCGGCGGCAAGCGCTGCGGATGGCGCCGATGATTCGGCACCACCACCGGATGACGTTGCGCCGGCGCTGCGCTGAGCGGCCGGCGCAATACTGATGGCGCCGTACTGATGGCGCCGTACTGATGAGGCCTCAGATGCAGCGACCGCCGTCAACTTCCAGACAGGTGCCGGTCACGAACGAGGCTTCGTCGGTCGCGTAGAACAGCGTGGCCGTGGCGATGTCGGCGGGCTGTGACAGACGGCCCAGCGGCACCGAGGCGACAAACTTGGCGCGCACTTCGGGCGTGTCTTCACCCATGAAGGTGGCCAGCAGCGGCGTGTCGCCGGCGACCGGGTTGACCGCATTGACGCGGATGTTGTCCGGGGCTAGTTCAATTGCCATGCTCTTGGTCAAGGTAATCATCGCGCCCTTGCTGGCGTTGTACCAGACCAGGCCGGGACGGGGCCGCACACCAGCGGTAGAGGCGATATTGATGATCGAGCCGCCGCCGCGTTGCTTGAGCAAAGGCACGACGTGCTGGGCGCACCAGTAAACACTTTTGACGTTGATCGCAAAGACCCGATCGAATTCGGCTTCATCAACGGTCAGCATGGATTGGTTGCGATGGGAGACTCCGGCGTTGTTGACCACGATGTCCAGGCCGCCAAAATGCTCGACGGCCGCTTGCACGCTGGCCTCGAAGTCGGCACCGACCGAGACATCGGCCTTGACGAAACGGCACTCGCCGCCGCTGGCGTTGATTTCGCTGGCCACCCGCTCACCGCCTTTCGTGTCGACGTCGTTGATCAGCACCTGGGCGCCTTCCTGGGCAAAGCGGCGCGCAATGCCTTCGCCAAAGCCAGAGCCACCGCCGGTGACCAACGCAATTTTTCCTTCGAGTCTCATAACTGTTTCCTTGTGAATGGGTGCCTGTTGACCATGCCTGGCGCAAATCACTGCAGATGCAGAATTTGTGCGGCGCAGCAATATAAGGCTAGAATCGCCACTGGCCGAACGCTGGGTGCGCCGGACTGTAGCCTTTGGGGTGCATTTTTGCTCAATTCGTTAATCAATGCGCGGCCCGGCGCGACGACCGCTAAAATTATGTGATTGCCCGCCACGTCTGACGGGTATCCAACAATGAGAATTGGCAGAACATGAATCTAGATCGCGTAGGCTACGGCCGCGACATTCCGAACGACTTCAACGTCATTATAGAAATCCCGATGGCGGCCGACCCCATCAAATATGAGGTCGACAAGGAGACCGGCGCCTTGTTCGTCGATCGCTTCATGGGCACCTCAATGCACTACCCGTGTAATTACGGCTACGTCCCGAACACGATCGCTGACGATGGCGATCCGGTCGATGTGTTGGTCATTACCCCGTTTCCGGTCGCCTTGGGGGCGGTGGTCCGTTGTCGCGTTCTCGGCATGCTCAACATGAACGACGAAGCCGGTGGCGATGCCAAGTTGCTGGCGGTGCCCATTCATAAAATTTTGCCGATCTACAGCCACTGGAAGCATGTCAACGACATCAATGCCGACCGACTGGCGCAGATTCAGCACTTCTTTGAGCACTATAAAGATCTCGAGAAAGGCAAATGGGTCGAAGTGCTGGGCTGGGATGGCCCGGATGCGGCTGCTGCCGAAATTCTCACCGGCATCGAGCGCTTCAAAGCCGCTGAGGTCAAGCCGGCGTTCTAAGGTTCGGGCCGCTCAGCCGGCCTTGTCGTTGCGTCCGGCAATACTGCTCTGAAAGGGCTGCCGGTCGTTGAGTTCGCTGATGTAGCCACTCATCATCAGCGACTCACGCTCCAGGAAGCGATCTACCGCGTCGGCAAAGGCCGGCTCGGCGAGCCAGTGCGCCGAGCAGGTCGGCACCGGCAAGAACCCGCGCGACATCTTGTGCTCACCCTGAGCGCCGCCCTCGATGACCTCGATGCCCAGCTCGATGGCCGCTTCGATGGTCTGGTAGTAGGCCACTTCAAAGTGCAAGTGGCCGATCCATTGCAGCGCCCCCCAGTAGCGTCCGTAGATGCGGGTTTCATCACGCACCAGCAGGCTGGCGGCGACGCGTTCGCCACCGCAGCTGGCGATGATCATGATGAAGGCCGCGGGCATTGCCGCGGCGACGGTCTCGAAAAAGGCCAGGTTCAGATACGGCGTTGAATGATGCTCGTGATAGGTCTGGTTGTAGCAACGGATGAAGAACGCCCAGTCCTCGGCGGTGATCTGATCGCCCACCAGCCGTTCACAACTGACGCCGGCCTCGGTCACTTTGCGGCGCTCGGCACGAATCTTTTTGCGTTTGGGCTGGCTCATCGCGGCCAGAAATGCGTCGAAATCTGCAAAACCCTGGTTCTGCCAGTGGAATTGCACGCCATGGCGAATCATGTAGCCGCCGTCCTCCAGGGCCTGGCGGGCGGGCGGATCGGGAAACAGGACGTGAACCGATGAAATACCGGCCTGGCTGGCCCGCTGGCTCAGGCCGGCGGCCAGTGCGGCACGTACCTCAGCGCCATCGGCACCGGGTTGCACCAGCAAGCGGGTGCCGGCAATCGGCGTGAAAGGGACGGCGCTGAGCAGCTTCGGGTAGTACTCCAGGCCGTTTCGCTGGTAGGCATCGGCCCAGGCCCAGTCAAAAACGTATTCACCATAAGAGTGCGATTTGGCGTACAGCGGCACCGCGCCCTGCAAGTTGCCGGCGCCGTCTTCGAGCAGCAGATGCAACGGTTGCCAGCCGGTGTTGCCGCCTACGCAACCGCTCGATTCGAGCGCGGCGAGCCATTCGTGGCGCACAAATACTGCGCCAGGGCCCGTCCCAGCCATGCGGTTCCACAACGGTGCCTCAATCTGACGCAACTCGGCTACGACCCTCATGCGATAATCGGGGGCTTCGGACTTTCGGGACATAGACATCAATGCGCGTTGCGCTGGCTCAACTGAATCAGACGGTGGGAGATTTCGTCGGCAATGCCGACCGGATCGTCGAGGCTGCTCAGACTGCGGCAGCAGACGGGGCCAGTGTACTGCTCACTCCCGAATTGTCACTTACTGGTTATCCGCCCGAAGATTTACTGCTTCGTCGCGGATTCTATGCCAGGTGCGACGAAACGATGGATCAGATCCGGCAGCAAACTGCCGCGCTTGACATCCATGTCATCGTCGGCCTGCCTGTCATGGACGGCACCACCCGCTACAACGCGGCGCAGGTGCTGCATCGGGGCGAGGTCGTGGGCGAATACCGCAAGCACGAACTGCCCAATTACGATGTGTTCGACGAGCAGCGTTATTTCGAACCCGCCGATCAGCCTCTGGTCTTTACCGTGGGCGAGGTCCGCTTCGGCATCGTCATCTGCGAAGACTATTGGTTCCCGCACGCCCCGGCGGCGGCGCAGGCGGCCGGCGCTCAGGTCATTCTGGCGCTGAATGCCTCGCCGTATCACCTCGACAAGCAGCATCTGCGCATTGACATCGCGCGCCGCAATGTCACGCCGCTCGGCGTCCCGATCCTGTCGGCCAATCTGGTCGGTGGCCAGGACGAGCTGGTCTTTGATGGGGTCTCGTTTGGCGTGGACGCGCGCGGTGAAATCATCGGTCAGGCGCTCTCGTTCGAACCCGATCTGCTGATGATCAACATGCATCTCACCGACGACGCGCAGATTCGTTTCGACCAGAGCCGGATCGAACCGGTGCTCTCGCTCGACGCGCAGATCTACCAGACGCTGGTGCTCGGGGTGCGTGATTACCTGGGCAAGAATGGCTTTCCCGGTGCGTTGCTGGGCATGTCGGGCGGCATCGATTCGGCGCTGACACTGGCCGTTGCGGTAGACGCCATTGGTGCCGAGAATGTCCGCGCCGTGATGATGCCGTCACGTTATACGGCCGATATTTCGCTGGAAGATGCCCGTGACATGGCCGAGCGGGTCGGGGTGCGCTACGACATCCTGCCCATCAAGGGGCCGTTCGATGCGTTCCGTGAAACCCTGGCCGAAGAATTCAAGGGGCTGGCCGAAGACACCACAGAAGAGAATATCCAGGCTCGCATTCGCGGCGTGCTGCTGATGGCAATGTCGAACAAATATGGTTCGATCGTGCTGACTACCGGCAATAAAAGTGAGCTTGCGGTGGGCTATTGCACGCTTTATGGCGACATGGCCGGCGGTTTTGCGGTGATCAAAGACCTCGCCAAAACCGTGGTGTACCGGTTGTCGCGCTGGCGCAATACCCAGGGCGATGCGCCGATCATCCCCGAGCGGATCATTACCCGCGCGCCCAGCGCCGAACTGAAAGACAACCAGACTGATCAGGATTCGCTGCCCGACTATGACACACTGGATGCCATCCTCCAGATGTATATGGAGCAAAATTGCAGCGTCAGCGAAATACTCGCCGCTGGCTACAAGCCTGAAGACGTGCACCGGGTTGTGCGACTGATCCGGATTAACGAATACAAGCGCCGTCAGGCACCGGTTGGTATCCGGGTCACGCATCGCGCCTTCGGTCGCGACTGGCGCTATCCGATTACCTCAAAATACGGCGAGTGATGCCGAAGGAGCAAGCATGAAGTTGATTACAGCGGTCATCAAACCATTCAAACTCGATGAAGTTCGGGAGGCCCTCGCGGCCGTGGGGGTTGCTGGTCTGACCGTCACTGAGGTCAAGGGCTTCGGGCGCCAGAAAGGTCACACCGAGTTGTACCGGGGCGCGGAGTACGTGGTCGACTTTCTGCCCAAGATCAAGGTTGAAGTCGTGGTCGCCGACGAGTTGCTCGATCAGGTGATCGAGGCCATCGGCAAGGCAGCCAAAACCGGACGTATCGGTGACGGCAAGATCTTTGTGGCGCAGATTGAGCAGTCCGTCCGGATTCGTACCGGCGAAACCGGTGATGCCGCCATCTGATGGCGTTGCGCAGGGTGTGGTGACGCCGGCGGCAGTCGTGGTTCAGCGCCGCCCATGATCGGGCGGCGATGCCTCGCCGTTGCGTCCCGCCCGAAATCTTTGCCAGGGGCGGCTGCGGCGCAAGCGTTTGATGCCGCGCAGGATGGCCCCCAGCAAGACCACGAGTACGACCAGAAAGACCACCAGCAACACGATAAAAACCGCTGGGTAGTTAATGGCAATCCAGCCGCCGCCGAGCACGGCAACGTCTTCGGCTACCGACATGGCTACATTGCTGAAAGGCTCGGGCGAGGTGTTGATCGCCGCGCGACCGCCCGATTTGCCCAGATGAGTCACTGCGGTCACGGTGCCGCCGAGCAAGGCGGCGGCCAGCGCAACGGCCGCGCCGGAGTCGCCAAAGGTGGCGGCGGCCAGCGAGGCACCGGCCGGTATCCGAATGAAGGTATGAGCGGCATCCCAGACACTGTCCAGAATGGGCACTTTGTCGGCGAACAGCTCGACCACTGCCATCAGGCCGGCAGCACCAATGACCAGCGGGTTTTGCAAGACTTCCAGGTGAGCGGGCAAGTCCCAGTAGCCCAGCGCGCCGGCAAGGCCGAATGCAAACACAATGAAATAGAGTCGCAAACCGGCACCCCAGGCCAGGGCCGCGGCAATGGCCAGCTCGGGCAGATGGGCAAGAGCGGGTTCAGGCAGGCGTTCGGTAATGAAGGCCGGCCATTGGCTGGCCAGTTCGCGCGCGGTGCCAAGCGCTGTTTCGAGGTCGGTTTGGGACGGGACGGCCATGACTGAGAATTCCGGGAAGGCGCCTAGTGTAATGCCGGCAACCAGCCCCTGGCCGGCCGACCGGGTGCCGTTTCCGGTCACGGCGCCATTTCGCATGCGCCCCGGTCTGCAGCGCCTCGGTGGCAGTCTGGGCACATTGCTGGCCCCCGATGATGGCGCCCGAAGCAGTGCGCAGGCCGTTGAGCAAGCGATTGCGCGGCAGCGTTTGCCGGTGCTGGGCGCGCCGGGCGACGAAACCATAGCCCCGGCGTTGATCGAGGCGGCCAGGCTGCAGATCGTGCAAGCGCTGGACGAACACAAGGGCGTTGCTGCCGGGCAGGCCGCGGCCAGTGGCGGCAGTGTGCGCGAACAGATCATTGCCTTGCGGCGCAGCGTTCAGGATGATCTGGTGTTGATGGCCGCCGCCCCGGACGGGCCGCGCGGGGGCATGTTGCGAGCAAGTGTGCTGGCGGTGGCGATGCCCAGTGGCTGGGACCCGCAAACCAAACTGGGGCAGGATTTCCAGCAGATTCACGCACCGGTGGCCGATGCGGAGCAATTGCGGGCCGCGGCGCAGCCTCTGAGTGCGGCGCTGCTGACGCGGCCGTTCTGTCGATACGTCTGGACACTCAGCAACTCGCCCGCCTTGTCGGCCCATCCCGCCGACCGTCAAGCCGACCCGCAAACTGATCGCGCGCATCATTGGCGCGACCTGTGGTTTCGCAGCGAGCGCCAGATCACGGTGCCGCTGCCCGGCGCCATTGGCGTGTTGTTTCTGATTCGGGTGTTTGTTGCGCCGTTACCGGCCGTGCTTGCCGTGGCGCCGGCGCGGGCGCCGTTGTTGGTGCAGGCCTTGCAAACGATGTCGCCGGCCGTGCAGGCTTATAAGGGGCTGACGCGATGGCGCGGGCTGGTTCTTGAGGCACTGGCCAGCGCCTGATGGTCAGCCGCGTCCGCTGCCGGCCAGCAATACCAGCAAGGCACCGCCGCCGCCGTCATGAACCGGCGCCTGGCAAAACGCGAGCACATCGGCGCGCTGAACCAGCCATTTACGCACTTTGCCCTTGAGCACGGGTTCGCGGTTTACCGAACCCAGTCCCTTGCCATGGATGACACGTACGCAGCGATTATTGCGCCGCTTGCAGTCGTCGAGAAAGGCCACCAGCGCCTCGCGCGCTTCGTCACGGCGCAGGCCGTGCAGATCGAGTTGGGCCGAGATTTTCCAGTTGCCACGGCGCAGTCTTGGCACTACCTCCGGGCCAATGTGGCTGGCACGATAGGAAAGTTCTTCGTCGGTATCGAGATAGCGCTCAACGTCGATTTCGTCGGAAAGCGTGGCGGCCAGAGCTTCTTGCTCATCGCGCTCGCGCTGCAGTGGCGTCGGCTCGGGGCGGGGCGCTTCGGCCAGCAGCCGGTCAACAGGCTTCAAGGGCACGACATCGGCCAGTTCATCGGCAATGAATTCGCGGTCGCGGGCTTGCGCAAGGACTTCCCGGTTGGCCGCCTCATAGGCGGCCCGAGCCTCGGCGCGGCGACGGGCGCGTTCCGCTTCGGCCCATTCAAAAGCGGATTTCAAATCGGCCAGATTGGTGGCGACATCTGGCCGCTGCTGCTTTTTTGATGCTTTTCCCATCGCACGGTCCGGTCTTGCGGCGGTGCACAGACCACGTTGACGGCCTGCGCATTGCCGCCGAATCAGTTATTCATCGAGTGCTTCAAGGTAGCGCTGCGCGTCGAGCGCCGCCTGACAACCCGTGGCCGCACTGGTGATGGCTTGCCGATAGACATGGTCTTGCACATCGCCGGCCGCAAACACGCCGCTTACCGAGGTGGCCGTGGCCATGCCAGCCTGACCGGAACGGGTGGTGATGTAGCCGCCGGGCATTTCAAGCTGGCCTTCAAACAGGCTGGTATTGGGCTGATGACCGATGGCGATGAAGCAACCGGTGAGCGCAATGTCTTCGGTGGTGTTGCTGCGGTTGTCGAGCACCCGGATGCCGGTCACGCCCGATGCGTCGCCGAGCACTTCCTGCAATTCGTTGAACCAGTGCGGGATGATCTTGCCAGCTTCTACCTTGGCCATCAGCTTGTCGATCAGGATGGGTTCGGCGCGCAGCTTGTCGCGCCGGTGCACCAAATGAACCGTGCTGGCAATGTTGGACAGGTAGAGCGCCTCTTCGACCGCGGTGTTGCCGCCGCCGATCACCGCAACCGTCTGGTTGCGATAAAAGAAGCCGTCGCAGGTGGCGCAGGCCGACACGCCGCGGCCCATGAATTGCTCTTCACTGGGCAGGCCGAGGTACTTGGCCGAGGCGCCGGTGGCGATAATCAGCGCATCGCAGAGGTATTCACCACGGTCTCCAATCAAACGGCGCTCGCCGTTCGTCAGGTGAACGGTGTGGATGTGATCGTTGATGATTTCGGTGCCAAAGCGCTCGGCATGGGCCAGAAAACGGCTCATCAGTTCCGGGCCTTGCACGCCATCGGCATCGGCCGGCCAGTTGTCCACATCAGTGGTCGTCATCAGCTGTCCGCCTTGCTCCACGCCGGTTATCAGTACCGGTGCCAGGTTGGCACGGGCGGCATAGACCGCAGCGGTATACCCGGCGGGCCCCGACCCGAGAATGACGAGGCGGCTTTTTTTCTGGGTGCTCATGAGGCTTTGTTTCCTGATGTGAAAGCTGCCGTTCGTCGGCCGCGTCGTTGCAAAATACTCAAAATAAATAGGAACTTAGGTCTGAAACTTCAATAGAAACCAGCCATTTGCAGTAGGCTTGGGAAATTATACTGGCTGACCCAGGGGCAACTCTCCGGCCCCGATGAGGATTCTATGGCGCACGACGAAAACAAGGCTTTTCTCCGCAGAGTTCCACTCTTTTCGAGTCTGACTGAAGCGCAGATTGACATGCTG
>CAXBNM010000132.1:0-11925 GCA_963976885.1 uncultured Burkholderiaceae bacterium
TCACCAAGCCGATCGAGCCGCTCAATGTCAATGAATTGCGCGATAGCAGCCACGGCATGATTCGGACCGAGGTCCGTTCAACCCATGGCGATAGTCATCTCGGCCACGTTTTCCCCGACGGCCCGCCCGATCGCGGCGGCCTGCGCTATTGCATCAACTCGGCCTCGCTGCGCTTTGTTCCGCGCGCCGAAATGGCCGCCCAAGGCTACGAAGCCTATCTCGATCAAGTGGAGGATATCTGACCATGACACAACAACGTGCAGTACTGGCCGGCGGTTGTTTCTGGGGCATGCAAGACCTGATTCGCAAGATGCCCGGCGTACTCTCAACCCGGGTTGGCTACACCGGCGGCGATGTGCCCAATGCCACGTATCGCAATCATGGCACCCATGCCGAGGGCATCGAAATCATCTTCGACAGCGAGGTGACGAGCTACCGGAAAATGCTGGAGTTCTTCTTCCAGATCCATGACCCGAGCACCAAGGACCGGCAAGGCAACGACCGCGGCAAATCGTATCGTTCGGCCATCTATTACGTCGACGAAGCCCAACGCCAGGAGGCGCTGCGCACGATTGAAGATGTCAACGCCTCCGGGCTCTGGCCAGGCCCGGTAGTGACCGAGGTTGAACCGGTGGGAGACTTCTGGGAAGCCGAGCCTGAGCATCAGGACTATCTCGAGCGCATCCCGAATGGCTACACCTGCCACTTCGTCCGCCAGGACTGGGTGCTGCCAAGCAAAACGGTCAGCGCCGAATAATCAGCAACACCGGCCGCGCC
The DNA here is from genome assembly GCA_963976885.1 of uncultured Burkholderiaceae bacterium. Taxonomy (GTDB): domain Bacteria; phylum Pseudomonadota; class Gammaproteobacteria; order Burkholderiales; family Burkholderiaceae_E; genus JAUIAI01. The sequence continues at coordinate 778 of CAXBNM010000132.1, forward strand.
TTCAATCGGTGCGGTCGGCCTTGGTCTCAGCGCCCTCAGCGGCGTCATCGCCTTGAGCATGCTGGCGCGGCGGCGGCGCCCAGGCCCGATCATGCGAGCCATGCGCCTCGCTGTCTATCGACTCCATGAGCTCGTACATCATCCGGGTCCGTTCGCGGGCCAGATCAATGTATTTCTCGTTGTCCATGATGCTGATGTCGGGGTTCCACAGGCGCGCCAGTTGCGCAACCGTTTCGCGGTCATGGTGCACAAAGTGTCGCGCCGTCTTCTCGACCCGGAACGGATGCTCGCCCAGCGAGATCAATGCGTACTTGCCCGCCCGCACCGATGAATCAAAGGTTTCGCGCACGATGTCGTCAGCGCCGGCCTGATAGAGCCGATAGACATGGGCCCGGTCAAAGGCGCGCGCCACGATGTGCAGATCCGGGCGCTCACGACGGGCGTATTCGACGATGGCTACCGTCTGATCCTGGTCGTCGATGGCCACCACCAGTGTACGCGCCTCGGCCAGCCCGGCCGCCATCAGCAGATCGGGCCGCGACGCATCGCCGTAAAAGGACTGCACATCAAAGCGACGCATACCGTCGATGAGTTCGGCCCGGTGATCGAGCACCACGGTTTTATGGCCCGCCGACAACAGCAGCCGATTGACGATCTGACCAAAGCGGCCATGGCCGGCAATGATGACCGAACCGGTTTCGGTGATTTGATCGGGGTCGCGTGTCTGGGCCGCGCCCATCCGGTTGCTGAGCCTTTGCCAGATGATGAACAAGGCCGGCGAGAGCATCATCGACAAGGCCACGACCAGCGACAGCGTCTTGCTCAACTCGGCACTGATCACATCGTTTTGCACCGAAAAACTCAGCAACACAAAGCAGAACTCACCCGCCTGCGCCAGGCCCAGGGCCAGCAGCAACGCATCACTGCCGCGCAGCTTGAAGATCCAGGCCAGCACACCGAGCACCAGCGCCTTGATGGCAATGACCCCCACGGTGAGCGCGAGGATGAGCGCGATATTGGCGCTGAACACCCCGAAATCGATGCCGGCCCCCACGGTAATGAAGAACAGGCCGAGCAACAAACCCTTGAACGGCTCGATGTCCGATTCCAGCTCGTGCCGGTACTCGCTGTTGGCCAGCACGACACCGGCCAGAAAGGTGCCCAGGGCCGGTGACAAACCAACCATCCCCATCAGCAACGCAATGCCGATCACGAACAACAAGGCGGCCGCGGTGAATATCTCGCGCAGATGCGCCGACGAGATATAGCGAAAGATGGGCCGGGTCAGGTATTGGCCGCCAAGCACCACCACACCAATCGAGGCCAGCACTACCGCCGCATTGGCCCAGGCGGGCAACCCGGCCATCAAGGAGCTTGCCCCTGCCCCATGGGCATCGGCACCAGCGTCAGACGCACCGCCCAGCCCCGTCAACGCGAGCAACGGAATGAACGCCAGCATTGGAATGACCGCAATATCCTGCATCAGCAGCACCGCAAAGCTGCAGCGCCCGCCGGTGGTTGTGGTCAGGCGTCTTTCAGCCAGTGTCTGCAAGACAATTGCGGTCGAGGACAACGAGAAAATCAGCCCAATCGCCAGCGCCAGTTGCCAGGGCTGACCAAGCAACATGGCGGCCCCGGCCAGCGCGGCGGTAGTGAGCACAACCTGCAGGCCGCCCAGACCGAACAACAGCGCGCGCATTTGCCAGAGCAGTTTCGGTTCGACCTCAAGGCCGACCAGAAACAACATCATCACTACGCCAAACTCGGCAAAGTGCTGCAGGGTTTCGGTTTCTTCGCCCACCAGGTGCAGAACCGGACCAATCAGCACCCCGGCAATCAGATAGCCGAGTACCGACCCCAGACCGAGCCGCTTGGCGAGCGGCACCGCAACGATAGCGGCCAACAAATAAATGAAGGCTTCGCCCAGATAGCTTTGCATGGTCAGTTTGCTCCGGTGCCTGTCGCAGACCAGGAGTTCAACAGCGCGAGAGGCTGGCAGGCTCGAATATCGACCTTGTCGTCGCGCAAGGCCTGCAGCAAGTCAAGCCACTGACGGACATGCGGCTCGATGCGCCCCTCCTGACGAGCGCTGCGCGAGCGAAACAGCACGAACGGGGGCAGATAAATCATGCCGCAAAGATTGGCGGTTTGCTCAAGCGGCTGCAACAACTCGCGCAATGAGAACAGATTGGATCCGTCATTCTGGTAATCGGCTTCGGCACCGGCCGCTGTCAGCGCACTCAGAAAGATCTTGCCGCTCAGACGATTACCCGATTCGCCGTAGGCGAAGCCATATTCCAGCACCAGATCCTGCCATTCCTTGAGCAAGGATGGCGTCGAATACCAGTAGAACGGATACTGAAAGATGACCACATCATGATCGAGCAAACGTTGCTGCTCGCGATCGATATCAATGTCGTAGGTCGGATATTCCCCGTACAGATCAATCGCGGTGACGCCGGGCAACTTGCCGGCCGCTTCGAACATCACGCGGTTGGCCTCGGAGCGGCCAATCGCCGGATGGGCGAACAGGATCAAGACTTTCCGCGTCGCACCATCGGGGCCAGCGCCGCTCTGCCCCGGCTCGCCGCTCAAGAAGCCTCCGGCTTACCGAGTAACACCGCCAGGCCTTCGGCACCAAGCACCTGAATACTGTGCTTTTGCGCATAGGCTGCGGCTTGCTGCGACAATTGACCAAGCGTAATGAAGACCGCGCCCTGAGCCTCGGCTTCTTCGCGGGCCTGCTCCAGCGCCCGCAGCGGCTCAATACCGATATGGGCAGCCTTCCACTTGCGATACGACAACACCTGCACCCGCCAGCCTTGCGTGACGAGCAGATCGGCACTGCCGCCCCGGCCCGGCTCGACCGCATGGCCGGCTTGCTCAAAGGCGCGGGTCAGGTCGGCCCCGAAGGCTTTGGCATTCATCGCCCGGACCCGCTCGGCCGTCGCCTCGACGGCGGCCGCGCGCGGCCGTTTAGCCAGCCGCCACAACACCATCACGGCAATCACCACAAACGGGATCGCCGCCGCCAGCCCGAAAATCACATAAGTGGTCGGCAACAAAGCAAAGCTGAGGCCGATCAAGGCCAGGGAAATCCCGCCGCTGGCCCACCAGGGCGCACGCAACAGGATCGCAAACAGCGAGTTCTCGGCCATTTTCCACTTCATGACCGGCCTCGGGACAGATACGGATTCATCGTCAGCAACATCTTTACAGGGGATGCCGCGATATTAGTCGATTGCGGCGGCAAATCGATGTTTGGCCCCGCATCCGCCCGGCGCGGCGCCCGACCCGGCGCCGCTCAGCACGTTAGAGCGCGCGAATTCCTGCGGTGCCGGCCAGATCACGGCCACGCATCAGAAACACGGAGCGTTCGGAATGATCGGTAATTTTCATCTTCTCGGCCTTCTCGCGCGCCAGCTGGCGGTCAAAGACGCTGGTCGTCGGCATGAAGCGCATCGTCATGCCGCGCCGTGAACGCGGCGAGCGATTGGGCTCCGAGCCGTGCAGCAGATAGACATCATGAAGTGAAAACTGCCCCGACTTCAGCTCGAGATCGACGGCCTTGCTCGGGTCGTACTCACTGGCGTCCAGTTCCTGCGTCAACACCTCATCGCCGGCGGCGAGTTGGTTATGCGCCCGCAACCGACGCTCGGTGTGCGAGCCGCGGATCACGCGCAGGCAACCGTTCTCGACGGTTGAGTCATCGATGGCCAGCCAGACCGTACAAGTGGCCAGCGGCACGATGGGCCAGTACTCGCCGTCCTGATGCCAGGGGGTGCGCTTACCGTGCCCTGCCGGCTTGGCAAAGAAGCTGGAGTTCCAGAGTGCGATGTCCGGGCCGATCAGTTGCTGGACTGCATCGAGAATCTGTTGTTGTCCGCAAAACGGCAAAAAGCCAGGCGCCAGATCGAGCAACGCCGGACAGTACTGCTCGAACTCCGGATGTTGCGCCAGCAAACGATCGTATTCCTCGGCAATGCCGGCAATCGTCTCGGCAGGCAAGGTGATGTCGGGAATCAGGTAGCCATCGCGGTGGTACTGCTCAATTTGCGTATCGCTAAGCATGGGATTGTCTCTTTCCTCAGAATGCCGCGCCGGACGAGCCAGGCGAATCGGGCGATAATTCAATAAACGTGCAGGAGACAAACCATGACCGACCCCGTAACCACGATTGTCGAGCCGGACAGCCCGGCCTGGACGATGCCGCTCGACCAGATCGATGTCAGCGATGGCTATCTCTTCCGGGACAATACCATCGACGCCTATCTGGCCCGATTGCGACGCGACGCGCCGGTTCATTACTGTGCCGAAAGCCGCTTCGGCCCCTACTGGTCGATCACCCGCTACCGCGACATCATGAAGGTCGAGATGAATCCCACGGTGTTCTCGTCGGACGGCCGGCGCGGCAGCATTGCCCTGAGCGGCATGGCCAATCCGGAAGGCGTGAGCTTCATCGAGATGGATCCGCCCGAGCATGACGTGCGGCGCAAAGCCGTCAGCCCGATTGCCGAGCCGGTCAATATCGGCCGCCTTGAAGACACCATCCGTGGCCACGTGCGCGAGATCGTGCACGGTCTGCCGGTCGGGGAAACTTTCGACTGGGTCGAGCGCGTATCGATTGAACTGACCACGCGGATGCTGGCGACCATTTTCGACTTTCCGTTCGAGGAGCGCCGGCAACTCACCTACTGGTCTGATATTGCCACCGGCCATCCGAAGGATGCCGGCCCGGTGACCTCGCATGAAATGCGCGCCGAAGAGTTGTCGCGTTGCCTGGCCGTATTCACGAAAATGTGGAACGAGAGAGTCAACGAACCGCCGCGCACTGACCTCATTTCCATGATGGCGCACTCGCCCGACACCCGCGACATGACGCCGGGCGATTTTCTGTCCAATCTGATTCTGCTGATCGTGGGCGGTAACGACACCACCCGCAACTCCATCAGCGGCGGCTTGCTGGCGTTGCATCAAAACCCCGCGCAGTACGACAAACTGCGCGCCAACCCGGGCCTGATCAAAACGCTGGTGCCGGAGATCATTCGCTGGCAGACGCCGCTCGCGCACATGGCACGCACCGCCACGCAAGACATTGAATTCGAGGGCCAGACCATTCGCGCAGGCGACCGGGTGGCGCTCTGGTATCTGTCGGCCAATCGTGACGAGTCCATGATTGAACGCGCCAATGAGTTTCTGATCGACCGGGCCAAGCCCCGGCAACATTTGTCGTTTGGCTTCGGTCTGCACCACTGCGTGGGCAGCCGGCTGGCCGAGGCGCAGTTACGCATCCTGTGGGAAGAGTTACTCGTCACGCATCCGCGCATTCGCGTCGTTGGTGAGCCCGAGCGGGTGTTGTCGAATTTTGTGCACGGCTATGTGTCGATGCCGGTACGGATCGAGCCGCAATAACGCCAGGGCGGTCTCGCGCCAGGGCCGGCCGATACGCAGGTACCGGCCGGCGCTGTCCCCTTACCTCTTTCAGGTGGTGACGATTTCGCCGCGTTCGATCAGATACTCGCCACTGAGCAGTTTGTTGGCGTGATTCAGTTCTGATTGCGCAATCAGAATCGACAGCTTGTCATCCTGCAGGCTGGCGATGACCTCGGTCAGCCGCTCGGACAAGGCCGGCGCCACGCCCTCGAACGGTTCATCCAGAAACAGCAGGCGTGAGCCCGCAATCAGAGCCCTGCCAAGCGCCACCAGCTTTTGCTGCCCGCCCGACAACTGCAAGGCCTTACGCGCTTTCATCTCGATCAGTTCAGGCATCAGGTCGTAGACCTTGCTCAGCTCGTGCGCGGCGTCGATGTTCTTGTTGGCCCAGGCCGGCAACAACATGTTTTCTTCCACGGTAAGCAAAGGCACCAGACGGCGATCTTCGGGCATATAGCCAAAGCCGAGCGCCGCCCGTTGATCGGGCGACAAGGTCGTGATCGGCTTGCCGTCAAACAAGACCTCGCCACTGACCGGCTTGGCCAGGCCCGCAATGGTGCGCATGATGGTTGTTTTACCCGCGCCGTTGCGGCCGATCAGTCCGATGCGGGCACCGGGGCCAACCGTCAGGCTGACCTTACGCAGAATGGGCGAGTTCTGAATCGTTACATCGATGGCTTGCAATTCGAGACTCATTACGCGCCTCCTGTGACGTAACGCTTGACTTCGGCATCGGCGAGCACCGTGTCGGGTTTGTCATTGGCAATGACCCGGCCGGCATAAAACGCCACCACCTGATGCGCATACCGATTGACGATTTCCATGTCGTGCTCGACAAACAGAATCGTCACCCCGGCCTCGGTCAGCGCCTTGATGACCCGATCCATGATCGGAAACTTCTCATCCGATGCAACCCCACTGGTGGGCTCATCGAGCAACATGATGTCGGTCTTGCCGGCCATGGCCATTGCAATATCGAGCAGCTTCTTGACGCCCCCTGGCAATTCGGCAATCGGCCGGTCGCGGAACTCGGCAATGCCGAAACGCTCCAGCGTGGCTTGCGCCTGCTCGACCGCCGCCCGGTTATTGGCGGAGCGAAAGAAACCCGGCGCCGAGTCACCGTTGATGGCTTGCGCCACCATCATGTTTTCAATGGCGGACAAACCGTTGCAGAGCTGAGCGATCTGGAACGAGCGATGAATACCCATGCGGGTGATGGTGCGCGGGATTTCGCGGGTGATGTCCCGGCCCTGAAACAGGATCGAGCCTTTGTCGGGCTTGATGTAACCGGTGACCATATTGACGAAGGTTGTCTTGCCGGCACCATTGGACCCGATCAGGCTATAGATTGCGCCGCGCGGGACATCGATGTTGACGTCATCGGCGGCGACCACCGCGCCAAACCCCTTGTGAATGCCGCGTGCGGACAGAATCAGATCTTCATTTGGCATCTTTCACCTCGACGGCTCCGGGAGCTCTGCGTTTGATGATGGAACCGATGCCGTCGGGCAACAGGAAGATGGTGGCCAGCAGGAAAATGCCGAGAAACAGCTGCCAGGTGTTCGGAAAATACAGCCCCGAAAACGAGCGCACCAGTTCAAGCAGAATCGAGGCCAGAAAGACTGCCGGTATCGAAAGATAGCCCGCCAGAATCGCCACAAATACAAACTCGCCCGAGGTAGTCCAGAACGCAAACTCCGGATCAACGTGGCCGATGGCCAGCGCCGCAATGGACCCGCCGAGCCCGCCCAACGCGGCCGAAATCACATAGTTTATCGTCATGGCCTTTTTGACGGAAGCGCCGAGATACTCGACGCGCAATTCATTATCGCGAATGGCCAGCGCCAGCAAACCTCGCTGCGAATCGAAATACAGCCGCAACGCGGAGCCGACGATAACGGTAGCCAGCGCGGCAAACAGGAACAGACTTGCCTGCAACGCCCGCCCTTCCGGGGCATAACCCAGGAAGGTGGCTGCCGCCACGTTGAGACCGTCGGTGCCACCAATGACGGACAACTTGGCCAACGCCCCGTACAGAATCATCGACAAGGCCAGCGACAGCATCGCAAAGAAGATACCGCGATACGTCGCCAGCAACGGGCCGAGCAACAAGCCGAGCAGCCCCGCCACCAGCATCGAAGCAAGCGCGAGAAGAACGATATCGGTGGAACCGGTATTGGCGGCGATCAGGGTGGCCACATACGCGCCAAGGCAGTAATACAAGCCTTGTCCGAACGACACCAGGCCGCCGCGCATCAACGCCACAATGCCAAGCGCAACCAGGCCTTTGGCCAGGGCCATCGTGGCCAGAAACATGGCCCAGCTCGGCAACACCAGACTGGCGCCATAAAGCAAGGCCATGGCGAGCACAGCAAGCAGAAGTACTTTCACGATTGCATTCATATCTTGCGTGCCTGGTCTTTGACGAACAAGCCCTCGGGGCGGAAGAACAGCACGATCGCCATCACCAGGTAAATGATGAACAACTCGGCTTCGGGGAGCATATGCACCGAAGCGGCCCGCGAAATGCCAACCAGCAACGCGCCAATGGCAGCCCCTTCAATCGAGCCCAGTCCGCCGATGATGACAACGGCAAAGGCGACAATAATGACGTTGACCCCCAGACCCGGCGTGACCGACAGCATCGGCGCCGTCAACGCACCGCCCAGCGCGGCCAGAAAGGTGCCGGCGATGAATGCACCCAGATAGATGCGATTGATATTCACGCCCATCGACTGGCTCATTTCGCTGTCGTGGATGACGGCCAGCACCACTTTGCCGATGCGGGTGCGATGCAAGGTCAGCCAGGTGACAATGCCAACGACAGTGGCCGCGGCAATAATGGCAAAGTCATAGCCCACGTAATAGAGCGGGCCCATCTCGACATTGCCAAGCAAGGTATAGGGTTCGGAGGTGTAGTACGGGTCTACGCCCCAGATCAATTTGGCGACATCTTCAAGGATCAGGAAAACGCCGTAGGTGACAAGCACAATCAACACTTCGTCGCGGCCGTAGAAATAGCGCAACAGGAAGCGTTCAAGCACGGGGCCGATGATGAAGGCCACCAACAACGCCGACAGAATCAGCGCTACATAGCTGCCATAGGGAAAGGCTTCGCCGCCGTGCGCAAAATAAGCGCCGGACACGGTTGATGCGGCATACGCACCGATGGCATACAGGCTACCGTGGGCCAGATTCAGAATGTTCAGCACCCCGAACACCAGAGTCAGCCCTACCGACACGATAAACAACCAGCCGGCATAGATGAGCCCGTCGACCAGAATGGTCGCGAGTAGATCCATAACAATCATTCCTGGAAAATCAGTGCCGCCCCCTGAGAGCCAGGCGGCGGCGGGACAAGACGCACAAGCGGTGCCTTGAAGCAGAGCTCAGCGGCTCTGCTTCAAGGCGAGACGCCATTACTTGCTGCAGTCCGAACCTTCGAAATTGGCTGCAATCCAGTCGGCAGCCTTGATGCCTTCGGGCGGGTTCACGCATTCCGGCTTGTAGTACTCGAGATCAATCAGAGTCATCTGCTGTTTGGCTTCGTCCCAATGGGTCTTGCCAATGGCGTTGGGCTGAATGGCCTGATGGCCGTCACCCAATGCCATCGTGATCTTGCCCGACGGAGCTTCCCAGCTCGAGCCTTTCATTGCCGCGGCCAGTTGCTCGGCATTGGGCTTCTTGCCGCCATTGTCAGCCATGGCTTTCTCGACGGCGGTTTTCAGACCCAGCAAAGCCTGCCACATCCGGAATGGCGCCTGCACCGGGATGACATTGTGCTCTTTCTCGTACGCGGCCCAGAGCGTCTCGGTGAGTTCACCACCAAGCGCCTTGGCGGCCAGACCGTTAACGCCGCGCGCGCCAAGGATGATGCCGTCAGGCATCTTCTTGCCCAGTTGCGGCATCACGTGGTCACCGGCCGACAGAGCGATCTGCGAGCGTTCGTGCATGTTGCGCGCCGACGCTTGCAGCACGAAGGCTTGCAGGTCACCGCCCCACAACGAGGAATGCACCAGCGTGGGTTTCTCACGCAGCAACGCTGAAATTTCGGTACCGTACTGACCGGCACCGAACTTCGGGAACAGCGAGGTTACGGCCTTGGCGTCGGGCTGCAACTGACCCATGGCGCCGACAAAGTCGGACCAGGAGTCCTGTCCCCATGCGTAGTCCTGGTTGATGCCAGCGAAGGTATCGATTTTGATACCGCGCGAACTCAGGTAGCGAGCCAGCGAGACGTTATCCATCGCTGCATGTGCAGCGGTGCGGAACACGTACTCGTACTTGCCATCTTCGAACACACGCGGGGTGCCGCAATCGTACAGAATCGTGAACGCTTTCAGCTCATCGGCAACCGGCGGCACGGCCAGGCAATCGCCCGAGCCGACGTAACCGACAACGGCATCAACTTTCTCGCGCTGCACCAGGTTGCGATATTCCTGCACCTGCTTGGTTGCACCACCGGCCTCGTCAACCAGCACGTATTCGATTTCCATGCCGCCAAAGCCCTTTTTATCGTAGGGCGCAGGCAGTTTGCCACCGGCGTTGAGCATGTCGATGAGTACTTTGCCGCCGTTCCAGGCCGGGACGCCAAAGCTTTCAGCGGCCTGACCCGACAGGAAGGTAATGACACCCACTTTGAAGGTGTCGTCGGCGGCATGGGCCGAAACGGCACCACCAGCCAGGCCGGCGGCGAGCAGCGCCGCAGTCGTTGTCTTGCGGATAACTTGCATATCGTCTCTCTCTGTTGTTGTTAGTAATACATCATCCTACCAATGTTCGGCGCAGACGCGAACTGAGCGAATTATTAACTCAGATCGATGGTTCGCCCTTCTTCATGAGAATCATAAATCGCTTCCTCAATCTCGATATTGCGTAAATATTCTTCGCCCGTATTGATCGACGCACGCTGCTGAGCAATATCCATCACCACCTGCTGCTGCAACGCAAACACACAATCACCACCAAAACCGCGGTTTTCCCATTGATACTCGTGCACAGTCTCGGCAGCGCCGTGCGGCTTGAAGTGCAACACGCCGTCGCCGTCAAGACGCATCACGCCCGCCGACCCTTCCAGCCATTGCTCACCCATTGTCAGACGCGGATTGACGGCGCTGTGATCGTTGAGCCGATTGCCATCAATAAGCGCCGTCGCGCCGCCGGCAAATTCAAGCAGGATGTAACCGGCATCTTCGCCGGCAATCGCCGGATTCAAACGCCGCAAACGCGCGGTTACCGCCACGACCTCGCCAAGCAGATAACGGAAGGAATCCACAAAGTGAATTGCCGTTTCGTGCACCAGAAACCGCGGCATTTGCTGGAAGTAAGCCTGCCGGGCCAGATATGCCGAAGCCCCCTGCCCGTCACCGGGCCGCAGACGCACCGACATGCTGTGCGGTGTGCCAAGCATGCCGGCATCCAGGCAGCGGCGCATTTCTCGAAACCACGGCATCCACCGAAAGTTTTCGTGCACAACCAGCCGAATGCCAGCCTGCGCCGCACAATCGACAATCGCCTGCGCCTGCTGCCAGTCGGGTGCCAACGGCTTTTGCACAATGCAGTCGATACCGTGTGCCGCCGCCAGGCTCACCAGTTCGTGATGGGTCGCCGGTGGCGTGGCAATATCAAGCAGATCGACCGAAATTGCCGCCAGCATCAACGGCATTGAGGTAAACGAAGCCGCCGGCCGGTAGGACTGACACGCCTGCCCCAGCC
>CAXBNM010000133.1:0-11907 GCA_963976885.1 uncultured Burkholderiaceae bacterium
GGCTGTTGCCGGCGCGGTTGTGGCTGGCGCTGATGCTGTTGCTGCTGGCCGGGCAGGCGCAGGCGGTGCTGCCCATTGAGCAGTGGCGCACAAGTGGCGGGGTCAAGGTGTTGTTCGTCAAGGCTGACGGCATTCCAATGCTCGACGTGCGGGTTCGCTTTGATGCCGGTGATCGGCTCGACCCACCGGGCCAAAGCGGCCTGGCCGGACTGACCGCGGCCCTGCTGGATGCCGGCGCGGGCGATCTCGATGAGGAAGGCATTGCCGACGCGTTTGCCCTGTTGGGGGCGCAGCGCTCGGCCGGTTCGGGCGATGACAGCGCTTCGGTGGGCTTGCGCACGCTGACCAGCGAGCCGGAGCTGACCGAGGCGGTGGCGTTGCTGACGCAGATGATCAGCCGGCCGCGCTTCGATGAGGCGGTAATCGAACGGGAAAAGCGCCGCATGGTGCTGGCGCTGGGCAATGCGCTGAAGCGACCCCATGTGTTGCTGGGCCGGGCGTTTGCGCAGGAAATCTATCCGGAGCATCCGTATGGCGTGCTGACCACGGCGGCCAGCATCGAAGCCATCAGTGCGGCCGATCTGCGCGCCTTTCACCGGCGCCACTATGTGCCTGAGCGGGCCTCGATTGCAATGATCGGCGCCATTGATCGTGCCCGGGCCGAGGCGGTGGCCGAGCAACTGATGGCGGCGCTGCCGGCCGGGCAGGCCGGCAACGAGGTGCCGCCGGTCACCTTGCCCAAAGCAACCGAGGTGCGCATTGCCCACCCGGCCACGCAAAGTCATATTGCCATTGGCGCGCCGTTGATTGCGCGCGGTGATCCCGATTACTTCCCGTTGCTGGTGGCCAATTACGTGCTTGGCGGGGGCAGTTTCGTGTCGCGTCTGTACAAGCAGGTACGCGATGACCGCGGCCTTGCCTACAGCGTGTCCTCCGGATTCTCGCTGCGCGCCCAGCCCGGACCGTTTTCCATTTCGCTGCAAACCCGGCGCGAAAAGACGCTTGAGGCTTTGGAGCTGGTGCGCCAGGTGCTGGCCGAATTCGTAGCGGCGGGGCCCACCGAACAGGAAGTGCAGGCCGCACGCGATAATCTGGCGGGCGGCTTTGCGCTGCGCATGGATTCGAACGGCAAGATCCTTGGTCTGCTCAGCGCGATCGGTTATCACGATCTGCCGCTCGACTATCTGGAAACCTGGGCCGACCGCGTGCGCGCGGTCACGCTGGCGCAGGTGCGCGATGCGGTCCGGCGACGCCTCGACCCGGCGGCAATGGTGACCGTCATTGTCGGTGAAGCCGGCTCTACCTCTTAGCGATACCAACAGCATATGGCAGGCAGACACGGACAAATCCGCATTATTGGCGGCTTGCTCAAGCGCACGCCGATCAACGTCGCCCAAGCGGTGGCAAGCATGCGCCCGACACCCGACCGGGTGCGCGAAACCCTGTTCAACTGGCTGGGCCGCCGGGTCGACGGTGCGCATTGCCTCGATCTGTTTGCCGGCAGCGGTGCGCTCGGCCTCGAGGCGGCGTCGCGCGGGGCCGGCTCGGTGCTGTTTGTCGAGAAGAACGGTCGCGCCGCCAAAATGCTCGATGAACGAATCGGCTCGCTGACCGCCGCGACCGATCCGGCGGTGCGCGCCATCGCCGCCCGGCTGCGGGTTACGCACGGGGATGCGCTGGCCGCGCTTGCTCGCAGTCAGCAACGAGGCCAGCGCTTCGATCTGTTGTTTCTCGATCCGCCGTTCAGCGAGGACTGGCTGGGCCGGTTGCTGCCGGCCGTTGCCCCGGTGCTGGCCGAGCAAGCGCTGATCTATCTCGAAAGCGCCGCTGAGATCACCGAACTGACGGCTGCTGGCGGCGCTGGCGTGGCGCCCCTGTTTGCCGAGCGGATACGCCACGCCCGGGCCGGTCAGGTCCACTATCATTTGTTTGAACGTCAATCATCGCCCTCAGGAAGCTAGCCCATGACCCGTGCTCTGTACCCCGGCACCTTTGATCCTCTGACGGCCGGCCACGAAAATCTGGTGCGCCGCTCGGCCGCACTGTTCGATAGCGTGGTGCTGGCCATCGCCGACAGCCGCTCCAAGAAGCCGATGTTCAGCATCGACGAGCGCCTTGAGATGGCCGCCGAGGTGCTGTCCGATCTGCCCAATGTGTCGATCATTCGTTTTTCCGGGCTGATGGTGAACGTGGTCCGCGAGCAGCAGGCTCAGGTTGTGGTGCGCGGCGTGCGCTCGGTGACCGACTTCGACTACGAACTCGGGCTGGCCGGCATGAACCGGCAACTGATGCCGGGGGTGGAAACCATCTTCCTGACCCCGGCCGACGAACATCAGTTCGTATCGGGCACGCTGGTGCGTGAAATTGCCGTCATGGGCGGCGACGTCGAGCGCTTCGTGCCGGCCGCGGTCTACCCGCGGCTGCTGGCCCGGGCCGAAGAAAGGCGCTCGGGCACAGCATGATGAGCGCGTCCATCGTCACCGGAGGACCAACATGGCGTTGATGATCACCGATGAGTGCATCAATTGTGATGTCTGCGAGCCCGAGTGTCCGAATGAAGCCATCTTCATGGGCGTCGAGATCTATCAGATCAATCCCGACAAGTGCACCGAGTGCGTGGGCCACTTCGATGAGCCGCAATGTCAGCAGGTGTGTCCGGTCGAATGCATACCGGTCGACCCCGACCGCACCGAAAGTCGCGAAACCCTGATGTTGCGTTATCGGGGTTTGATGAAGGCCGCCGATCCGGCCTCATGAGCACCACCAGTTCACTCGATGGCCGCTACCTGTTCATCTGGCGCCACGCCGATGCGGGCACGCCGCTCGACGATGCCGAGGCAGATTTTCATCGGCAGTTGAGTGGCAAGGGCCGCAAGCAGGCGCAGGCCGCGGCCCGCTGGCTGCAAGCCGTTGCCGGCCCGCAACTCACTTTGCTCAGCAGTCCGGCGCCGCGCGCTTGGCAGACCGCCAGTTTTGCTGGCCCGCCAAGCCGGCTCGACGATCTGGCGCCGGGGCAGCCGGTGGCCGCCGCCCGAGCCGCGTTGCGCGCCTGCTGGCCTCAGCCCGGTGGGCCGGTGGTGCTGGTCGGGCATCAACCGCAGCTGGGCGAGCTGATCAGCAGTCTGCTCGGCCCGCAGCCCTTTGCGCTGACTCTTCGCAAGGCCGGCATCTGGGCTCTGCGTTATCGGGCCGAACGCGAGCCGGCGGTGGTCGTGGTCAGTGTGCGCGACCCTGCTTTCACGGCGGCCCGTTTGTCGGATTGAGCCCGACCGTCACAGATCCTTAATCGATCGGTCACGATTCTGCCATCGCGCTGCGTCACGCTCGCTGCTTGTCCTGAACGGAGTTGAGCGGAATGACGAGTCTGCTGCTGGATGCACAGAGAGTGCGTAGCACCCCCCAACGCGCCCCCGCGGCGCTGCTGCAAGCGCCGCGCGAGCGGCTCCATCGCGTCGCGATTGACGAGGCTGCGGTGTTGGCCTGCAACGAAACCGTGCAAGTGATTCGGGCCGTGACGCCCGAGCAGATCGATCTGGCCTTTGCGCTGCGCCATCAGGTGTTTGTCAGTGAGATGGGGGCCAATCCGGGTCTGGCGAGCAGCGGCGAACTTGAGCGTGATGTGTTTGACCCGTTCTGCGAGCACCTGATTGCCGTTGAGAAGGCGACCGGTCGCATTGTCGGCACCTGCCGGATGTTGTTGCCCGACAAGGCCGAGGAACTGGGTTGCCTGTATTGCGATGGCGAGTTCTGGATGACCCGGCTCAATCCGGTGCGCGATCAGATCGTTGAGGTGGGGCGCACCTGTGTGGCACCGGGTTATCGCAACGGCGTGACGATTCGATTGCTCTGGGCGGCCCTGGTCGACTATGTCGGCACTACCGGCCAGCGTTATGCACTTGGCGCGGCCAGTGTGAGTCTGGCGGACGGCGGCGAACTGGCGATGCGACTGTATCGCCATCTGAGCACGACCAGCATGGCCGACGAGCCGTGGCGGACCTGGCCGCGGCGTCGCTTGCCGATGATCGAGCAGCCATTCGATCAACAAGCACTGCTGCAGATGCCGCCGCTGATCAAGAGTTATGTCCGGATGGGCGCGCGCCTGATGGGCGAACCCCATTATGACGTTGACTTCGGTTGCGCCGATTTTCCGGTCATTGTCGACATGTGGGGCATGGACCGTCGTCTGCTCGACCGGGTCCGAGCCTGAGCCCGGTGGCCTGATCGGCCGCCGGTAGCGGCCCGGTCGGCCGGGCGCGCCACGCCAGTTCAGCGATATTTCCGCCCCGCGGTGCGCGCGCCCGTGGGGCCGTTGGCGCGCACAGGCCGCCGCCCGCAGTCAGACCGTCTGGTAGCTGATGGCGTCGAACGCGTTGGTGTCTTGCCAGAGTTGCACTTCCGAGGCCAGCGTGCCGTCGGTAAGCGGATGCATCGCCGCCCATTTGGCCGGCAATTCGATGACAACCTTGTTCTTGTGCAGCGACAGGCGCGGCATTGGCCGTGGTTCGTCGTCGCGCCGCCGGTGCATGACCGAGGCCAGGCGCAGGCACAACACCATCAGCCATTCACTGCGGTTTCTGACGATTGAGCGCATCTTGCGCAGCCCGCCCGTCTGCCCCAGCGCGAGCATGGCCAGCAGGCGCTGCTCGGGTTTGGAGAAGCCTTGCATATCGGCATTGGACAGCACATAGGCCGAATGCTTGTGATACGAATCGTGCGAGATGGCCAGCCCGACCTCGGCCAGGCGGCAGCCCCAGGCGAGTGTCTGGCGGCGCTCGCCAGGCTCGAGCCCGTCTTCGTCGACGACGGCGGCTACCTGATCGAACAAGGCCAGTGCGGTAGTGGACAGGTGCTCGGCATGTTGATGGTCGATGGCGTAACGCTCGGCCATCTGGGTGACGGTGATTTGTCGCATATCGTGTCCGGCACTGCGACCGAGCAGGTCGTACAGCGCGCCTTCGCGCAAGGCGCCATCGCAATAGCGCATGCTGTCGGTGCCGAACTCATCGAATACCGCCATCATCAGCGCCAGGCCGCCCGGCAGCACCGGTCGGCGATCCGCCCGGAGGCCGGCGATCTTGGAGGTGTTGACGTCGCCTTCACGGGCCAGCACCTCGGCGATCTGACTCATCGACTGGCCGGTGATGTGACCCGAGCCGAAGTTGGTGTCGCTGATCTGGGCCAATGACTTGGCCGTGCCGGAGGTGCCCGCCGCATACTGCCAGCCGTGTCGGCGGTAGGCCTCGGCATAGGGGGCGAGCGCATCGCGGGCCGCGACCCGGGCTTTTTCAAGCGCCTTGACGGTAACCTTGCCATCGGGGAAGAACTGGCGCGAGAGCGACACGCAGCCAATGGGGGCGGATTCGACGAGCTTGGCTTCATCATCGCGGCCAATGATCAACTCGGTTGAGCCGCCGCCGATATCGACGACGAGTCGGTCGGCCTGGTCGCGTGGCAACGAATGGGAGGCACCGAGATAGATCATCCGGGCCTCTTCGCGGCCGGAAATGATTTCAATCGGGAAACCGAGTGCTGTCTGGGCCGGCACCAGAAACGCATTGGCGTTGGAGGCCACCCGCAGCGCATTGGTCGCCACGGCGCGTACGGCCTCGGGCTCGAAATGGGCGAGTCGTTCGCCAAAGCGGGCCAGAGCGGCCATGCCACGCTGGCGAGCCTCAACATCAAGATAGCCGTCGGGCGCCAGGCCAGCAGCGAGGCGCACCGGTTCCTTGAGCGTGTCGATGGGACGAATATGCTCGCCCAGCGCTGTACTCTCGATCTTGCCGATAAGGAGCCGAAAACTGTTGGAGCCAAGATCGACGGCGGCCAGCATGCCCGGGCGCTTACTGTTAGGGGGGTTGTCACTCATGATCCCCGAAGTATGCAACAGCCAGGCGTCTCCAGACAGACAGTTTATGTTTGGCAATACTCCGTCAATATATGTTGAGTTAACCTTGAGGCTCTGCGACATTACCGTCAACAGGGTCAAGGTAAGGCTGGCGATGGCTCTGCGGGTGCCGACGGCGCGCCCGGACTGGCCATGGCACCACTTTGAGGCTTCTCAAGCCGGTTCATCGAGGCTTGATTGCCGTCGGCCGTTCCCATCTCCACCGTTTGTCTGTCGGTAGCAACTACAATTAGGTGGCGCCGCAGGGGCTCCATTAAACTGAACCGAATTCACGCTACGGCCCCCAAACAAGAGCATTTCTAATGATTATTGTCGACACGGCACTGCGCCAGCGAGCGGCTGAAGGCAAGCCGATCAGGGTTGGCCTGATTGGCGCCGGATTCATGGCTCGCGGTATCGCCAACCAACTTTGTAACTTTTTGCCCGGCATGACGCTGGCCGCGATTGCGAACCGGACGCCGGCCAATGCCGTTGCAACCTATGCGTATGCTGGTGTCGAAGGGGTGCGCGAAGTCAGCACGCTGGGTGACCTTGAAGACGCCATTGCGTCCGGCCAGCCCTGTGTTACGGGCGATGCCCGCTTGTTGTGCGAGGCGCCGGGCATCGATGTGCTGATCGAATCGACCGGTGCGGTCGAGTTTGGTGCCCAGATCACCACGCATGCCATCGATTGCGGCAAAGACATCGTGCTGATGAATGCCGAACTGGATGGCACCGTCGGGCCCTTGCTCAAAACCCGGGCCGACAAGGCCGGTGTGATCTATACCGGTTGTGATGGCGATCAGCCCGGCGTACAGCTCAATTTGCTGCGCTTTGTCGAAGCGGCGGGCCTGCGGCCGCTGGTCTGCGGCAATATCAAAGGCCTGCAGGACCGGTATCGCAATCCGACCACCCAGGAGTCGTTTGCCAAACAATGGGGGCAGACTGCCACCATGGTGACCAGCTTTGCTGATGGCACGAAGATCTCCTTCGAGCAGGCAATCGTGGCCAACGCTACCGGCATGAAGGTTTCTCAGCGCGGCATGATCGGTTGGGAATTCAAAGGTCATGTTGATGAAATGGTCGGCATGTACGACATTGACATGCTGCGCTCCCACGGCGGAATCGTCGATTATGTGGTTGGTGCATTGCCCAGCCCCGGCGTGTATGTGTTCGCTGAAGTAGCCAACGAAGGCCAGAAAATCTATCTCGATTACGGCAAGCTGGGTAAAGGCCCGCTGTACAGCTTTTACGTGCCTTATCACCTGACCGTCTTCGAAGTGCCGTTGTCGGCGGCGCGCGCCGTGCTGCATCGTGACGTTGTCATCGCGCCGGCTGGCAAGCCGGTGGTTGATGTCGTCACGGCCGCCAAAATCGATCTCAAGGCGGGTGACACGCTCGATATGCTGGGCGGCTACACCTGTTACGGCATGTGCGAGAACGCCGACACCACGATTGCCGAGAATCTGTTGCCTATTGGCATCGCCGAAGGGGCCAAACTGAAGCGTCCGGTCGCCAAAGACGCATTCATTACCTACGACGACGTCGAACTGCCCGACAATCTGTGTGTGCGGCTGCGGGCCGAGCAGGACAAACTCTTCTTCGGCGTCTGAGCCTGGTGCCACTGGCCCCGAGGCTCGTCCGGATCGCATTGGCGCCGGCGGGCCTTGCTGCCGTGTGGCGGTTCGGGTCGGCCGCGCGTGGTCCGGCGTGGCCCGATAAATGGCCGCTGGTCGGCTTCAGGTATAGCCGGCCCCGGATTTACGGCATTGTGCGGCTGCATATCGCCGCATTGCACCATCGCATGCGGCACGAGATTGCGCATCATCATTGCAGCGCACGGTTGGCCAGTGCGCCCATTTTTCATTCTTTCGCTATCAGGGTTTCATGAACACAGCCAAGACTGCTCAGGAAGTTGTCACCCAGGATCTGGACTACATTTGCGCCGGCCTGAAACAAGAGTTTGCCAATCTGAAGGGCAAACGCATTCTGATCATTGGTGGAGCCGGTTTTCTCGGCTATTACCTGGTTCAGGCGGTGCTGCATTTCAATAAATCGCAAGCCGATGCCGATCAGGCCGAACTGCTGGTGTTTGATAACTTCATTCGCGGCATCCCCGACTGGCTGACCGCGCTCGAGGGCAGCCCGAAGTTCACGATTGCCCGCCATGACGTCACCGACCCGATGCCCGCCGATATCGGTCATCTCGATTACATCGTCCATGCCGCGTCGATTGCCTCGCCCAAGTATTACCGCAAGTGGCCGATCGAGACGATGGACGCCAACGTCAACGGTCTGCGCAATGTGCTGGATTACGCGGTTGCGCAGAAAAAGGCCGGCACGCCGATGGGCGGCATTCTGTTCTACTCGACCAGCGAAATTTACGGCGACCCGCAGCCCGAATTCATTCCGACCCCCGAAACCTACCGCGGCAACGTGTCGTGTACCGGGCCGCGCGCCTGCTACGACGAATCGAAGCGCTACGGGGAAACGCTGTGCGTGAACTTTGCGCAGCAACACGAGGTGCCGGTGCGTATTGCGCGCCCGTTCAACAACTACGGTCCGGGTCTGAAGCTGACCGACGCCCGGGTGCTGCCGGACTTCGTGCGCGACGTGCTGGCCGACCGCGACATCGTGATGCTCTCGGACGGCTCGCCGACGCGCACCTTCTGCTACATCGCTGACGCCATCGTGGGTTATTACAAGATTCTGTTCCGTGGCCGCGATGGTGAGGCCTACAACATCGGCATCGAGAAGCCCGAAATTTCAATGAAGGAACTGGCCGATCGTGTCATCGAAAACGCCCAGGATCTGTTTGATTACAAGGGTAAGTTGGTGCGCAAGGTCAGTGAAGACAAGGATTACCTCGTCGATAACCCCAATCGTCGTTGCCCGATCATCGAGAAGGCGCGTACCGAATTGGGCTATGAGCCGAGCGTCAGCGTCGCCGATGGGCTGCGTCGCACAATGGTTTGGTATCAGGATAATCAGGAAACGGTGGAAGCGTAATGAGAGTCTCTATTGTAGGAACCGGCTACGTAGGTCTGGTCTCGGGCGTTTGTCTGGCCGATAAAGATCATGATGTTGTCTGCATCGATGTGGTGCCCGAGAAGGTCGCGCGTATCAACGCCGGTGACCCGCCAATCTATGAGGTCGGCCTCGAGCCGATGCTCAAGCGGCTGGTGGCCGATGGCAAACTGAAGGCCACCACCGAACTCGAAGAGGCGGTCATCAACAGCGATCTGTCGATGATTGCGGTCGGTACGCCGTTCGATGGCGAGCAGATCGATCTCAAATACATTCGCCAGGTGTCCGAGCAGATCGGCACGGCCATCGGCAAGAAAGACGGCTATCACGTGGTTATCGTGAAAAGTACCGTGGTGCCGGGCACGACCGAAGACGTTGTGCTGCCTTTGCTCGAGCGCTTTTCGGGCAAGAAGGCCGGCAAGGATTTCGGCGTCGGCATGAACCCGGAGTTCCTGAAAGAAGGCGAAGCCATTGCCGACTTCATGGAACCCGATCGCATCGTGCTTGGCGGCATCGACGAACGCACCCGCGATGCGCTCGGTGAGCTGTACGCATGCTTTCCCGATACCGACAAGCTGCGCACCTCACCGCGTACCGCCGAGATGATCAAGTACGCGGCCAACTCGCTGCTGGCCACCTTGATTTCCTTCTCCAACGAAATCGGCAACCTGTGTACCCAGGTTGGCAATGTCGATGTGGTCGAAGTGCTCAAAGGCGTGTGTCTCGATAAACGCTTCTCGCCGATCATGGGCGATGGCTCACGAATCAGCCCGTCCATGACCACCTATGTGGAAGCCGGCTGCGGCTTTGGTGGCAGTTGCTTCCCCAAAGACGTGAAGGCGCTGATCGAGTATGGCGAGCGCAAACAGTCGTCGATGCAGTTGCTGCGCTCGGTGATCAACATCAATGCCGATCAGCCGAACCGGCTGATCGAACTGATCGAAAAACATCATCCCGATGTCGCTGGCAAGCGTGTGGCCGTTCTTGGCATTGCGTTCAAGCCCGGTACCGACGATGTGCGCGAGTCGCCCTCGCTGACCCTCGTGCGTGAGTTGCGCACCAAGGGCGCCAAGGTCAGTGCGTTCGATCCGATTGCGATGGAAACCGGCCGCGAAGAACTCGGCTCGGACGGCATCATTTACGCCGAATCGATCGAGCAATGCATCGAGGGTGCCGATGTGGTGGTGGTAGCGACGCGCTGGCCCGAGTTTCTGGTCCTGCCCAAGCTGCTGGCAGCCAGTGGTGCCAAGCCGCTGGTGGTCGATGGGCGCCGGATGTTCCAGCCCGACCAGTTGCCGGCGTATGAAGGCATCGGCCTGAGCCTGACGGGCGCATGAAGTTTGCCCCGACGGGCATCGAGGGTGCCTTCCTGATCGAGTTGGAGCCGCGCGGTGACGAGCGCGGTGACTTCGCGCGCGCCTTCTGCACGGAGGAGTTCGCCAAGGCCGGCATCGAGATGCCGGTCGTCCAGGCCAATCTGGCCAATACGGTGAAAGCCGGGACGATGCGCGGGCTGCATTATCAGGTCGCGCCCGCGGCCGAGGCCAAGCTGATGCGTTGCGTGCGCGGCGCAGTGTTCGATGTTCTGGTGGATGTGCGCGAGGGTTCGCCGACCTACCTGAAGTGGTTCGGGGTGGAGTTGTCCGCCGCCAACCGGCAGGCCTTGTATGTGCCGCCACTGTGCGCGCACGGCTACCTGACCTTGCAGGACGATACCGACATGTTCTATCTGGTCAGCCAGGCGTATACGCCGGGTGCCGAACGTGGTGCCCGCTGGGATGATCCGGCTTTCGGTATCGAATGGCCGATTGAACCGACGGTTTTTTCCGATAAAGATCTGCAATGGGAACCGTTCGTTCCGGCGATGTGATGATGCAAGGATGTCTGCAATGAGTGGCGCTACCGGACTTCGCCGTCTGCTGGCGCCGCTTGTCTTTCCGCCACGGCGATTGCGCTTGCTGGCCTTGCTGCTGAGCGTGTCGCTGGTGTTTGCGTTGTTCTATCTTGGCTCGCGGCCGATCTCTACCGGGCTGTTTTCGGCGCCTTGGGACAAACTCGTCCACTACCTGTTCTTCGGTGGCCTGTGCGGCATTTTCTGGGTCTTGTGTGGCGGCGGGCGGCCCCATGCCGATTGGGGTGCCGTGGTTCTGACGGCAGCGGTAGGCATTGCCGATGAATGGACACAGGCATACAACCCGGGCCGTTATTCGAGCGCGGCCGATTTTGCGGCCGACTTGCTCGGCGCGCTGACCGCGGTGCTGGTGCTGGCCTGGTTACGCCGGCGCCTGCGCGCCGATGCCACGCCGCCCCTCAACGCAGCGCCGCGTCCTCAAACTTCCTGATGCGTTCGCGGGCGCCGGGGTGGCTCGAGAAGAGCAATCCCAGCCTGTCGAGCCCACCCTCGTTGCCGGTATCGTCCGCGGGCACATCGTTGGCATCGAGCACCTTCCGGAAAAACTCCGCCATCACTCGCGGTGAAATGTCATTGGCCTGCATCAGCGCTATCGCATGGTCGTCGGCCTGGCGCTCCAGATCGCGAGTGTAGGCCAGCGAGCCCAACACCAGCGGCGCACTGGTCAGCAATGAGCTGGCATCGCCCAGAACCACCGCCATTGCCGTCGCAGCGAGCAAGGACTGCGCGACCGCGCGCATGCCATGACGGCCTTCGACATGGCCGATTTCATGGGCGAGGACGCCGACCACCATGTCCAGATTGCCATCGGCCAGTTCGACCAATTCGTCGGTAAGCACGATGCTGCCACCGGGCAGTGCAAACGCATTGGGGCCGACCGAGCTGGAACGAAAGGCCAACTCGAACTCAGGGGGCGGCTCATCGCGGCTGGCCCAGGCTCGCCTGACCACCGCGTCCAGTCGGGCGCGAAGTTGCTGTTGCTGGCTGACGCTCAGTTCGGTCGGGCTGAACACTTCAGCATCAAGCTGGATCAGCGTCTGGCGGCCGATGGCCGCATCGACACTGGCCGGCACGGCGAGCAAAA
>CAXBNM010000134.1:0-11898 GCA_963976885.1 uncultured Burkholderiaceae bacterium
GAGGTATTGGCGTGCGAATCAACCGTCATGACAACTTTGTCCTGTGGGATACCCATCTTGCGCGCGGTTGCATTGAGAATGCGCACATTGGCCTGATGTGGAATCAGCCAGTCGATGTCGTCCATGGTGCGGCCAGCAGCCTCAAGCACCTCGCGGCCTACCGAATCGAGCACGCCAACGGCCAGCTTGAATACGGCTTGACCGTCCATGGTCAGGAACGGGTGGCCGGTGACCTTGCCCGCCGCAACGCAGCCGGGGGTACGCAGAATGTTTTCGTAACGTCCGTCGGCATGCAAGCGAGAGGCCAGCACACCGCCAGGTTTTTCATCAGCAGTCAGGATGATGGCGCCAGCGCCATCGCCGAACAACACGCAAGTCGTGCGATCGTTGAAGTCGAGAATATTGGAAAAGGTTTCAGCGCCAATGACCAGCGCCGTTTTGGCAACACCGGCGCGAATCAGTGCGTCGGCATTGGCCACCCCATAAACAAAGCCGGAGCAGACCGCTTGCACGTCAAACGCAGCCGCGCCGACGTTGCCGATTGCTTTTTGCACCAGACAGGCAGCACTGGGGAAGATCCAGTCGGCGGTAGACGTTGCCACGATGATCAGATCAATCTGATCGGCCGTAATACCGGCATTGTCGAGTGCCTGGCGCGCCGCTTCAGTGGCCAGTTCACTGGTGGTCTGGCCGTCAGCGAAGTAGCGCTGCCGAATACCGGTGCGGGCGACGATCCATTCATCGGAAGTCTCGACGCCCTGGCGCGCCAGGCGCGCAGCCAATTCGTCGTTGGAAATCGGTTCGCCCGGCAATACGGAACCGGAGCCGATAAGGCGGCTATGCACAGTCATGGCGCCACCACTTCGGCGCTGTCGCTGCTGGGATTTGATTCGAGGGATTGCTGTTTTTGCACGGCTTGCAAGGTCTCTGAAATGCGGTCAAGAAGGCGATTGGCCGCCGCATGATGCGCGCGGGCAAGCGCAGATTCGAAAGCAAGAATATCAGCCGAACCATGGCTTTTGAAAACCACGCCCCGCAAGCCAACCAGTGCGGCCCCGTTGTAGCGACGGTGATCGACACGATGCTTGAAGCGGCGCAGCACCGGAAAAGAGAACAACGCCATCAGTTTGGTCAGCGGATGCCGGGTGAATTCTTCACGAATGAAACCGCCGAGCATCTGCGCCAGGCCCTCGGAAGTTTTCAGCGCAACGTTGCCCACAAAGCCATCACAGACAATCACGTCAACGACACCGCTGTAAATATCGTCGCCTTCGACATTGCCATGAAAATTCAGCCCTGATTCACGAATCAGCACACCTGCCTGCTTGACAGTATCGTTACCCTTGATCACCTCTTCGCCAATATTCAACAAGCCGATCGACGGATTGGTTTTATCGTTCAGGGCGATCACCAGCGCCGAGCCCATCATCGCGAACTGCAACAAATGCTGCGGTTCGCAATCGACGTTGGCGCCCAGATCGAGCATTGTCGTAGTGCCGTTATTGCGGTGCGGCAATTGCGTCGCAATAGCCGGCCGTTCAATACCGGGCAACATCTTCAGCACAAACCGCGAGATAGCCATCAGCGCGCCAGTGTTACCCGCGCTGATGCAGGCGTCGGCCCGCCCCTCGTGGACTGCTTTGGCTGCCAGCCGCATCGAAGACTTGCGCTTGGAGCGCAAGGCGACCGCCGGCGGATCATCCATCTCGACCACTTCGTCAGTGTGTTCGATGGTGATGCGATCCAGCAGCGCCGCACTTGGGCGCTTCTGATCGAGGGCGGCCTGAATCTGCTCTTCGCGTCCGATCAGCAGCAAGCGGCTGTCGGGGGTACGCGACAAAAAGGCGAGCGACGCGGGCACCGTTACCGGAATGCCATGGTCGCCACCCATGCAATCCACTGCAATAGTGATGGTGGTCACTGGCGAGCCTGTACTTCCGTGAACTGGCACCGGGGCGTCAGAGCGCCGGAGACATCATTGGGATCGAGATCGATCATTACCACTGGCTCCCCTGCGTCCGCTTGGCTTTGCCTGGTCTGTGCCGCAAGTGCCTGGCTCGCCGGCCTGGCCAACCGCCTTGTCTTGCGCATCACTGTTTACTCCGGCGCGCAGCCTTCGACATCGAGTCAACTGACATCAGAACCCTGGCACGCCTGCGTTGCTTGTGAGCTTAATCGTCGTTCTTGGTCTGTACGACTTTCTTGCCCCGGTAAAAACCGTTGGGGCTGATGTGGTGACGCAGGTGCACTTCGCCGGTCGTCGGCTCGATGGCCAGCGGCGCATTACGTGCCTGGTCGTGGGCCCGGCGCATGTTGCGCTGCGAGGGGGAACGCTTGTTTTGCTGAACAGCCATTTTTTTCTACCGCTCGAAAAAAGTAATCGCGCATTGTAACAGGACAGACTGCCCCGCCAAGTGTTTTACAGCCCCGACAACGTCAAATGGGGCAATTACTGCCTGAACAGACCGATTAATCTGCCTTTTTTCCACCAAGTGCAGCCATTTTGGCGGCCAGGTCGGCAAAAGGCTGCTGGGTATCGACCGGCTCAGGGGCGTCCATCGCATCGGCACCGGAAGCCTCCGGACAGACATCATGATGCATCAGCAGCGGCAAGGCCAGAATCAGCTCATCTTCAACCAGATCCAGCAGATCAAAGCGCTCTTCGGCGGCCAGCACATCATGATCTTCGGCCAGCTCATCGAGCCGGGCGGCCTCGTCATCATCGCGGACAAACAAAAAGCGCCGCTCAGCGTCGAGCGTGACCGGCATGGGTTCGGCGCACAACGAGCAGGCAAACTGCACTTCCGAGTCGAAGCGCAAGGCCAGCCAGGACAGCCTGACATTGTCGCTGCGCACCTCTTGCGAGAATTCGGCAACCCAGTGCACATCGCCGTCCGGCGCGGCCAGAGCGCTGCACAGCCGCTCGAACACGGCTACCGGCGTCGTGCGCTCCAGCCTGGCGCTGCGGCGCGCCAGCGCTACCGGATCGACGAAACGGACGCCGGGCTCGGGTACCTGCGGAGAAATATTCTGATCAGTCAAAGCGCTCGCCTGCCCCAAAACCTTAATATTAGCCCTCTCGCTCCACTCAGAATCCCCTGCCCGATCACACCGGCCTGCTTTGCCGGTTCAACCCGAGCCTTACAACCCATGCTGGTTCTTGCCTCTACCTCACCATATCGCCGCGAATTGCTGGCCCGCCTGCATTTGCCGTTTCGCACCGAAGACCCGGCCGTTGATGAGAGTCCGCAAAGCGATGAGATGCCAGCCGAGATTGCCGCTCGCCTGGCCTGCGCGAAAGCCCTGGCCGTTGCCGCCCGGTTGCGCGAGCAGCCGGTAGACGCCGCAGACCGGCTGGTTATTGGCTCCGATCAGGTCGCGACCATCGATGGCCGCACGCCAATCGGTAAACCCGGCACCCATGAGCGGGCCGTCGCCCAGTTACGCGCGGCCTCGGGCCACAGCCTGGCCTTTCATACCGCGCTGACGGTCGCCCCGCTGACCGGCGGTGACACCCTCACTGAGGTCGTCACCACACACGTACGCTTTCGCACGCTGGATGATGCCGAGATCGAGCGATATCTGCGGGCTGAAACACCTTACGACTGCGCCGGCGCCGCCAAGAGCGAGGGGCTGGGCATTACCCTGCTCAGCGCCATCGACGGCCCCGACCCGACCGCACTGATCGGCCTGCCCCTGATTGCCCTTTGCCGACTGCTCACGCGCACCGGCTACCCGCCACTGGCCACCCCAGCGGCCAATTAACGCCAGACAGGGGCCGTGCTGGCCGCGCCAAGCCCGTCGGACATGAGGTGCATCAGCTGCACGCCGACCTTGTCGGCAAGCCGATCAACGATCGATTTGCGCTCCCGGAAATTGACGATCTTTTCCGCCTCGAACAAATCACGAGCCACCGAGTCGACAGAACCCAGGCCGTCGGCCAGGCCTAGCTCTACCGAGCGCTCACCAGTCCAGACCAGGCCGGTGAACAGATCGGCACTCTTGTTCAGCTTGTCGCCACGCCCTGCTCGCACCGCCTCGATGAACTGCGTGTGAATATCGCCCAGCATCTGCTGAATGTGGTCGCGCTCGGCCGGCGCCACCGGCGTGAATGGATCGAGGAAGCCCTTGTTCTCGCCAGCGGTATACAAGCGGCGCTCGACGCCGAGCTTCTGCATCGTGCCAGTGAAGCCGAAACCGTTGAGCAATACGCCGATGGAGCCGACGAGGCTGGCCTTGTCGACATGGATTTCGTCGGCGGCGGCGGCCACGTAATAACCCCCCGATGCACAGATTTCTTCGACCACTGCCACTAAACGAGTATCTGGATACTCCTTACGCAATCGACGAATTTCTCGATAAATAAGACCGCTTTGTACCGGCGAACCGCCAGGGCTGTTGACCCGCAACACCACGCCCGCGGTGCCGGCATCCTTGAAGGCGGCGCGCAGGGACCGGTTGATGACTTCGGCGCTGTTCTTGCCATCGGCACTGATTTCGCCTTCGATACTGACCAGCGCCGTATGCCGACCCGGCCCACCGGCAGCGGGCTCGTCGCTCGGAAACCAGCCCAGCAGATAAGCCGCCAGCGCAGTGAGGTAAGCCAGAAAAACCAAGCGGAAGAAAATGTTCCAGCGACGCGCGGTGCGGCGCTCGGCAACCAGTTCAAGCGCCATTTTTTCGAGCACCGATTGCTCCCAGCGAGGCCCGCCAGAGGCTGTTGCGCCAGATTGGCTGCCGCGGGGCGGCTGGCTGAGAAAGTCACTCATTCTGATAGCTCCGTGAATTCAATTAGGATCTAATTACTTGCTGGCGGCCAGCGCAGCCAGACCTGCCCGTCCGTTTCACGAACCTGCAGGCGTACCAGTCCGCGCCCGGCACAAGGCCCGACCATGCAGGCACCGGTTTGCGGACTGTAGGCGGCGCCGTGCGTCGCGCAAACCAGAAACACCGCTTCGGAATCAAAAAACTGCCCCTCCGGCCAATCCAGTTCGACCGGCACGTGTCCGCAGCGATTCAGATATGCGCACAGCTCGCCCTGATAGCGCACGACAAACGCCGGTTCGGTGCGCGGCGCGTCTGGCACCGGCATATCAACCCGCAGACCCGGACCCGATTCGGCGATGTCGGTGGCCGGACCGGCGCAGATCCATTCAGCCAACAGCATCACCGCTGCGCAGTTGTTGCAAGCTAGCCCGCAGCCCCGCCACATCATCGACAAGCGTCAAATGCGGCTCGGTCGCAAGACTTGCCCGCGACTGCGCGCCATAGGTGACCCCAATGGCGCTCACGCCGGCGGCGCGGGCCATGCCCAGATCATGGGTAGTGTCGCCGACCATCACGGTGCCAGTATGCGCGACACCCAGCTCGGCAATCAGATCTTCGAGCATCCACGGATGCGGCTTCGGATAGCGATCGTCGCCACACCGGGTGGACAGAAAGTAGCGATGCCAGTCGAGGGCATCGAGCACGCGAATCAGGCCACCTCGCGACTTGCCCGTGGCTACCGCCACCATCACCGGGCTGGCCGCCAACTCTTCAAGCAACTCGGGAATACCGTTGAAAGGCAGTAATTCCGGATCGCTGGCCATGTAGTGAACACGGTAGCGGTCATTGAATTCGGCCACCTTGTCGGCGGTCAGATCAGGCACTACACGGGCCAGCGCATCACGCATGCTCAGGCCGATCACATCGGCCGCTTCGCGCTGACTCGGCACGCGCAAGCCCAGATCGGCCGCCGCCGCGCAGATCGACAGACTGATTGCCGCGGTGGAATCCATGATCGTGCCATCCCAGTCGAAGACGATCAGTTCGAGTTCAGTCATGGGCGCCGCCCTTTTCGCTACCGGCGCGGTCGACCGGCTCTTCAAACAATTCCCCGAACGTCTGCGGCCATTGCGAGCGCAGTCGCAGTCGTTGCCCGGTCCCGGGATGGGCGAATGACAACTCGCGGGCGTGAAGATACATCCGCGTAAAGCCTTGCTGCGCGGCGCGGCGATTGATGTCAAAGCGCCCGTAGCGCGGATCGCCAAGCAAGGGCCAGTCTGATGAGGCCATGTGCACCCTGATCTGATGCGTGCGGCCGGTTTCCAGGCGCAGCGCCACCAGACTGATCAAACCCACCGAGCGCAACTCCCGGCTGCTCAGGCCGAGGACGCGGGTCACCGCCTCGCGCCCGTTGGGGTCAACGACCACCGCACGATCACCACTGGCGCGCTCAATCCGGGTCAAGGCCAGACGGATGGTCTTGTCGCGCCTGGGCACCTGGCCGAGCACGATGGCGACGTAATTTTTCTCGATGCGTCCGCCCCGCAACAGTTCATGCAGGCGGCGCAACATCGGCCGCTTCTTGGCCAGCATCAACAGACCCGACGTGTCGCGATCGAGTCGATGCGCCAGCTCCAGAAAGCGCGCCTCGGGGCGTGCGGCCCGCAACTGCTCGATAACCCCCGACGAGACACCGCTACCGCCATGAGCCGCGGTGCCCGCGGGCTTGTCAATCACGACCAGGGATTCGTCTTCATAGACCACCGGCAGCCGCTCGCCGAGGCCGGCCAGGCTGCGCTGGCGCATCCCACCCTCCGGCTCGACCGGTTTATCGCGGGTGCGAATAGGAGGCACCCGGACCAGATCGCCAAGGGCCAGCCGGGTATCGGCTTTGGCCCGGCCTTTATTGACCCGGACCTGACCACTGCGAATGAGCTGATACAGATGGCTCTTGGGGACGCCGCGACAGGTTTTCGCGAGAAAATTGTCCAAACGTTGGCCGTCGCTCGCCTCATCGACGGTCTCAACGCGAACCTGGTGGCTAGAAACAACAGAAGTCATTGTTCACTAACCCGCTGCTGTGCTGAATCGAAGTTCGTCATTACCGGGCAATTTACCCTCAATCTCACGATAAAACCGCTCAAAAAGCCTCTCCAGGGTGGCATTGCTCGACAATTCAGGCGATTCGGGGGCTTTGACGGCTCCGCCAGCAACGGCGCTTTGCTGACATGGCATTGACACATCACCCGGTCGGAACGCCAAGTTGCTATACTTAAGAGGAGATTTTGTCATTGCAGCGCCCGACAGCATTCTGAACGGCGAGTGATCCAGGCAGGATTGCACTGGAAGCATCAGGACCGATTATCACACGGCCTCGCTTCCTGATCCGAGGCTTGTCAGGCCAATCCTGACGCCGGAACGCAATCCAACCTGCGCAGCATCGGCAAAGTCCACGTTGCTGTCTGCTATCTGTACTGGTGAGCAGCGTCATCCGAAAGAATTTCAACAATGCGATCGCCGCCCCCGAGCGACGATGCCGATAACGTCGAACCCGACCGCTGCACACCGCAGCACGAACCAATCTTTGTCCAGCGACAACCGTTCTTGACAGCAATATGTCCGATGCCCCTGCTCCACCCTGTTCAACCCCCGCCGACCCGCAGCCATTGCTGCCGGTCGCGCCCGGCGGTGAACGCGGTTGTGACGGGTCCGGACCGGGCGCTGGCTGAATCGTCCCAGGAATAAAAGCGGCTCCTCGTTATTCTGGCTGGCTGTGCGCAGGCCACGCATCTTGCGCATGGAGTCATTCCCAATGAAGCGAATGCTTTTTAACGCCACTCATGCCGAAGAGCTGAGGGTTGCCATCGTCGATGGCCAAAAATTGGTCGATATCGATATCGAGTCGGCCGGACGCGAGTCTCGCAAAAGCAATATATACAAAGGGGTCATCACCCGGGTTGAACCCAGCCTCGAAGCGGCCTTCGTCAACTACGGCGAAGAACGGCACGGCTTTCTCCCGTTCAAGGAAATCTCCCGGTCTTACTTCAAGTCCGGTGTCGAGGTCTCCAAGGCCCGCATTCAGGATGCGATCACCGAAGGCCAGGAAGTCATCGTTCAGGTGGACAAGGAAGAGCGAGGCTCGAAAGGCGCCGCGCTGACCACGTTCATTTCGCTGGCCGGGCGCTATCTGGTGCTGATGCCGAACAACCCGCGTGGCGGCGGTGTCTCGCGCCGGGTTGAAGGCGAAGATCGCCAGGAACTGCGCGAAACCATGGATCAGCTCGAATACCCGAACGGGATGAGCCTGATCGCACGCACCGCGGGTATCGGCCGCACCTCCGAAGAGCTGCAATGGGATCTGAACTACCTGCTGCAACTGTGGACCGCAGTAGAAGGCGCTGCCGGCTCCTCGTCGGGCCCGTTCCTGATCTATCAGGAATCCAGTCTCGTGATCCGGGCCATTCGTGATTACTTCTCGCCCGAAATCGGCGAATTGCTGATCGACACTGACGATATTTATCAGCAGGCCTGCCAGTTCATGGCCCATGTCATGCCCGACATGGAAAACCGGGTCAAACGCTACGTCGACGATACCCCGCTGTTTTCACGGTTCCAGATCGAGCACCAGATTGAAACCGCGTATTCGCGCAATGTGCCGCTGCCCTCGGGTGGCTCGATTGTCATCGATCACACCGAGGCGCTGGTCGCCATCGATGTGAACTCGGCGCGCTCCACCCGCGGCTCCGATATCGAAGAAACCGCACTGCGTACCAATCTGGAAGCCGCTGACGAAGTGGCCCGCCAGATGCGCCTGCGCGACCTCGGCGGCCTGATCGTCATTGACTTCATCGATATGGAAGTCAGCCGCAATCAGCGCGAAGTCGAACAACGCCTGAAAGACGCGTTGTATATCGAGCGCGCCCGAGTCCAGGCTGGCAAGATCAGCCGCTTCGGTCTGATGGAATTGTCACGCCAGCGGATTCGCCCGGCGCTCAACGAGGGCACGCACATCACCTGCCCGCGTTGTACCGGTACCGGCGTCATCCGCGACACCGAATCTTCGGCCCTGCAGGTTCTGCGGGTGATCCAGGAAGAGTCGATGAAGGAAAACACGGCCGCCATCTATGCTCAGGTGCCGGTTGAAGTGGCAACCTATCTGCTCAACGAGAAACGCGCCGAGATTGCCAAGCTTGAGGCCCGTACGAAGGTTGAAGTCGTGCTGGTGCCCAACAAGTTCCTCGAAACGCCGCACCACAAGCTGGAGCGCCTGCGCCACGATGACGAACGCCTGGCCACCTACCGCAGCAGCTATGAAGTTGCCGAAGGCCCGGACGGTGACGCCGGCTATCTTGAGCGTCGAGCCGATACCGTCAAGCCGCGTCAGGAAGCCAAGGTCAAGGGCATCACGCCTGATTCACCCGCTCCGCAGCCACAGGAGCAACCCGCTCCGGCACCGATCGCCGCCGCTGCCGCCAAGGCCGGTGGTGCACAAGGTGTTGGCTTCCTGGGTCGCCTGTTCGGCTGGCTCAGCGGTGGCGCCGCCAATGAGGCAGATGCCACCAGCAGTGACAAAGACAGCAAGGCAGGCAGTGACAGCGACGGCAACGAATCACGCTCACCGCGTGGCAATCGTGACCGGAGCCGCAGCAAACGCGATGACGGCAACGGCTCGGGTCGGTCCCGACGTGGTCGTGGCGCTGCCAGTGCCGAAGGACGCGATGACAAGCCGGCGCGCGGTCGCGACAGTGACAGTCGCCGCGGTCGCGGCGGCCGTGGTCGCAACGCCGAGCGCTCGGACGAGCAGGACAATGCCCGCACCGCGACAGCTGCCGACACGAACACGGCAGAAGAAGTCCGCGAAGACGGTCGTCGTCGGCGCCGCCGGCGGCGCCCCGACAGTGCTGACAGCAACACCAGCGAAGTCAGCACGACGGCAACGCAAACGGCTGAACAGAATGACGACACCAGTCGTCAGACTGAAACCGCAGGTCCGGCAGTAGCCGCAACGGCCGCCGCTGTTGCCAACACGGCTGACACCGCGGAAACCAACGTCACCACTCAGGCTGCCGAGGGCAGTGATGGCGACGAGAACACCAGCGAAGGGCCGCGCAAGCGCTCGCGCCGGCGTCGTGGTCGTCGCGGTGGCAGTCGGGACAATGCCGGTACCGACAATGGCGACAGCAACAACGACAGCGATGACAACGACAACGAAAGTCAGGCTGCCGCTGATGCCGCCCCCCTGGTCGATCAGGCCGACGATGAGCAGGCCGACAACGCGCCGGCACCCCGTCGTCGTCGCTCACGCCCCGCCGCCGAAGAGGCCAATGCCGCAGCGTCAAACGACACCGACGCCGAAGCCACTGACGCCACCGACGCGGAGATGTCTGATGAGCAGGCTCAGGACGATCAGGCAGCCAGCCGGCCGCCGCGTCAACGTCGCTCCCGTGGTGGTCGCTCGAACCGCAAAAACGAGCAAGCTGCGGCCGACACCGACGAGTCGGCACCGGTTGCCGGCGAAGCCGCCGAAGGGCCGGGCCTGAACGATGCCGCGGCTGCCGCTGCGGCAGCGCTGGCCAGCGACACGATTGAACCGGCCCCCGTGGCCGAAGCCGCGCCAGAAGCGGCCAAGCCGAAAGCGCAACCGGAAGCCCAGGTTGAAGTGCAGCCTGAAGCCACGGTTGCGGCCGAAGCTGAGCCTGAGGCCGAAGTCGAAGCGGCAGCCCCTGTTGCTGCAGCTCCGGCGCCTGCCGTTGCCCCTGAAGAAGTCGTCAAGAGCGCCGGTCTCGAAATGGTCGAAACCGGTCCGTCGACCGGCATTCAGGCTGCGCCCATCCCTCGGGCCACCCCGCGTGCCGGCCGTGTCCGTCGCAAATCACCGGTAGCTGCACCGGCGCCGCTGGAGCAGGTTCAAACCGGCGAGACGCGCGCTTCCTGAACGCGCGTTGCATGAATCCTTACCGGGAGCGTGTCTATAGCCTCCCGGTAAGGACCTGATCGGCTGGTGATTGCTACACTAGGGATTGTTTCAGTTGGCTCGGCAGTGTCAGCCACACCGCCAGAGCTGCTGATTGCCCATCCAGGGCTCTCACGCCAAGCGGTCGCTCAGGAAGATCATGACCAAGCGGATTATTCCGATCGCAGAGACGCGCTACCGCGCCGACCTGCCAGTTATCCCTGCTGACGCAGCACCTCCCAACGGCTTGCTGACCGACACGTTGGCACGCCCGCTGCACGATTTACGCATCTCGGTCACCGATCGCTGCAATTTTCGCTGTACCTATTGCATGCCCAAATCGGTGTTCGACAAGAGCTACGCGTTCTTGCCGCAAAGCTCCTTGCTCAGCTTCGAAGAAATCGAACAAGTCGTGCGCCTGTTTGCCGCCCACGGCGTGCAGAAAGTCCGCCTCACCGGCGGCGAGCCGCTGCTGCGCAAACACATCGAACGCCTGATCGAAAACCTGACGGCCATCCGCACCATCGACGGCACGCCACTCGACCTGACACTGACCACCAACGCCTCATTGCTGGCGCGCAAGGCCAAAGCGCTGGCGGCGGCCGGCCTGCGCCGGGTTACGGTCAGCCTCGATGCCATGGACGATGAAATCTTCCGGGCCATGAACGATGTCGATTTCCCAGTGGCCGATGTTCTGGCTGGCATTGATTCCGCCGCGGCCGCCGGCCTGGCCCCTGTCAAGATCAACATGGTGGTCAAACGCGGCGTCAACGATGATCAGATTTTGCCGATGGCCAGATACTTCCGGGGCTCGGGCCACATCCTGCGCTTCATCGAATTCATGGATGTTGGCGCCTCCAACGGCTGGAAGCTCGACGAAGTCATTCCCAGCGCCGAAGTCGTGCGACGCATCAGCGAACATTTCCCGCTCGAAATTGCCCAGGCCAACTATCGCGGCGAAGTTGCCGAGCGCTGGCGCTATGTCGATGGCGGCGGCGAAATCGGTGTCATTTCATCGGTCACGCAACCGTTCTGCGGCGATTGCTCCCGCGCCAGATTGTCTACCGAAGGTCGGCTCTACACCTGTCTGTTCGCCACCGAAGGGCACGATTTGCGCGGCCTGATCCGCGGCGGCTATACCGACGAACAAATCCTGGCCGCCATCGGCCATCTTTGGG
>CAXBNM010000135.1:0-11601 GCA_963976885.1 uncultured Burkholderiaceae bacterium
CGCCTGGCGTGGCATTCAGCAGCAGCCCAAACGCCGTGCCTCGGCGCGATCAATCAGGCGAGCGACGCTGTTCGCCCTGCTGCAAGGGCTGACCTGGGGCATGGTGCCGGTCGCCCTCTACGGCGCCGCCAGTCCCGACGAACAGACTATCGTGGCGATAATCAGCACCGTCATGTTGTGCGCCGGCGCGTTTGCGCTGTCTCCGGTTCGCTCCGCCGCCATCGCCTACTGTTGTACGCTGGGTCTCATGTTGGCCGGCTCGGTGCTGACGTCGCCCTCGGATGCCGCCATTCCGGTCGGCATGTTGTTGACGGCTTATGCAATCCTGGTGATGGCCGCCATCAACAGTCTATCCAGCACTGTCGTGTCGCGGCTGGTGGCGGAAACCCAGGGCGAGAACCAGCGCATGGTGATCGGCTTGCTGCTGCGTGATTTCGAAGAACATGCCAGCGATATTCTGTGGGAAATCGATGAACACGGCATGCTGCGCCATGCCTCGCCACGCCTGCTGGGCGTGCTCGGTATTGCCGAACACGCCACCAATACCCTGCCCTTTCACGACCTGCTCAAACGCAAATCGTGCAACGATCGTGAAGCCTCGATCGGCATGGAACAACTGCGTACGGTGCTCGGCCATGAATCCCCTTTTCGCGACCTGTCACTGAAGCTGACGCACGACGGCGAAATCCGCTGGTGGACGATTACCGCCAAGCCGCTGACCAGCGAGTCAAGCAAGGTGATCGGATGGCGCGGCATTCTGGCCGATGTGACCGAGTCCCGCACTACCCATGAAAGTCTGGTTCGCCTGGCCCATCATTGCTCACTGACGGGTCTGGCCAATCGCCATCATTTCGTGACCCGACTGGCCGAAGATCTGCAGCGCCGGGCCAACGACCGGCATCTCGCCGTGCTCTATGTTGATCTGGACGACTTCAAGAAGGTCAATGATTCGTTCGGTCACTCCTATGGCGACAAACTGCTTCGCAACATTGCCGCCCGTTTGCAGGAAACCGTGCGCGCCGACGATCTTGTCGCCCGCCTTGGTGGCGACGAATTCGCGGTGTTGTTGCACGACGTTCAAGACAAGCAACAGGCGATGAGCTACGCGCGCCGCCTGCTCGAACATGTTGAGCCGGCCTATCAGGTGAATGGTTCGGTGATGCCGGTAGGCATGAGTGTGGGCGTAGCACTGGCGCCCTGGCATGGCGAGCGGCCGGACGAACTGATGCGCGCGGCGGACCTGGCCATGTACTCGGCAAAATCCGGCGGCAAAGGCACGGTGGCTTTTTACACGCAGGAAATGGGTGAAATGAGCCGGCGCAAGCGCATGCTCGAAGAAGGCTTGCGCACCGCCATCGACAACGGTGAACTCGATCTGGTTTACCAGCCGCAGATCGCCATCGACACGGGCCAGATTACGGCGTTCGAGGCCTTGCTGCGCTGGCATCACCCCAGCCTGGGGCCGATCACGCCCGATGAATTCGTGCCAATCGCCGAAGAAAGCGGTCAGATCGAAACCATTGGCCGCTGGGTCATGCACAAGGCTTGCATGCAGGCGCGCCAATGGCCGGCTCAGATCGGCGTGGCGGTCAATGTCTCGGCCGCCCAGGCGATGGCCGAGGACTTGCTCGATACGGTCAAGCAGGCACTGAGCAGCTCCGAGTTGAATGTCCGCCGACTCGAACTGGAAATCACCGAATCGATCTTTCTGGACGACAACCCATCCACATTGCGAGTGCTGCATGCGCTGCGCGACCTGGGCGCGAAGATCGCGCTGGATGACTTCGGTGTCGGCTATTCATCACTCGGCTATCTGCGCCGGTTTCCGTTCAGCAGCCTGAAAATCGATCGGGCCTTCACGCAGGAAATCGTCACCAGCGAACAATCACGTTCGATCATTCGGGCCATTGTCGCGCTGGCCCGCACGATGGGCATGACCATCATTGCCGAAGGCGTCGAACGCCCGGAACAAGTCGACATCCTGAACCGGCTCGGCGCCGACTGGGCCCAGGGTTATCTGTATGCGGCGCCGGTAGCGGCCGATAAGGTTCCCGGCTTGCTCGAATCCTGGCAGCCGCAGAGCTTTCTGATTACTCAGCAGGCCAACCAGGATTGGCGCCACGAACTCCACAGCCACGACTGAGCCTGTACGGCGCAAGCGCTGACGCGCCTGCGGCCCGTCTCAGACCAGCACGCGCTCGATGCCGCCATGGTTGGCGCGCTCCACGTAATCGGCCATCCAGTTTTCTCCGAGCCGGTGCCGCGCCACCTCAACCACGATGTACTCGGCTTCGATGGCGGCCTCCCCTTCAAAGCGTGACAAGCCTTGCAGACACGATGGGCAGGAGGTCAGCACCTTCACCGATTCGGCCGCTTGCCCACTCACCCCCTCGGCCCGCAACGCATCGGCGGCACGGTTCAACTCTTCGGCCTTGCGAAAGCGCACCTGTGTGGAGATATCGGGGCGCGTGACGCCCAGCGTGCCGGACTCACCGCAGCAGCGGTCATTGTTGGCCACCAGACCATTGGCATCACTGTTCATCAAGCCGTTGACCACATCGAGAGGCGCGTATTGCTTGATCGGCGTGTGGCAGGGGTCGTGATACATGTAGCGCGAGCCGGTCACCCCTTCGAGTCTGACGTTTTTCTCGAGCAGGAATTCGTGGATATCGAGGATTCGACAGCCCGGAAAAATCCGGTCGAACTCGTAACTGGCAAGCTGGTCGTAACAAGTGCCGCACGACACCAGCACCGTTTTGATATCCAGATAATTCAGCGTGTTGGCCATCCGGTGAAACAGCACCCGGTTATCGGTGATGATTTTTTCGGCCTTGTCGAACTGGCCCGAGCCGCGCTGCGGATAACCGCAACACAGATAACCCGGCGGCAAGACGGTTTGCACGCCGACATTCCAGAGCATCGCCTGAGTGGCCAGACCGACCTGTGAGAACAGACGCTCGGAGCCACAGCCCGGGAAGTAGAACACCGCCTCGCTGTCCACACTGGTTTGTTGCGGATCACGGATGATCGGCACGTAACGCGGATCTTCGATGTCAAGCAAGGCCCGCGCGGTTTTCTTGGGCAGATTGCCGGGCATCTTCCGATTGACGAAGTGCACGATCTGCTCTTTGAGCGGCGCCTTGCCCAGGGTAGCCGGCGGCGCTGCCAACTGCTCGCGCACCGGTTTGCTGAAGACCTTGTTGGCCAGGCGCTGCGCCTTGAAGCCAACGCCAACCATCGCCGCCCGGGTAGTCTTGATGACATCCGGATCGGTGGCATTGAGGAAGAACATCGCCGCCGCATTACCGGGGTTGAAGCGCTTCTTGCCCAACTTGCGCAACAGGTTGCGCATGTTCATCGTCACATCGCCAAAATCGATGTCGACTGGACACGGCGCCTCGCACTTGTGGCACACCGTGCAGTGATCGGCAACGTCGGAAAATGAATCCCAGTGTTCGGCCGACACGCCGCGACGCGTCTGCTCTTCGTAGAGAATTGCCTCGATGAGCAGCGAGGTGGCGAGAATCTTGTTGCGCGGCGAGTACGACAGATTGGCGCGCGGCACATGGGTGGCACAGACCGGCTTGCATTTACCGCAGCGCAGACAGTTCTTGACCGAATCGGCAATGTCGCCCAGGTCCGAAGCCTGCAGGATCAGCGACTCGGCCCCCATCAGTCCGAACGAAGGCGTCCATGCATTGCGCAGATCGCCCCCGGCCATCAATTTGCCAGCATTGAAGTGGTTCTTCGGGTCGACCCGCTTCTTGTACTGACGAAACGGTTCGATCTCTGCTTCAACGAGAAACTCGAGCTTGGTGATGCCGATGCCATGTTCGCCGGAGATCACCCCGTTCAGGGAGCGAGCCAGCGCCATCACCCGGCGCACCGCCTCCTCGGCCTCCTTGAGCATCTGATAGTCGTCGGAGTTGACCGGAATATTGGTGTGCACATTGCCATCACCCGCATGCATGTGCAGCGCGATGAACACGCGGGAATGCAGCACGGTCTGATGCGTCTTGTCGACCATGGCCAACACCGGCGCAAAGCGCTGCCCGCCGAGAATCGGCGCCAGTTTTTCGCGCACTTCGCGTTTCCAGGAAACCCGGATCGAGCGGTCTTGCAGCAAACGGAACAAGGTCGCGTCGTCGCTTGCCGCCATGATCCGCTCGGCCGCCGGCACGGCCTCGGCCAGCCCGTACGACTCAAACAGCGGCAACACCTGGACGATCGGGCTATCGAGCCGTCCGAGCAGGAAGGTCCAGCGCTCACGCACCTGGTCGAGCAATTCGAGGGCGGCCTCGCGACGCTCGGTGATCATCGCCTGTTGCGCTTGTTCATCATCGCGCTCGGACTCATCGACCGGTGCCAGCGACCAGTCACAGGCCAGTGCCTGGCGGACGCGCTCAAGCATGCGCAGCTTGTTGCGACCCGACAGTTCGATGTTCAGGTGCTCGATGCCATCGGTGTACTCGGCCATTCGCGGCAGCGGAATGACCACATCTTCATTGATCTTGAACGCATTGGTATGGCGGGCAATGGCAGCGGTGCGCGAACGCTCCGACCAGAACGCCTTGCGCGACTGCGCCGACACGGCGGTAAAGCCCTCACCGGAGCGCTGATTGGCCAGCCGCACCACATGCGCAGTAGCGCGAGCCACCGCCTCGTCGTTTTCACCGACGATGTCGCCAATCAAGACCATCTTGGGCAAGCCGCCACGCCGCGATTTGGTCGCATAGTCGACGGCGCGCAGGTAGCGGTCATCGAGATGCTCAAGCCCGGCCAGCAGCACCCGCTCCTGTGGATCGGTCAGCTTGGCGGTTTCGGCGAGGTAGTCGCGGATTTCGACAATGGACGGCACAGCCTCGCTGGCATGGCCAAAGAACTCCATGCAAACCGTCCGACCATGGGCCGGCATCCGGTGCAGAATCCAGCGCGCCGCGGTGATCAGTCCGTCACAGCCTTCCTTCTGCACACCGGGCAGACCGGCCAGAAACTTGTCGGTGACATCTTTGCCCAGCCCGGCCTTGCGGAAGGTGCTGCCCGGGATGATCAGTTGCTCGGTGCGCTCGGGCGCGCCGCGCATCGTGCCATCCGATTGCAGGCTCTCGGGCCGGTACCAGTCGAGGCGGAACTCGGCCTTCTCGGCCTCGTGAATCTTGCCCAGATTGTGATTGATGCGGGTGACCTCGAGCCACTGCCCCTGCGGATCGACCATCCGCCACCAGGCCAGATTATCGAGCGCCGTGCCCCACAACACCGCCTTCTTGCCGCCGGCATTGACCGCCACATTGCCGCCGATGCACGAGGCATCGAGCGAGGTCGGGTCGACCGCAAACACCAGCCCGGCCGCCTCGGCCTGATTGGTGACCCGGCGGGTCACCACGCCGGCCTCGCTGAAGACGGTGGCAGTCTCGGTGCTCAAACCGGGCAACTTGACGGTTTCAATGGTGCCGAGCTTTTCGAGCTTTTCGGTGTTGATGACCGCGCATCGCTCGGTCAGCGGGACGGCCCCGCCGGTATACCCGGTGCCACCGCCACGCGGGATGATGGTCAGGCCCAGTTCGATGCAGGCCGCAACCAGACCCGCCACTTCATGCTCCTGATCGGGCGAAATCACGACAAACGGATACTCGACACGCCAGTCGGTGGCATCGGTGACATGCGAGACGCGCGCCATCGCGTCAAACGCAATGTTGTCCTTGCCGGTGTGGCGACGCAGCCGGCGCGCCGCGCGATCGCGCATCGCCTCGGTGTCGGCCAGCATCCGCTCAAACGCCTCGACCGCCCCACGGGCGCGGGTCAGCAAGCGTCCCACCGACAATTCGCGGGTGGCGGCCACCTGAGCATCCGCCTCGCTGATCTCCGCGTCACCAGAGTCATCCTGCTCACGGCGGCGGTCAATTTCACGCAACCGATGATGCAGCGCATCAAGCAACGCCCGGCGGCGCTTGGGATGCTTGATCAAGTCGTCCTGCAGATACGGATTGCGCCGCACCACCCAGATGTCGCCCAACACTTCAAACAGCATCCGCGCCGAGCGACCGGTGCGTCGCTCGCTGCGTAACTGGCCCAAAAGTGCCCAGCCTTCGTCGCCAAGCAGGCGAGAAGCAATTTCTTTATCTGAAAACGAAGTGTAGTTATACGGAATTTCGCGCAAACGTGGCGTGTTGTCGGGCACAAGAATGGCGTCGGAGAGGTTCAGCGGAGCGTTCATCCCCACAGTTTACTGATAGCTGACCGCAGCGCAGCAAAAGTCTTGTCGCCATCAGGCCATCAAAGCGGCCGCCGACTTGCCCCGATGGCGAAAAAATGGATCATCTCGGCCTTTCGTGGTGTCCATCAGGGGTCGGTTCAGTTGCCGGCCAGCGGGCTGAGCAGGCGCAGCCACCAGGCGTCCGGCACCCACAGCAAGGCCGCGGTCATCGTCGTATAGCGCAGAAACTTGCCCAGCGTCATCCAGGCCACCGAAGGCCAGAAGGGCATACGCAGCCAGCCAGCAACCGTACACAGCGGGTCGCCCACCACCGGCAGCCATGAAAAAATCAGTGCCGCCGGCCCCAATCGCTCGAACCACTTCAAGTAGGGGGTCTCCCGATGCGGTGCAACGGCTCGTTTGGCGCCACGACCCAGCCAGTAATCGACCACGCCACCGAGCGTATTGCCGGCCGTGGCCACCGCAATGACGAGCCAGAACTGATCGGGATTGAGCTTGGCAAAGCCGAAAACGGCCGGCTCGGAACCCATCGGCAACAACGTAGCCGATACGAACGAGACGACGAAGACCGAGACCAGGCCATTATTGGGGAGCGCGAACCAGGCGATGGCCGCTTGCACGAAGGATTCCATGGCGCGAAGTGTATCGGCACCCGGCCCTGATTTTGCTGCGCCGCCACCACAGCGCGCGCAATGCCGCACAATAGATGCTTCGTTCAACCCGTCGGCCCCCCCTACTCCATGGAAACTGAATACCTGAAGCGCATCCTCACCGCACGGGTTTACGACGTCGCCAGCGAGACCCCGCTGGAGACCGCCCCGGTCCTGAGCCAACGGCTGGGCAATCGAATTCTCATCAAGCGCGAAGACCTGCAACCGGTGTTCTCGTTCAAATTGCGCGGCGCCTATAACAAGATGGTCAACCTCAGCGCCGATGCACTGGCGCGTGGCGTGATCGCCTCATCGGCCGGCAATCACGCTCAGGGGGTAGCCCTGGCCGCGGCCCGGCTTGGTTGCCGCGCCGTCATCGTGATGCCCGTCACCACGCCGCAGGTCAAGATTGACGCGGTACGCAATCGGGGCGCCGAGGTCATTCTTCATGGTGAGTCCTACAGCGACGCCTTCGCGCATGCGAGCAAGCTGCAGGAGGAGCGCGGCCTGAGCTTTGTCCATCCGTTCGATGATCCCGATGTGATCGCCGGTCAGGGCACCATCGGCATGGAATTGCTGCGCCAGCACACCGGCCCGATTCATGCCATCTTCGTGGCCATCGGCGGCGGCGGCCTGATCGCCGGCATTGCCTCATATATCAAGCAACTGCGCCCGGAAATCAAAATCATCGGCGTGCAGACCGAAGATTCCGATGCGATGTACCAGTCAATTGCGGCCGGCCACCGGGTCGAACTGGCCGACGTCGGCCTGTTCTCGGACGGCACGGCGGTCAAACTGGTCGGCGAGGAAACCTTCCGGCTGACGCAGAAGTACGTCGACGAGATCATCCGCGTCGATACCGACGCAGCCTGCGCGGCCATCAAGGACGTTTTCACCGAAACCCGCGCCATTCTGGAACCGGCTGGCGCCCTCGCAATTGCCGGCGCCAAGGCCTGGATTGCGCGCGAAGGTGTACGCGACAAGACCATCATCACCCTGGCCTGCGGCGCCAACATGAACTTCGATCGCCTCCGTTTTGTTTCGGAACGCGCCGAAATGGGTGAGCAACGGGAAGCGGTCTTTGCGGTCACACTGCCCGAGGAGCGTGGCAGCTTCAGGCGCCTGTGCGAACTCATCGGCCAGCGCAATCTGACCGAATTCAACTACCGGATCTCCGACGCCAACACCGCCCACATCTTCACCTGCCTGCAGATCACCAAGCGCAGCGATGCGACCGAGATTGCCGAGAGCTTTACGCGGGCCGGCTTTGCCACGCTCGACCTGACCGACGATGAGCTGGCCAAACTGCATTTGCGCCATCTGGTCGGCGGCAAATCGCAGCTGGCGACCAACGAGCGCCTGTACCGCTTCGAGTTCCCCGAGCGCCCGGGCGCGCTGATGCGCTTTTTGAACAGCCTGAGCCCGAACTGGAACATTTCGTTGTTCCATTATCGCAATCACGGCGCCGATTACGGTCGGGTGCTGGTGGGCATTCAGCTGCCCCCGGAAGAACACCAAGAGTTACAAGCGTTTCTTCTGAACATCGGATATCCCTATTCTGATGAAACCGCCAACCCGGCCTACCGTCTTTTTCTGGCTGCGGACTGATCTGGGGCAATAGATCGGGGTATAGTCCTGACGGGCGGACTACTGCTCCGACAACTGACCCGACATGCCCGTATTTGCCGACTTTCCGGCCAGATCCTGTCATCGGCATTGCCTGCAAAAGCGTTTCGTTTACCATTCACGTTACTAAATACTGACAAAGCCGGCTGCCAGCCGTCAGGGCCAAGCGATTGGCCCTGTTCAATTGT
Organism: uncultured Burkholderiaceae bacterium; assembly: GCA_963976885.1. GTDB lineage: Bacteria > Pseudomonadota > Gammaproteobacteria > Burkholderiales > Burkholderiaceae_E > JAUIAI01. The sequence continues at coordinate 8,679 of CAXBNM010000135.1, forward strand.
GCGGATGGCCAACAGCTACTGAAACAGGAATCTCCATGCGCGTCGCTATTCTCGAAGATGATCTCGCCCAGCAAAAGAACCTCAGCGACGTCATGTCCCGCGCGAACATCGAAGCCAAAATTTACGGCACCGGCAAGGAATTCAGTTTCGCCTTGCGCCGGGAAAGTTTCGACGTGATGGTGCTCGACTGGACGGTACCCGACACCACCGGCATTGAACTGCTCAAGGGCCTGCGCGTTAACGGCAGCAGAATCCCGGTATTGTTCGCCACGGTACGTGACGCCGAAGAAGACGTCGTCGAGGCCTTGCAGGCCGGTGCCGACGACTACATGGTCAAACCGCTGCGCGGTGCCGAACTGATCGCCCGGCTGCACGCCCTCGTGCGCCGTGCGCAGCCGCCGACCCAGGAAGAGCGCTACCTCGACTTCGACCGCTTCAAGTTCGATCTGCGCACGCAGACCCTGACGGCCAACGAAGAACAGATCGACATGACCCAGAAAGAGTTTCATCTCGCCTTGTTGCTGTTCCGCAATATCGGCCGCCCGTTGTCGCGCGGCCATATCCGCGAAGAAGTCTGGGGCCACGATTCCGATGTGCCGTCCCGCACCATGGACACCCACGTATCGCGCGTGCGCACAAAACTCAATTTGCGCCCCGAAGAGGGCTATTTGCTGGCCCCTGTTTACAGCTACGGTTATCGACTGGAACATCTTAACGAGTCCAAATCCAGCTAAATGTCTGCGTATAACTTCCGGCTTGCCCAACAACTGACCCTCGCCTGCGCCTTCCTGGCAGCGGCGCCCGTCGGCCATGCTCAAAACTCGGCCAACACCGAGACGCCGCAGAGTACGGTGCGAATTGTGCAAACCGGTAAAACCAGCGCCGCAGCGCGTCCCGTCGAAGTCAATTACATCGTCGCCCCCGGCGACACCCTGATCGGCATCGCCCGCCAGTTGCTGCGCCCCGACCTCGACTGGCGCTACCTGCGCGCCGTCAACGGCCTGACCGATGAGCGCCAACTGGTGCCCGGCCAGCGCCTGCGAATTCCGTCCAACTGGCTCAAGGACAATCCGGTTCAAATGACGATCAGCTCGTTCAGCGGCAAGGTCGACATCAATGGCGAACCGGCCAACAGTTCAAGCACGCTCACCGAATCCGATACGATCGAAACCGGCCAGGACGGCACCGTGCTGGTGACGCTGCCGGACGGCACCGAAATGCAGATTGCCCCCAGCTCGCAAGTGCGAATCGACCGCTTGCGCAAGTATTTCGGCAATGACGCGGTCGATGCCCGGCTTCGCCTGGAAAAAGGCGGGGTCGACACCCGTGTCACCCCCAAAGAAGATTTCGGCGCCGACCGGCCCGGCACCGTGGTGCCCGACATCCGGACCTCGCCCAGTGGCAGTGCCAATCCGTCACACCGCTTCCTGATCCAGACGCCCAAGGCCACTGCAACGGTCCGCGGCACCGAATTCCGCGTCATCGAATCGCCCGAACTGTCCTCGAGCGCGGTGCTGTCTGGCGATGTTCTCTGGTCAGCAGGCGCCAACCGCGTCGATGTTGCCAAAGGCTTCGGCTCGACCGCGGATCGCTCCGGCCAGGTCACCAAACCCGAAAAACTGCTCCCGGCGCCGGTCATCAACCCTGATCCGGCACCGCTCACCAACATCATCGGCCGGGTCGAGTTCACGCCGGTTGCCGGTGCGACCAGCTACCGGGTGCGCATTGCCGCCGACGCCGGATTCACGCAGAACGTCACCGAGCAGATCGTCGCTCAGCCCAGCGCGATCATCCGCAGCGAGCGCGACGGCGTACATCATCTGGCCGTGCGCGGCATCAGCCAGACTGGCGTTGAAGGCATCGATGGCAAGGCGCAGGTAAGGTTTGCGGCCCGGCCCATCGCACCCAATCCAAGCGGCCCGCAAAGCAAGAGCACCCAGTTCAGCAACAAGACCTCGCTGAGCTGGCTGCAACCGATGGACGTGGAGCGTTATCGGCTGCAGATTGCCGGCGACGCCGAGTTCACCAAGCCCCTGGTCGACGAACAACTCACCACGCTGAGCTACGACTATGAAAGCGGTGCCGATGAACCGGCTCCGCGGCACCGCTGGTGGCGCATTGCCTCACTCGACGCCACCGGGCAAGGCCCATGGTCGGATGTCTTGAGCTTTACCCAGCGCGATCCGGGTCCGGCCCCCACGGCCACCGCCAGCAGCAACGGCGTTGTCGTCACCTGGCCCGAGATTGCTGACGCCAGCTATGTGGTGTTGGTCAAACCTCTCACACCCTCGGGTTCACCGGCGCGTGAGATCGAAACCGACGCGGCGCGGGTCACCTTCAACGACCTGGGACCGGGTCGCTATGAAATCCGGACCATCGCTGTCTTCGAAGGTGGATTGCGCTCGCCACCAGGCGACCCGCAGGTATTTACCATCGAGTTGCTCTGGCGTGACGGGTTCGGCAACACGGTTCTGGGCTCCGGCGAAGAAATGAAAGGGCTGCAACCAGAGTAAAACTAGCCCCGGCCAAGACAAGGGCCGACTCTGCGCCGTGGGCGCTCAGGCTGACTGTGCAACGGGTATTCATCGAATGGTGTGCAATATTGGCGCTTTTGCTCGGCCTTGGCCTGGGCATCAGCGTCGGCCCCCGCGATTCCGTGTCGGGACGCATCGAGAGTATCGACGCCGCGATCTATGACCTGAGCAACAAGTTGTGGCCGATGTCCGCCGACCCACAACTGGCCATCATCGAAATAGACGAAGCCAGTCTGGCTCAGATTGGTCGTTGGCCGTGGCCGCGTGGCATTCACGCGGCGCTGCTCGGGATGCTGACCGATGCGAAAGCCGAAGCCATCGGGCTCGACATCCTGATGGCGGAATCGGCAGACGACGATCAGTTGCTGGCCGACGCAATCCGGCTCGCG
>CAXBNM010000136.1:0-11595 GCA_963976885.1 uncultured Burkholderiaceae bacterium
GTGCCGCAACCCAGGCGCGCCAGTAAACGGCATTGCTGGCCGGGTCATTGGGCAGCACCGCGGCGGACGCCTGGCCGGCCTGACGCTCGGCCAGCTCTGCCGAAAACACTTTCGCCCAGTCGCTCCAGGCCAGATGACCCGCTTCATTGAGGGCCACGGCCAGCGCAAAGGCCTCGGCCTGCCATGGTTCGTCAAAGGGCCGACCAGGGGCGTCCAGATCGAACGATGGGCGCAAAGCGCTGTCAGCCTCTGCGCTCATGCCGCGCTCAGATAAGACTGCCAGCAATCCACATGAACATGATCGGCCGTCGTATCGGCACCGAACAGATCAGTGGCCTCAAAACGTACCGAATACAGCCATTGCGGTTCTTCCGTGCCGCTCGTTGCATTGATGTCGGCCAGCACGTGGGCCCCGTGACACGAGGCAATGGTGCCCGGCTTGTCACGCACATAAGCCGGCAGCCGGATATGCGTCGGCGGTTGCAGATTACGAGTCCGGACCGGGTCGCCAACCGCAAACGCCGGGCTGCCGGCCAGCGGGCGCTCGGTGGGCGAACCGCGCCGCAACGCCGCCTCAACCTGATCGGCCTGCAGGCGTCGCTTGAGCGCTACCGGTGGCGTGCTGACCGCAGCGGTTTGCAGTTCGGCCCGGGTGATCTGACCGCGCTCGAGCATCAGCGCAAGCAGGCCTTCATGCCAGATCTGGTAGTAACTGCTGTTGCGATAGCGTTGCGGACCGATGGATTCCCGGGCCGCCCGCGATTGATCGATATTCCAGCTGCCCGTGGCGCCCATGGCCAGGGTCAACGCAAATACCCGGCGCTCCCAGGGAGCATGAAACAAGGGCTCGTCGGCTTCCGTTTGCACCGGACCGAAACCATGCAGCCCGCCCAGGTCGTGAGGTCCGTTCATGCCGGCAACGCCAGTCCGGTACCGATCATCGAATCGCGGGTGACACGATCGGCCAGTGCTTCAATGCTGAGACCGGCCCAGTCTGCCGGGGGCATGGGCAGCACCAGATAGCGAATTTCGGCGGTTGAGTCCCAGACGGCAATGCGGGTGGTGGCCGGCAGCGTCACGCCAAAATCGGCCAGCACACCGCGTGGGTCACTGACCGCACGCGATCGGTACGGTGCCGACTTGTACCAGACCGGCGGCAGACCAAGCACGGACCACGGGTAACAGGAGCACAAGGTGCAGACCACCATGTTGTGAACCTCCCGCGTATTTTCGACCACTTGCAGATGCTCGCCCTGGCGGCCCGAATACCCCATGTCGGCAACGGCAGCAGTTGCATCGTGCCGCAGCCAGTCAAGATAGGCGGGATCGGTCCATGCCCGAGCGACTACTCGGGCACCGTTGCGCGGGCCAACCTTGTTCTCGTAGGTGTCGATCAGTTCATCGAGTGCGGCCGGGTCGACGTAGCCCTTGGCAATCAGCAAGGACTCCAGCGTTCGCACCCGCAAGGTGTCGTCGTCCAGGCCGGTGTCATGGGCTGGCGGCAGGTTCGCTGGCGATTCAGATGCAGTCATGACCAAAGTGTATCGCGACGCCGGCCCGATACGTTACATGTCAGGTTCCCTAACAGTGCAAGCATGGTGTACCGTATGGCGGTGTCGCATTGCGCAGAAGCTCATCGCTTCGTCGACGCGATCGAATTTTCATGACCAAAGATCGCCATCGCGCACAACAATGTAGTCTTTGGCCCCCTCGTTTTCAAATGGTGATATTTTTAGCACTATGGCTCGACCACGCATCCACCCCGCACAAGAAGGCAAAACAGCCATTCAGGTTATTGACCGTCTGGTTACGCTCCTGGACGCTCTTGCCGAACATACCGAACCGGTAAGCCTGAAGATTCTGTCCACCCGTACCGGCCTGCATCCGTCGACCGCGCACCGCATCCTGAATGATCTGGTCGTGGCACGAATCGTTGACCGGGTCGAGCCCGGTACTTACCAACTCGGCATTCGGCTGCTCGAACTGGGCAATCTGGTCAAGGCGCGCCTCAATGTTCGCGACGCGGCTCTTGGGTTCATGCGTGAGTTACACCAGATTGCCGGCCAGCCGGTCAATCTGTCGATTCGCCAGGGTGACGAAATCGTCTATATCGATCGTGCTGTTTCCGAACGTTCCGGCATGCAGGTCGTGCGCGCGGTCGGTGGCCGGGCGCCGTTGCATCTGACCTCGGTAGGAAAATTGTTTCTGGCCAATGACGATGCCACCCAGGTGCGCGCCTATGCCGAACGTACCGGCTTGCAGGGTCAGACCCCCAACAGCATTACCAATCTGAGTGATCTCGACGCCGAACTGGCCCGGGTCCGGGCTTCCGGCTACGCCCGCGACAACGAAGAACTGGAACCCGGTGTGCGCTGCATGGCTGCAGCCATCCACGATGACGCGGGCAAGTTGATCGCCGGTCTGTCGATTTCTGCGCCGGCCGAACAGGTTCAGGAAAGCTGGGGCGACCTGCTCAAAGAAAAAGCGAGGGAAATTTCAGCCTCGCTCGGCTACGACGCCCCGGCCCAGCCCGAGCATGGCGACAATAACGCCAACCCATCCGGCATGACCGAACAGGTCAACAGCGCAGTCTGAAACGCAAGCCCCGGGCGCCGGCCATTTGGCCAGGCCCGGGCGCTGGCAACTGACTAGTTGATTGCCGCCGCATCGCCCGCGGCCACAATTTGCGGGCCGCTGCGTTGCAGCCATTTGCGAATCCGTCCGGCATCAGCAAAGCGTGAACGCGAACCATTGGAATCGAGCAACACCATCACCAGTTCGCGCCCGTCGATACGAGCCTGCATCACCAGACAACGTCCGGCCTCGGCGATATAACCGGTTTTTTGCAGACCAATCGACCAACTCTCATTGGCGATCAGACGATTGGTGTTGTGAAAGTTCAGACGTCGATAGCCGGTATCGACCCGCAACCCGGTAGCCGTCGAATATTTGCGAATCAACGGATACTCGCTCGCCATTTCCACGAGCCGGGCCAGGTCGGTAGCCGACGAGACATTGGCGCCGGACAGTCCGGTCGGATCCGAAAAGCGCGTGTCCGTCATCCCGAACAACATTGCCTTGGCGTTCATCGCCGACACAAACGCCTTCAGACCGCCCGGATAGTGGCGGCCCAGCGCATGCGCGGCTCGATTCGCTGACGACATCAACGCCAGTTGCAGCATTTCTGCCCGCGACAAGCGCGTCCCTACGGCCAACCGGGAACTGCTGTTGCGAAGCCGATCGATGTCATCGGAAGTGATGGTGAGCATTTCGCGCGGCGACTGCGCGGCATCAAGGACGACGATAGCCGTCATCAGCTTGGTAATGGACGCGATGGGCAGCACGACGCCGCTGTTTTTCTCGAACAGAACCCGCCCGCTCGCCGGCTCATAGACATAGGCGACCGATGAACGCAGATCAAGCGGATCATCGGTCTGGTGCAAGCCAAAGGCCGTACCCATCGTCGGTCGCGCCACCGCGCGGACCGTGCTGGCGCGCTTGTGAGCAACCCGTTGCACCGACGCGGATTTGCGCTTGGTGCTGGCCCGCGATTTCTTCTTGCTTGCCGTGCGGGTCTTGCTGGCCAGCTTGGTCGTGCGGCTTTTCTTTGCGCTGGCCGCGGCCTTGCTGCGTTGCTTGCGCGTAGCGGCGCGGCGCTGGGCCGATTTGCTTGCCGTCGCCTTGCTCTTCGATTGACTGGCTACCTTCTTTGCCGGCGCTTTATCGGTTTCCCTGGCCGCTTTTTGCGCCGACGCCGCATGGGCCTGCTCGAGTGGCAGCAATCCACCGACCAGCGTCAGCGCCGTCAGCAACAACGCAACAAGCAAGGGATTGCAGACCGTGACAGCACGCGGTCGACGGCCGGACTGCGCACAGAAGACAGGATGCAGCGGGGTAGCAGGCAGAGACATAGGCGGCTCGCGCCTGTCACCAGGCGTTCAATTCAGAGGTCGGTCGGCCAGTCTATCAATACCGACCGTCACTGATACATCGATATGTCAAAATCCCCGAAAAGTGGCGAACTTTGCAACAGGGGCACGCTCAGTCTGCAAAGAGTTTTCGATTGCATCGTCGTCGGCATAGCCCAAAGCCATCCCACACACGACGGTTTCATCCTCATCCAGATCCAGTTCACTGGCGATGATCTGATGAAACTGCGTAAAGGCCGCCTGCGGACAGGTATCGAGCCCATGACCGCGGGCAGCGGTCATGACCGCCTGCAGAAACATGCCGTAATCGAGCCAACTGCCGATTTCCAGACTCTTGTCGATCGTGAAGATCAAACCGACGGGGGCATCAAAAAACTGATAGTTACGCGCATGCTGAGCATGCATGCCGGCCTTGTTCTCGCGCGTCAGACCAAGCAAGCCGTACAAATCCCAACCGACCTTGCGACGCCGCTCCAGAAAATGTGGCTTCCAGTCCTTCGGGTAATACGGATGCGGGGCACGGTGTTTGGCCGCTTCCTGCGGATCACTGAAAACGGCTTGAATGGCGTTGACCAGTTTGTCACGAACATCGCCGGTCAACACATGAACCTGCCAGGGCTGGGTATTGGTGCCCGAGGGAGCCCGGCTGGCCACTTCGAGAATCTGGCTGATCGTCTGCTGATCGACGGGCTCGGCGGTAAAGGCTCGTATCGAACGGCGCGAGGTCAGCGCTTCGTCGACGACAGCTTGAAATTGTTCTGGCGGCATGGATGACATCAGTTCTGCAGAGTTCGTAAAAGAAGGCTCGAAGTGTAGCCGCATGACGCAAATGGCAGTTTTCTCAAGGACCTCCCCTGTCTGAATCTTTATTACAAGACAGGCGCCGATGGTCCTTGAGTTTGTTGATGTTGCGTCGCACAATCGGAACCATGTTCAGGCAGTCAATCGTCAGGCTCGGCCGTGTCCGAGCACCTCTATTGGAGAGCACAGCATGTTCAACCCGTCTTTGACGCCTCTGGCGCAACTTCACGAAAACCTGATCGCCGGCACGCTGACTATTTCGCGCCACTCGGTCGACGCCTTCGAGCGCTTCAGCAAGCTGCAGATGCAGGCGATGAAGGCCACGTTCGAGGAAACCGGCGAGCGCATGAGCGCGCTGATCAGCGCCGCCAATCCGCAAGAAGTCAATACCGTTCTGCACGACTGGATTGCCCCCAGCGGCGAAAAGTTCCAGTCCTGGGTCGATCATGTGCAAACTATTTCGACAGAAACTGGCACGGAGCTTGCGAAGGACTGGGAGAAGCAATTCGCCGGGGACGGAAGTTCGTTGCAGGCGGCGCTGGAATCTGCGGCCAACGATCCGATGGCAGGCGCACAGGGTTTTTTCCCCTGGATGTTGCCAGCTGACGTGAAGAAGGCCGAAACAACCAGTTCCGAGCAAAGCAGCAATGATTCAAACGCCGTATCCGGGCGTGCGCGTAGCAAAGACGTTAAACAGGTCAAACGTACTGCTACGCGTCCTCTCGCTTCACCAGACAAGCTTTGAGTAGTGTTTTATCGGTTTCTCCTCCAAGCACCACAAAATTTTCTCCCTCCTCCTTTGTTTGTGGTGCTTTCGGCCCGGTTTTCCGGGCCATTTCTTTTGGGAAGTCGCGTTTACTCAATCTGGCCGGGTCGCCGTTTTTCGACATGCTGACTTCGCAGACATGACAAAATTCGTCAGATCTCGTCGAAAAACGTCACCCCGGCCGAATCACCGGCCGGCCCGCCAAAGCGCTGATCGCTAGCTGATTTGCGGCGCGGGAATAATTTTTCCCCCTAGTTCGACGACGGTCTGCCGCAGGAAATCAAGAGCCGCCGGCAGCCTGGCGGCCGGTCCCTTGACCCCCAGTTCGAGATGCCGCAGCGCCGGATCGTCATTGGCCGAGGGCAGACAGAACACCCGCACGCCGTCGAAATCGCGCTCGGCTTTTTCCAGCGCCGGCGTAATCCTGGATTCGGGCAAACCGATCGCGAAAAACGAGTCTTCGGCCAGGGTATCGCGATGATGCAGGTCGGCATAGCGGGCATCGAGCAGGCTCTCGATCATGGGCCACGCCATGACCGGAAAACCAGGCACAAACGAGTGATCGCGCACCCGGAAGCCGGGAATCCGGTTATATGGATTTTCGATGATTTCGGCACTGACCGGAAATTCGCCCATTTTCAGGCGCTGCAGATTCTCGGGGGTGCTCATGTCGGCACTGCCCGTCCCTTCGGCCGCCATATCGGCGCAGCGGGCAGCGATCCGCTCGCGCGCCACCGGATGCAAGGCCAATTCTTCGCCCAGCGCGGCCGCGGCCGCCTGCCGGGTGTGATCATCGGGCGTAGCGCCAATACCCCCACAGCAGAACACAATGTCGTCCGTGGCGAAACTGGCTTTGAGCAAGCGAGTCAGACGCGCCCGGTCATCGCCCAGATACTCGACCCAGGCCAGCGCCAGTCCGCGTTTCTGCAGCATCTCCAGAACTTGTGGAAAGTGTTTGTCCTGGCGACGTCCCGACAGAATTTCGTCACCAATGATGATCAGTCCAATCGGTTTCAATGTCTGCGACTCCTGTGTCGAATTCGAATTCATGCTCAACGGCCAGCGACTACGCCTTCCCGACGCGGATCGGCGGCGCCGGCCCAGCGACTGCGCTTCAGCCCTGCCGCCAGCCCACCGGTCTGGCCATCGGCCCGCACCCCATTGAAAACAATCAGATGGGTACCGCTGGTTTGCGGGCGGACGCGAGTCTTGTGTCCGAGCGCGGTCAGAGCCGGCTGCAATCGCACCAGAGGCGTGTCGGCCTCAAGCGTGGTCACCGCAGAAGTCTGGGCGCCAAAATGCGGGGCGGCAATCGCCTCGATCGGGTTGAGTTTCCAGTCGATCATGCCGACCAGCGCCTGCATCACGTACTGAATGATGGATGAGCCCCCCGGGGAGCCGACCACTCCTTCGAGGTTGCCGTTGCGATCAAACACCATCGTGGGTGCCATCGAAGAGCGCGGCCGCTTGCCCGCTTGCACCCGGTTCATGACGGGCTCGCCATCGGCGTCCTCGGGCGTGAACGAAAAATCGGTGAGTTGATTGTTGAGTAAAAAGCCATCGACCATGATCATGGAGCCAAACGCATGTTCAATCGATGAGGTCATCGACACCGCGTTACCCGACTGATCGACAATGGACAGATGGGTGGTTGACGGCATTGCCGCAGTCTTGTCAGGCCCGGCTTTCGGGGCCCCTTCGGGCTCACCAGGCAGCGGGACGCCCATCGACTGTTCGTGACTGATCAGCCGGGCACGGGCACGCAGATAGTCGCGATTGAGCATGCCGGAGGTGGGCACCGGGGCAAATTCCGGGTCGCTGATATAACGGGCGCGGTCGGCATAGGCCAGTCGTTGGCTCTCGGCAATCAGGTGTACGGCGCGGGCGCTGTCCGGTTTGAGCACGCTCATGTCGAAGGCTTCAAGAATGCCCAGTGCCTGCAACAAAGTGATGCCACCCGAGGTCGGGGCCGGCGCCCCGCAAATTCGAAACCGCCGGTACTCGCCGCACAAGGGCTCCCGTTCAAGGGCTCGGTAACCGGCCAGATCGTCGACGGTCATGGCACCAGGCCGCAACGGGTGTTCTTGCACCGCGGCCACGATATTGCGGGCAATCTGACCGCTGTAAAAGCGATCGGCCCCGTGCTCGGCAATTTCGCGCAGTGACGCCGCCAGCGCCGGGTTTTTCAGGATGCTGCCCGCGGCCAGCGGTTTGCCTTTGGCGTCAAGGAAATAGGCGGCAGCGCTTGGCGAGCGCTCGATGCGCTTGTGGGCGGCAACAATGGATGCGTGCAAACGCGGGGAAACCGCAAAGCCTTTTTCGGCCAGCTCGATGGCCGGCCGGAACAACTCGGCCCAGGGCAACTGGCCATGACCGCGGTGCGCCAGATCGAGCATGCGCAACAGACCGGGCACGCCCACCGACAGGCCGCTGTCTATCGCTTGGGCAAACTTCAGCGGTTTCCCATCGGGCGAAAACAAGGTTTCATCGACGCCGGCAGGTGCGGTTTCGCGACCGTCGAAAACCCGCAAGCGACGCGTGCGCTCATTGAAGACCAGCAAAAAGGCCCCGCCACCGATACCCGACGACTGGGGCTCGACCAGGTTCAACACCATTTGCGCGGCAATCGCCGCGTCAACCGCGCTGCCCCCGCGCGCAAGCATTGCAGCGGCGGCTTTCGAGGCCAGCGGATTGGCGGTGACGGCCATATCCTTATCGGTCATGACAGTCGTAGCACCAGCCTCGACGTCAGTGGCGATTTCGGGCGGCGGCTTGGCTGCCTCGGCAAGCACTTCACCCGCCGCAGACCTGGCGCTGGCCACCGAAGCGGGCGCAGCCAGGCTCACGCAAGCCAGGGCCAGAGCCATCGACCGCCAGGCGGGCAGCTCACCCAATGCCATCAACAACGACGCGGCGACACCGCGACGGGAACCAATCACACTCATGCAAACACCAGAATCATCATAAGACCAATCCGCAATAATGCCCGAATGCCGTTTCGGTGGACGTTGTGTTGTAACAAGCTGCACGATATCAGCCCTGGCATCCGCCACCACCGGTCGCCCGCTTCGTGCCGCCCGGCCCGCTCCTGTCGGAATTGCGGCAACAAACCCGCCATGATCTCGCATGGATATGCTTTGCCTCATTCGGTTTGTGCCACTTGCCCATGATCGCCTGATCATGTGGGAGGCGGTCGAGCATTATGCAGCGGCCGCCGCCAATATGCAGGGCCGGCAGATCCATCGCAAGGGCTCCCAGCTGATGACCTTGTTCAAAAGCCCCAACGATGCGCTCACCTTGCTCAGCGAGACCCTGGATGCGGGCGAGACCGAAGGCTTTGCCATCAGCGCCGGCCTGGCCCAGGGCATTCAGTCGCGGGCCACTCTGGCCAGCTCGCTGGCCGGTTTTACGGAAGGCACGATGGAGACCTTGCTTGAATTGACGAGCGCCGCCACCTTGCAGGAGGTTGCCATCAGCGGCAAGCTCTCATCCATCATCAAACTGGCCGCTCCCGCGTACTGGGATCGCTTCGAGGCCATTCGCCCCCCGGCCAATCTCCGGCTTCGTTCACTGTTTGTGATGACGCCGCAGTCGCACCCCGACGCGCACCTCAGGCCCCTACCCGTTCGAGAATGCGTGTCAGGCGCTTGATCGATACCGGCATCGGCGTGCGCAAGGACTGCGCAAACAACGACACCCGCAACTCCTCTAGCAACCAGCGAAACTGATCCAGCTCCGGATCGGCGACATCGAGCCGGTTGCCGCGCGCGCGTTCATAACGGGCCGTCAGATTCTGCAAGGCCGCGATGTGCCGCATCTCGCGGGCCGGATCGGCCCGCATATGCGTCAGGCGCATCGTGATCCCTTTCAGGTAGCGCGACAGATGGGTAAATTGCTCGGCTGGCGTCTCGGCAATGAACCGATCGTTGATGAGACTGCTCAGTTGGCGATCAATATCGGCCAGCGTGGCCCGGACATGGTCTTCACCGGGCGCCGCCCTGGCAGCATTGCGCTTGCGCATCGCCACGTTGTATTCGAGCAAGATGTCATCGAGCCGGCGCAGCACTTCAACGCCGATCAGACCGATACGCCCGCTGACATGGCTACGCAAGGCTTCATAGGATGACCGATCGGTTGGCGTGGGCTGCCCCGCGCAGGCACGGTCAATCACCGCGGCATCAATCGCGCGACGCAATGCCTCGTCGTTGCCGATCCGGGCATAGACCACGATACGCTTTTGCTGCTCGGCCCCGCCCTTGTGCAAGGACTTCAGCGCCGACCGACAGGCGATGATCAGCAAACGCCGCACGCCAAGCCGATGCCGCTGGCGCGCCACGCGCTCGTCATCGAGCACTTCCAGCATCACCGCATCGCCATGATCGACCAGCGCGGGATAGCCGACGATACTCAGCGACGAGGCGGTCTGGTTGACCTCGACGATTTCCGGCAACTCATCAAGCGGCCAGCGCGTAACGCGCTGGCCGATCAGTTGCTCGATGCTACCGGCCTGCGCCTCATCTGCGGCATCTTCGAGGCGGCCTGTTGCAGCGGGCTGCCGGCCGGCATTGGCCGCCGTCTTGCCGCCAGCGACCGCACCGGCAGCCGGCCCGCCGGCATCGTCATCGGCCGGGCCGGCAACAGGCGCCGATCGCACCGGGCGAATCTGCTGCGCGGCGGCGGCAAAGGCTTCGCGAAACGCGCCGCGCGCCTGCCCGCCGTGCGCGGCCTGCAACTGCGCGAGATGGCGCGAGGCGCCCAACGCATGCCCGGCCGGGTCGCGGACGCGAAAACGCATGAACAAATGCGGCGCCAGCGTATCGGGCCGAAAATCACTGGCGGCCACCTGCACCCTGAATTGCGCGGCAATGTCACCCCGCAACGCAGTCACCAATGATTGCTCGGCGCGATGACTGCGGTGGCGCTCGGCAAAGGCCTGCGCGTAAGCGGGCAGCGGCACGAGGTGGCGCCGGTAACGTTGCGGCAGACTCTTGGCCAGCGCGGCAACCTTGTTCTTGAGCAAGCCGGGCACCAGCCATTCGCAACGCTCGGCATCAACCTGATTGAGCAATGGCAGCGGAATTTCGAGGGTCACGCCGTCGTCGTCAGCGCCCGGATTGAAGCGATAACTCAGCTCGAAAGCGGTGCCATGCATCAGCATCGTGCGCGGGAAATCTTCCGAATCGACGCCATCGGCATCTTTGCGCAACAACTCCTCACGGCTCAGACACAGCAAACCGCGATTGGCCGGCGCCTCTTGTCGATACCAGGCCTCGAGCCGGCGTCCGTCGGTGACATGATCGGGGATGCGCGCCTCGAACCACTGCTGCAGAAAATCGGCATCAACCAGCAGATCAGGCCGGCGGATGCGCTCCTCGAGTTGCCGGATCGAGGCGATGAGCTTGCGATTGTGAGCAAAGAAGGCAAGATGCCTGGCGCGGGCCGGCTCCAGCCAGTCGTCCTCAACCAGCGCGTGGCGAATGAACATCTGCCGCGCCAGCGCCGGATCGGTGCGGACCAGCGGCACCCGGCGCTGCGCGTAAATTTGCAGGCCATATAACGAAGCCCGCTCATAAACGATGGCCTGCCCGCTTTTGCGCGACCACAACGGCTCGGACACCGACCGGCTCAGCAAATGCGCGGCGCGCCGTTCGATCCATTCGGGTTGTACGGCGGCCGCATTGCGTCCGTACAGTCGTGCGGTATCGACCATCTCGGCGCACATCACCCAGCGTGGCGATTTGCGCGCCAGCACCGAGCCGGGGTGCAGGTTGAACAAGGTCTGGTGCGTGCCCTGATAGCGCTTCTGATCCGGCGCCATGAAGCCCAGATTGCCCAGCAAGCCGGTCAGCAAAGTCTGGTGGACCTGCTCGGGCTTGGCCGGCTCGGTATTGACCGCCCATTTCAGTTCGCGCACGGTTTGCAGCAACTGAGTGCGCACATCGGCCCACTCGCGCATCCGCCGCGCCGACAGGAAATGCTTTTCAAACACGCGCGTGATCGAACGCCGCGACTGCCCCGACTGGCGGCGCTCGCTCTCGGCCTGCTGGGCAAACCGCCACAGCTTCAACATGCCAAGAAAGTCCGAAGACGGGTCGAGCA
>CAXBNM010000137.1:0-11565 GCA_963976885.1 uncultured Burkholderiaceae bacterium
GTTTTGATCCGGCGCAACTGAGCGAACAGCCAACGACACTATGGGTCAATGACGAGATCGTGACGCAAGGCGCCGGCAGCGATGCGCTGGGCGGGCCGCTGCCGGCACTGACCTGGCTGGCCAACACCTTGAGCGAGCATGGCGTGTCGCTGCAGCGTGGTCAGTTCGTCACGACCGGCGTCACCGGCGCGCCCTCACCGGTGCGTGCCGGCGACGAAGTACGGGCCGATCTTGGCCGCTTTGGCAGCGTGCGCGCGCGCCTGACCCCCTGATCCCTGCCACCGCAACATCACTTTTACCCACCAAGGAACGAGCATGATCGGCTATACCACTCTCGGCACGAACGACCTGGACCGCGCGGTCACTTTCTACGACAAACTGTTTGAAACCGAAGACGTCAAACGCTTGCAACCCAATGATCGACTGCACCTGTGGGGCAAGAAAGGCGCGCCAATGTTCGGTGTCATCAAGCCTTATGACGGCGAGCCCGCCACCAGCGGCAACGGCACCATGATCGCACTGGCGGTCGAAAGCACCGAGAAAGTCGAACAACTCTATCGCAAGGCTCTCGAGATGGGCGCCGCAGACGAAGGCGCACCGGGCCCGCGCGGCACCGGCGACTTTTTCGGCGGCTACTTTCGCGATCTTGATGGCCACAAGATCGTCGTGTTCACACGCGTCAGCTGAATTCCCTCAATACCCACGGAGACATAATGTCCGGCAATACCTTTGAAACCATTGAACTCGACATCACCGACGGCATCGCCACCATTACGCTGAATCGGCCCGAGAAAATGAACGCGTTCACCGCGCAGATGCGGCTTGATATCTGCGCGGCCTTCGACATCACCGACGCCGACGATGCGGTAAAAGCCGTCATCATCACCGGTGCCGGCAAGGCCTTCTGCGCCGGCGCCGATCTGTCGTCCGGCGGCAAGACTTTCGATTTCAAACAGCGTGCCGATCCGGTCCGTGAAGCAACCCGCGTTGGCGAAACCTATCGCGACGGCGGCGGACTGACCGTGCTGCGCATCTTCAACAGCCTCAAGCCGGTAATTGGCGCCATCAACGGTGCGGCGGTTGGCATCGGCGTGACGATGCAACTGCCGATGGACATCCGGCTGGCCTCGAACAAGGCTCGCTTCGGGTTCGTGTTTTCCAAACGCGGCATTACCCCCGAAGCGGCTTCGTCGTGGTTTCTGACGCGTGCGGTCAGCATGCAAACGGCATTGGAGTGGTGTTATACCGGGCGCATCTTTGACGCGAACGAAGCCCTCGACAAAGGCCTGGTGCGCTCCGTGCACGAACCCGAAGATCTGCTGCCGGCGGCCCGTGCCATCGCCCGCGAAATTGCCGACAACACCGCACCGGTATCAATTGCCATGACCCGTCAGATGTTCTGGCGTCTGGGCAGTGTTGAACATCCGATGCGCGCGCACGAAGTTGACAGCCGCTCCATTCAGGCCCGCGGTCAGTCGGCCGATGCTCGTGAAGGCATTTCCTCGTTTCTGGAAAAGCGCGAACCGAACTACCCGGACAAGGTTTCCAGCGATATGCCGGCCTTCTTTCCGTGGTGGGAAGAACCGACCTTCAAGTGAGCACGCCCGTGGCCGGGAACTATGTGCTCAGGCTCTATGAGCGTTTCGGCCGCCTGCCTCTGGGCAGGCGGCTGTTTTCGAGGTTTGCCGCGCGCCAGGCACCGTACTTCCAGTCAGTCGCGCCGCAAGTGCTGACACTGAGCGCCGGCAACTGCGAAGTGCTGATCCGCAAACGACGCGCGGTGACCAACCACATCGGCACCGTCCACGTGATCGCCATTGCCAATGGCCTGGAAATGGCGATGGGCATCATGGCCGAGGCATCAATTCCGCCGACCTTGCGCTGGCTGCCCAAGGGAATGACGCTCGATTACGTCAGCAAGGGAGCCACCGATATTCGCTGCGTTGCCAGTCTGCCGGCGCAAGCCTGGCAGCCTGGCGAGGTTAAGGTGCCGGTCAGTGCCTTCGACACGGCCGATGCGGCCGTCGTGACTGGCACGATCACGCTTTGGGTCACCGAAAAGCCGGCTGAACAAAAGCCAGCCCATCAAGCGTGAGCCCAAAGGAATCCAGCCCCTGAACAGGCGGCCCCAAGTAAGCCGCCCCAATAGAAACCGGCCGCATGCAAGCGGCCGGCAACTGGCAAACCAAGGTGTCTCAGGCGTACAGGTTGGGCACACCCAGTTTGGCGTGCAAGGCGTTGACATCGGCCGGCTTGATATTCATGCCTTTGGCGATCCGGTCCAGGTATTGCGCCTCGGCCTGGGAATCAAGCTTGATGCCCAGCAATGACATCAGATAAACCTGCTGCTCCATGCCTTGCGGCACGCTGCCGATAAAGCCTTCTACATCGAGCGGCGCGGCGATTTCGGCGTTGACGAAATCGGCCTCTTCCTGGGTGACATCATCCAGGTGCTCAATGATTTTCTGTTTTTCCTGCGCGTCGATCTGGCCGTCGGATTTGGCGGCATTGATCATCGCCCGCAACATCAGTTCAGCCTGACTGTTCTGCTGGCTGTTCGGAGCCGGCGCGCTCTGGCCGCCAAGGGCTTGGTTCAACATGCCGCCCAGTCCTTCTTGTGGCGCCCCTTGCAGGCTATCGAGCAAACCACCCAGCCCGCCGCTTTGTCCGCCCTGTCCGCCGGACAACACACTACCGAGCATACCGGCCAGACCACCGCCTGCCGCCGCACCACCGCCACCGGTGAGACTGCCAAGCAAACCGCCCAGGCCGCCCATGGCACCGCCGCCCTGAGCCGACCCCTGCCCGGCACCACCACCGAGCAAACCACCCAGCCCGGAATTGCTGAGCATGTCGGCCAACCCGCCGCCCTGGCCACCGCCTTGTGCAGCACCGCCGCCCAGTAAACCACCCAGGCCTGAACCGCTGAGCATGTCGCCAAGGCCGCCACCCGAGCCACTGGTGCCGCCCGCTGCGCCGCCGCCCATCATTTTGCCGACGCCACGGGCAACCATCGCGCCGATAGCTACCTTAGCCAGTGTTTTGACCAGATTCATAATGTCAGCCTCTAAGAAGTCATTTGGGTTGCGCACGCTTGCAGATCGGTGCGCCAAGTCTGATTCCAGTATATCCGCCGCACCCGACAGCACTGCAACAAACCGCAAAGTCGGCAGCGTTGACAGTGCCCTTGCGGCAACCGGATAGGCCACACTAGGCATAACGGCGAGAACCCCCTGACCGACACCCTCTGATGCGGCAGTTGCCGCTCGCTTGCTGGCCGCCGCTCTGGAGAACGACTTGCCTACGATTACCATTTACGCCCTGATCCTCAGTGTCTTGCCATGTCTGGGCGTGGCCTGGCTGGCCCGAGGTCTGGCCGACAGCCAATGGGAACTGCTGCGGGCAATCGCACGCATGGTGCTTCAGTTGCTGGCCATCGGCTACGCGCTGGTGTTCATCTTCAATTCGGGCAACGCGCTGGTCGGTTCGGCCGTCGTGCTGACGATGATGCTGATTTCAGCGGTTATCGGCGTACGCCTGATCAAAGTGGATCGGGCCAGAGCATTTCGTGATGCTCTTGTGGCGCTCGGCATTGCCGGACTGGCGGTACTGGGCTGGACGATGTTTGTCGTGCTGGGATTGCACGACCCGTGGTATCAACCGCGGCTGATCGTGCCTGTTGCCGGCATGATCTTTTCAAATGCGATGACCGGCATCACGCTGGCGGCCGAGCGCCTGCAAAGCGAACTGGCGCAGGGCGCTGAGATGAAAGCGGCCCGCTCTTCGGCCTGGACGGCAGCGCTGATTCCACAAATCAATGCATTGCTGGCGGTCGGCCTTGTATCACTGCCGGGCATGATGACCGGCCAGATTCTGTCGGGCGTTGATCCGCTGATCGCCGTGCGTTATCAGATCGTCATCATGGCGATGATTCTGCAGGCCAGCGGATTTTCGGTGGCGATTTATCTGGCGCTTGCCGGCCGTCGCCATCGCGCCCGGCAAGCGTGAAGGCGCTTACCGGGGTTGCTCCAGACTGGAAGCGTAGTCGGACACCGTCACCCGCCGCATATCGCGCACCTCACCACCATCATTGAAGCGGGTGGCGCGATGCATCGTGCACCGGTTGTCCCAGATCACCAGATCATGCGGTTGCCACTGATGGCGATAGACCAGATCGGGCTGGGTGGCATGCTCGATCAGATCGCGCACCAGCACCATGGCCTCAGGTCGGCGCATCGAGGCTATGGCACCGATATGCGAGGCCAGATACAACGCCAGCCGCCCCGAGCCCGGAATGCGCCGCACCAGGCGTTGCGGCACCGGCTCATAACGCTCGCGCTCTTCGGCGCTGAACTGATCGAAGCCCAGCAGCGCCCGCGAGTACAACAGGCTATGGTCGGCCACCAGATCAAAAACCTCTTCCTGCAAGGCCGGATCGAGTCGGTCCCAGGCGGCGCGCATGTCGGCAAACTCGGTATCGCCGCCTTGTGCCGGCACCTTGTGGCCGTAAAGCATCGAGTATTTGGCCGGCAACGATTTGAACGAGCTGTCGGTATGCCAGAGCCGGTTGCCAAGGTTGAACAGACGCCGCGGCGAATCGGCAGCCAGCAACGACCCGTCGCTGTCCAGATTGGAGATGTCGTTCATGCGCGCATCAGCCAGACGTTTACTGCCCATCCCGACCGAGGCTGGCTTCGCTTCGATGGGCCCCAGGGCCTCGCCAACCGCCATTTCCTGCTCTTCGGTAAGCGGCTGACCTCTGATGAGCAAGACCGCGAATTCATCCATGCCTTGCTGGATAGTGGCCACCGTGTCCGGTGGCAGAGGAAAAGTCAGTTCCAGCCCCACCGCCTCAGCGGCGAAAAGCGGATGCAACTTGCGAAACGTGACGGCCATGCTTGCTTGTCTCCAAAGGAATCTTTGTGGATTCGTTAATGCTTGCAAGCGGCAATTTTATCAAGCGCGCAGGAAATCCTCTTTTTCGCCGAACCACCTCATCATCAGCTCGGTTACGGGCTTGCCGCCCCGCTCGGCCAACCCGCGCGCTTTCTCGCGCGCAAAAGCCAGCAATTCGGCATCGCGCTCCAGATCGGCATAGCGCAGCAGCGGCACGCCGCTCTGACGCGCGCCGAGAAATTCACCAGGGCCGCGAATCTGCAGGTCGCGCTGGGCAATTTCAAAGCCGTCATTGGTTTCGTACAAGGCCTTCAGGCGCGCCCGTGCGTTCTCGGACAACGGGTTGGCGTACATCAGCACGCAGGCGCTGCTTTCACTGCCCCGACCGACCCGGCCGCGCAACTGATGCAATTGCGCCATGCCGAAGCGCTCGGCGTTTTCGATCACCATCAACGAGGCCTGTGGCACATCGACGCCAACCTCGATGACGGTAGTCGCCACCAGCACCTTCAGTTCACCGGCTGCGAATCGCGCCATCGTGGTCTGCTTTTCCTGGCTCGGCAGCCGGCCGTGGACAAGGCCGACGCTGTCGGCACCGAGCGCCGCCACCAGATGCTGATGCGCATCGATGGCAGTCTGCAGATCAAGTGCTTCACTTTCTTCGATCAGCGGGCAGACCCAGTAAACCTGGCGGCCGCTGCGCGCGGCTTCGGCCACGCGCGCCACCACCTCGTCGCGGCGACCGTGCTCGATCAGTCGGGTGCGAACCGGTTGGCGGCCCGGCGGCAATTCATCGATGACGCTGACGTCGAGGTCGGCGTAATAGCTCATCGCCAGCGTGCGGGGAATCGGTGTGGCGCTCATCATCAGCTGATGGGCGAGCAGCTCACTGTTCTTGCTGCGCAGACGCAAGCGTTGCGCCACGCCGAAGCGGTGTTGTTCATCGACAATCGACAGCCCCAGATTGGCGAACTCGCAACCTTGCTCGATCAGGGCATGAGTGCCGATCAACAAATCAATCTCGCCGCTGACCGCTTGCTCGCGGATGTCGCGCTTACGCGCCTCTTTCATCGAGCCCGACAACAAACACAGACGAACGCCAAGCGGCTCCAGCCAGGGTCGCAGCTTGATTTCATGCTGCTGGGCCAGCAGTTCGGTCGGCGCCATCAACGCCACCTGCGCACCGCTGCCGATCGCCACGCAGGCGGCCGCGGCCGCGACGATGGTCTTGCCACTGCCCACGTCGCCTTGCAGCAGACGATTCATGGGCAGCGTATGCGCCAGATCGGTGGCAATCTCGTCGATGACGCGGGCCTGAGCACCCGTGAGCGCGAACGGCAACGCATCGCGCAGCCGTTGCGCCAGAGCCGTGCTGCGCAGCGCCGTGGCGCGCTGCTGGGCGCGTTTGGCCCGCGCCTGCGCGAGTGCAATCTGCTGCGCCATCAATTCGTCAACAATGACGCGCCGCCAGGCCGGATGCTGGCGCGATTGCAGTTCATCCAGCGGCGCGCCCTCCGGGGGCGCATGCAGCCACTGCAAGGCGTCAGTCAGTGCCGGCAGCTCAAAGTGCTGTCTTTCTTCGTTGCTGAGCAGATCGGGCAGCTTGAGTTGCGCCACCACCGGACTGATGGCGGCCACCAGTTGCTGCTGACTGATACCACTGGCCGACGGATACACCGGCGTCAGTTTGCTCGGCAACGGCAGTTCGCGATTGGCCATCCGGTAGCGCGGGTGCACGATCTCGAAGCCAAACAAACCCCCGCGCAATTCACCGACCACGCGCACACGCGTACCAACCGCGAGCTGGCTGATTTGCGAGGGATAGAAGTGAAAGAAGCGCAGCTGCAACGTGACGTCGGGTGCCGAGGCCTCGTCACCGATGACAACGATCAGCGACCGGCGCGCGCGCCGCGTCACCTCATTGCGCAACACCACCCCTTCGACCTGCACCGTCGTGCCGACATGGGCACGCAGATCGGCCATCGGCGTAAGCCGGGTCAGATCTTCATAGCGCATCGGCAGGTGCAAGGCCAGGTCGATGTCGCGACGCAAGCCCAGCTTCGGAAACCGGGTCGGATCTGCCTTGGCCTTGGCCTTGGGTTTGGCCTTGGCCTTGACCTTGGGGTCAGCCTCGGCCCTGGCCTTGCTGGCGGGTCTGGCAGTGGCTATGACAACACCATCACCGCATCGACCTCGAACAGCGCGCCCTTGGGCAGGCTGGCTATGCCAATCGTGGCCCGGGCCGGATAGGGTTCGGAAATGAACGCCTTCATCACCTCATTGACTTCACCGAACTGGGACAAGTCGGTGAGATACAAGGTCAGTTTGACGCAATCGGCCAATGAGCCACCGGCTTCAGCAGCCACCGCCGCCAGATTCTTGAACGCCTGTGTGGCTTGCTCGGTAATACCGCCCGGCACCAGTTCACCGGTGGCCGGATCAAGAGGGATCTGACCGGACAGATAGGCGGTGTTGCCGGCCTTGATGGCTTGCGAATAGGGGCCGATAGCGGCCGGCGCATTGGAGGTGGATACTACGGTCTTGGTCATGAGAACTCCATGAACGCGCCAGGTGGCGCGGCGCCTCAACAGGAGGCGGGTCAAAAGGGCTGGTCAGGTTTGGCAGTTTAGCCCACCGTTAAGGCATACTCGTAGCCCGGATCGGCCGCTACGGTCGGCTATTGAGGAGAAAAACACCATGAGCGAGACAGCAGGCGTTCGCGCCATCGATCATTTCAATCTGGATGTACCGCCCGAACACCTCGATGCGGTGTCCCGGTTCTATACCGAGGCGGTAGGTCTGTACGAGGGTGAGCGGCCGGATTTCCCGTTTCCGGGCCGCTGGCTCTACGCCAAAGGCGTGCCGCATGCGCTCGTCCATCTGGCCAGCTATACCAAGGACGACAAAGCCTCATTGCAACAGGCAACCGGCCGGTTCAATCATGTCTGCTTCTCAATGCAAGGCCTGAACGCGCATCGCGACCGACTGGAGCAAGGCGGGTTCGAATTCAAGGTATCGGACCGCCCGGGTAGCAAGGTGGTGCAATTGTTTCTGACCGACCCTACCGGGGTGATGGTCGAACTGAATTTCAGCAAAGCGATTGAAGGCCTGGCGGTATCCGCAGCCTGAATCAAAACGGTGCTTGATGGGCGGGCCGGCTCAGTCCACCTGCCCTGCGCCGCCACTGAGCAGCCAGAACTTAGCTGCCGGAATTCAGCTGCCGGAACTCATAAACAAGGCTTCCATCGCCAACGCCAGCACCGCCATCAGCAAGGTCGTGCCCAGCAGCAACGCCACGATGGCGATCAGCACCGGCAGCGCCCCACCCTTGCTCTGACTTACCGCTTCGGCATTGAAGCGCTGATTGAATTCATCCAGCGGCATCAGACAGATAATGATGGTCTGCAGCCACGCAATGACCGTCAGCAGACCAAACGCATAGAACGACCACTCGCGGTAGTACTCGGGTTGGCGTAGCGCATGCCCAATTAACGGCAAACACAGCATCGGCAGCAACCACCACAGCGGCTGGCGTAAATACCAGCGGTGCAGACCCAACGGTCCAGCCAGAAGTCCGGCGAGCCCGGCCAGCAGTTTGTGCCGAACCGGCAGCGACGGTGCAGAGGAAGAATCAGAAGCAGACATAACAAGCCATGGCCATCAAGAGCCGCGCGAAGCCTGACATCGGCAAACGCGGCAAGCGTACGAGGAGTGCCTTATTGGTGCATCGGCCAGCGTTGCCAACTGTGGTGACGACAGCCCTGAAATTCGCACAGGCAATGCCCACATGGTAACGTCAAACCTGTTCTTACTTTGATTGTCAGCCGCCGTGCGCGCTCCCCCCCGCTTCAGCTCCAACCCACCCGAACTGACTGCCGCGCAGCAGGCACTGATCAAACATGCCCGGCACCACGCACCGCGCTGCGATCACTGGTCGTTGCGCCTGGTCCATGAGACCACCGAGCACCTTGAAGCCCGCCAGAATGTCATTGCCGCCCCCAGTCGCGCCGTCGATGCCGGGCTGATGGTTGCTGTCACCATTGGCAAGGCGCAGGCGTATGCGGCCAGCCCCGACACCTCGGCCGCCGGCCTCGACGCAGCTTTCGAGCGCGCCCGATCGCTGGCGGTGTCCTTGCAGGATCATTTCGCCCATCATCCGATTGCGACACCCGTGTCCAATATGACGGGGAGTTATCAAAGCCCCTGTGAGCAGCCAATCCCGCAAAATCTGGCCGACCGCATCGAAACGGTACGCGCCGCCGGCGCGGCCCTGCACATCGATGACCGAATCGTCGACTGGCAGGCAAGCCTGAGCCTGACCCAGGCCGACCACATGTTCGTCACCGGCGACAGCGGACCAATGGTGCAACACTTTGATTTCGTCGTGCCCAATCTGCGGGCCGTCGCGCGCGTGGGTGAAATCACCCAGACGCGCACGATGGCCGGCCAATACAACGGGTATTGCCGTCAGGGTGGCTGGGAAGTTCTGGCGCAATGCCGGTTTGGCGAGCGCGGCCCCGAAATCAGCGCCGACGCCATCACGCTGGCCGAAGCGCCGAACTGCCCGAGCAGCACCACCGATGTCTTGCTGATGCCCGATCAGATGATGTTGCAGATTCATGAAAGCATCGGCCACCCTCTGGAACTGGACCGCATTCTGGGCGATGAACGCAATTTTGCCGGCACCAGCTTTGTAACGCCCGACATGTTCGGCTCGTATCGCTACGGCAGCGACCTGCTCAACGTCAGCTACGCCCCCGACGTATCCGGCCAGTACGCGAGCTTCGCCTTTGACGACGAAGGCTTGCCGGCCGAGCGCGCCTTGCTGATCGAGCGCGGCATCCTGCGCCGCCCTCTTGGCGGCAGCGCCTCGGCGGCACGCGCGCAAGGCTTTGCCGAAGCCGTGCAGCCGGTGGCAACCACCCGCGCCAGCAGCTGGAACCGGGCCCCGATCGACCGGATGAGCAATCTGAACATCGAACCGGGCGACAGCAGCGTGGCCAGCATGATTGCCGCCACCGAACACGGGGTGATGATGCAGACCAATGCCTCCTGGAGCATCGACGACGCGCGCAACAAGTTTCAGTTCGGTTGCGAATACGGCCGAATGATCCGCGACGGCGAACTCGCCGAGGTCGTGCGCAACCCGAACTATCGCGGCATCTCCGCCAGTTTCTGGCGCAACCTGAAAATGGTCGGCGACACGGCCAGTTTTGAAGTGATGGGTACACCGTTCTGTGGCAAGGGGGAACCGATGCAAGTCATCCGGGTTGGTCACGCCGCGCCGGCCTGCCTGTTCTCTGGCATCGACGTGTTTGGCGGAGGGGCGTGATGCAACGCGACGTTTTTGAAAGCCTTGCCAATGCCATCTGCCAGCCCGGCGCCGACGACGAAAGAATCACGTTGTATCTGGCCGGTGAAACTTCCGAGTTCATCCGCCTGAATCAGGCCCGCGTTCGTCAGGCCACGACCGTTCGCCAGCAAGGCATCGATCTGACCGTTGTGCGAGGTCAGCGCTGCCTGTCCAGCCGTCTCAGCATGCCCGACGACGCGGCGCAATGCCTGGCCATGCTGCAAACCGAGCTTGCGGCCTTGCGAGACATGCTCGCACTGGTCCCTGAAGATCCGCATCTGCTGCTCAGTGATACGATCAGCAACAGCGAGCGCATCGAAAACGCGGCCGGCCTGCCCGACGCCGATGCAATCATCGCCGATCTGATCGGCGCCGCCGGCCCGGAAGATCTGGTCGGCTTCTACGCCGCCGGACCGGTCCAGCGCGCTTTCGCGGACAGTCGCGGTCAGCGCAACTGGCACGAAGTGGCCAGCTTTCATCTCGAGTGGAGCCTGTTTTCCCGGCACCCGGAAAGCCGCGATCAAGCCGTCAAATCAACACTGGCTGGCAGCGCTTACAGCCCGGCCGACCTGCAGACCCGCATGGACGCCGCCCGCGCCCGCCTGGCCATGCTTGAGCAGCCGCGCAAAACACTCGCGCCCGGCCGCTACCGAGCCTGGCTCGCCCCTACCGCCGTCGCCGAACTGTTGCAGGTGATGGCCTGGAGCGGCTTCAGTCGCAAGGAACAGGCAAGCGGCACCAGCTCCCTCAGTTCGCTGACCATTCTGGGCAATCGGTTGAACCAGCAGGTGCAAATCAACGAGGCCATAGAAAGCGGCATTGCGCCGGCATTCACCACCGACGGTCGCACCCTGCCCGATCGTGTGGCGCTCGTTACCGACGGTTTGCTGACCAACCGGCTCAGCTCCGCTCGTACCGCCGCCGAATTCGATGAACACCCCAATGCCATCGACAGTGAATCTCCGCAGGCGCTGGCCATGGCTGGCGGCACCATCTCTGAGGCGCAGAGCCTGGCCGCCCTCGACACCGGGTTATGGATCGGCAACCTCTGGTATCTGAATTATTCCGACCGCCAGGCGGCCCGCGTAACCGGCATGACACGCTTCGCCTGCTTCTGGGTGGAGAACGGCCGCATTCAGGCTCCCATCGGCGTAATGCGCTTTGATGAAAGCCTGCTCAATCTGTTTGGCAACAAGCTCGAAGGCCTGGGCAGTGACGTCGACTTTCTACCCAGTGCCAACACCTGGGGCGAGCGTGAACTCAGTTCGGTGAGTTGCCCGGGCATGCTGGTGTCCGACCTGACACTGACACTGTAG
>CAXBNM010000138.1:0-11448 GCA_963976885.1 uncultured Burkholderiaceae bacterium
CCACAGCAGCAGCAGCGGCGCGAGCATGAAATCCATGATCTCGCCAAAGATGGAACGCTGCACCGGGCCGAGCGTGTCGCGCGGCTTTTGCTGCACGGTGGCCACCGGCGATTCGTGCGGCGAGCCGTGCAAAGGGTTGGGCTGGGTTTCGTGCGTGGCGATCAGGTCGCCCAGCATCGCGGCCAGCGACTGCGTGGTAAAGCCCGGATGGGCTGGCTGTGGGCTGCTCATGGGGCCGGCCCTCGATCAGGCGGTTTCGCTGGGCCGCTCCAGGCAATACCCAAGCCCGCGCACCGTCGCGATGCGCACTTCGCCGCCATCGAGTTTCTTGCGCAGCCGGTGCATGTAGACCTCGACCGCATTGGCGGAGATTTCTTCGCCCCATTCGCACAAGTGGTCCACGATCTGGTCCTTGCTGACCAGGCGACCCATGCGTTGCAGGAGGATTTCGAGCAAGCCCAGTTCGCGCGCGGACAGCTCGATGGGCTGGTCGCCAAGCAAGGCCGAGCGGCCGACCTGATCGTAGACGAGGCGGCCGCAACGAATCTGCGAGCTGCCATTGCCCATGCTGCGCCTGACCAGCGCACGTGCCCGTGCTTCGAGTTCGGACAGCGCGAAGGGTTTGGCCAGATAATCATCGGCGCCCAGGTCGAGCCCTTGCACGCGCTGATCGACCGAGTCGGCGGCGGTCAGAATCATGACCGGCACGGCATTGTTGCGTGCGCGCAGGCGACGCAAGACATCCTGACCGCTCATGTGGGGCAGGCCCAGATCGAGGATCAGCAGATCGTAGCTTTGGGTGGTCAGAGCCAGGTCGGCGTCGCGGCCTGAGTTGACGGAGTCAACCGCATAGCCGCCCGCTCGTAGCGAGCGCGATAAACCGTCGGCTAAAACCGCATCATCTTCGGCGAGCAGAATTCTCATGCTGATCGTGGCGCCGGGTGAGGGCGCGCTGTCTCCAATGTGTAGCGCCAACGGTGGTTTTGCCAGTTACCCCGGTGGTCAGACCATCGGCACGGGGCCACCGCGCAGAGTTGCCGTTCAGGCGCAGCTACTTTTCCTGAACGTTACCACGAGGCGCGTGGGCCGGGATGCATATGGTGGTCGCTTGGCCAAGTCGCCCGAGTCGCCCGAGTCGCCCGAGTCGCTCAGTTCCCCAGTTGCCTGGTTAGCCAGTTAGTCAGTTACCAAGGCCAGCAAGGCGGCCCTGGCTTGCCGTGCCGCCCCGGCAAACGAGGCTGCACCAGCCGATCAAGCCATCTCAGCCATCGCGGCAGGCAAGCTGCCGGCCTAGCTGCGGGCCGCGTTGATTGCGTCGCGAGTGGCCCGTGCTGCCTCGGCAGCGGCTGCTGCAAACCTGGCATCCTGGCCCGCGTAAATGATGGCGCGCGATGAATTGATCAGCATGCCAAAGCCGTCGGCATCCTGACCGGCCCGCACCGTGGCCTGTACGTCACCCCCTTGTGCACCGATACCGGGCACCAGCAAGGGCATGGCTGGTGCGAGTTGGCGAATTCTGGCCAGTTCGGTGGGGTAGGTGGCACCAACCACCAGGCCGACCTGACGGTCGTGATTCCAGCGGTCCTGCGCCATTCGTGCCACTGCTTCGTACAGTCTGGCTGGCTCGTCGGTGCCGCCCACTGACAGGGACTGGAAGTCATCCCCACCCGGATTCGAGGTCCGGCAAAGCACGAAGACGCCGCGATCGGCCCAGGCCAGATACGGTTCGATCGAGTCGGTGCCCATATAGGGGTTGATGGTCACCGCATCGGCGCCATAGCGGTCGAAGGCCTCGCGGGCGTAATGGGTGGCCGTCGAGCCTATATCGCCACGTTTGGCGTCCAGAACCACCGGAATGTCCGGGTAGTTGGTTCGCAGATAGTCCATCACGGCCTGCAGCTGATTTTCGGCGGCGGCGCTGGCGAAATAGGCAATCTGCGGCTTGAAGGCGCAGGCGTATTCGGCGGTGGCATCAATGATCTGACGGCAGAACTGCTCAATACCGTCGGCCTGGCCGGCCAGCTCGGCGGGCAGGCGGGCCGGGTCGGGGTCGAGGC
The DNA here is from genome assembly GCA_963976885.1 of uncultured Burkholderiaceae bacterium. Lineage (GTDB taxonomy): Bacteria > Pseudomonadota > Gammaproteobacteria > Burkholderiales > Burkholderiaceae_E > JAUIAI01. The sequence continues at coordinate 2,058 of CAXBNM010000138.1, forward strand.
CGACGCAGAGCATCGAATTGCTGGCGTGCCAGCGGGCATGAAGTTTGTCTGAAAAGGACAAGCGAAGATCTCCTGACAGTAAAGCGCCCGGCAATGTACCGTTTTTGCACCGAGTGGTGCGGATTTCGCTTACTGAGTGCTTGCTGAGCCACTACAGGTCGCAGAGAATTCACTGCGCTGACGGCAGTGTCATTGTTGCCGACAGTACAAGTCTTTATTGGTATGCTGCCATTCGGGTGTGTCGGCCACAATCCGTAAGCGCCCGTTCCCCCGGCCCGTCCGGGTTTGTCGAAGACACAATCTTTGATTGGAGAGTAAGACATGAATGCACCGCTGAGTCCGGCGGTTTCAGAGGCGCTGCGTCGCGCCCTGGCCGAAGTTGCTTTGGAAGACAAATACACGCTCGAGTCGGGTCGTGCCTTTATGTCAGGCACCCAGGCGCTTGTGCGTTTGCCAATGTTGCAACGCGAGCGCGATCGCGCCGCCGGCCTCAATACGGCCGGCTTTATCTCGGGCTATCGCGGCTCGCCACTGGGCGGGCTCGATCAGGCGCTCTGGAAAGCCAAAGAGCATCTGGCCAAGCACCAGATTGTTTTTCAGCCCGGACTCAACGAAGATCTGGCCGCCACCTCGGTGTGGGGCAGCCAGCAGGTCAACCTCTCGCCCAAGGCCAAGGTCGATGGCGTGTTTGCGCTCTGGTATGGCAAGGGGCCGGGAGTTGATCGCAGTGGCGACGTGTTCAAGCATGCCAATGCGGCCGGCAGTTCACGCCACGGCGGTGCGCTGATTCTGGCCGGTGATGATCACGGCGCCAAGAGTTCCACCTTGCCGCACCAGTCGGACCACATCTTCAAGGCCTGCGGCCTGCCGGTGTTCTATCCGTCATCGGTGCAGGATTATCTCGATCTGGGTGTTCACGCCTGGGCCATGTCGCGCTACTCCGGCCTGTGGGTGGCGATGAAAACCGTTACCGAAGTGGTGGAAGCCTCGGCCTCGGTTGACGTCAGTGCTGACCGGGTCAACATCGTGTTGCCGAGCGACTTCGTGTTGCCGCCCGACGGGCTCAACATCCGCTGGCCCGACAGCCCGCTCGAACAGGAAGCGCGGCTGCTGGACTACAAGTTTTATGCGGCGCTGGCTTATGTGCGCGCCAACAAACTGAACCGTACCGTCATCGATTCAAGCAACGCCTGGTTTGGCATTGTGACCGGCGGCAAGGCTTATCTCGATACCCGCCAGGCGCTGGAAGATCTGGGCCTGGACGAAGCGGCATGCGAGCGCATCGGGGTGCGCGTGTTCAAGTGCGATGTGGTCTGGCCGCTGGAGGCGCAGACCGTCAGCGACTTTGCGCGCGGGCTGGGCGAAGTGCTGGTGGTGGAAGAAAAGCGCCAGATCATGGAGTACGCGCTCAAGGAAGAGCTCTACAACTGGCCCGACGCCGAGCGCCCCAATATTTACGGCAAGTTCGACGAGAAAGATGGCCGTGGTGGCGAGTGGGCGATGCCGATGGGCAAGTGGTTGCTGCCCGCGCACGCCGAATTGTCGCCGGCGCTGATTGCCAAGGCGATTGCCGCGCGCCTGCTCGATCCGGGCAAGTTCGGTTCGCGCTTCGAACTCGATGCCGACACGCGTCGCGCCATTGAGGCGCGTCTGAACATCATCGAGAACAAGGAGCGTGCGCTCGAGCAGCCGCACGCCACCGCCGTGCGTACACCGACCTTTTGCTCGGGTTGTCCGCACAACACCTCGACCCATGTGCCGGAAGGCTCGCGCGCGGTGGCCGGCATTGGTTGCCATTACATGGCCACCTGGATGCCCGAGCGACGCACCGAGACCTTCACGCAAATGGGCGGCGAGGGCGTGCCCTGGATTGGCCAGGCACCGTTTACTGACGAAAAGCATATCTTTGCCAACCTGGGCGACGGTACGTATTTCCACTCCGGCCTGCTCGCCATTCGCGCCAGCATTGCGGCCGGCGTCAACATCACCTACAAGATTCTTTATAACGACGCAGTGGCAATGACGGGCGGCCAGCCGATTGACGGCACCCTCACCGTGCCATCCATCGTGGCCTCGCTCAAGGCCGAAGGGGCCAGGCTGGTGTTGGTGGTAACCGACGAGCCCGAGAAGTACAGCAATCTGTCGGCGCTGGGTTTGCCGTCCGATCTGCGTGTTCATCATCGTGACGAACTTGATGCCATCCAGCGCGAGATGCGCGAGATTGCCGGTTGCACCATTCTTATCTATGACCAGACCTGCGCGTCGGAAAAGCGGCGCCGCCGGAAACGCATCGTCGACGGCAAACCGGGCTTTCCTGATCCGGCCCGGCGTGTAGTCATCAACGAACTGGTGTGTGAGGGCTGCGGCGATTGTTCGGTACAAAGCTCGTGTGTTTCGGTTGAGCCGATAGAAACCGAGTTCGGCCGCAAACGGCGCATCAATCAGTCGTCGTGCAACAAGGACTATTCCTGCCTGAAGGGCTTTTGTCCGAGTTTTGTGACGGTGGAAGGCGGCGGGCTCAAAAAACGCAGCGGTGGCGCAGGTGCGGCCACCGAAGAAGCAGCATGGCCCGAGTTGCCGGAACCGGAACAAGTGCCGATTGAACAATCGGGTAACCGCACCTACGGCATCATGATTACCGGTGTTGGCGGTACCGGTGTGGTAACGGTGGGGCAGATTCTCGGCATGGCCGCTCACCTGGAAGGCAAGGGTGTCTCGGTGCTGGATATGGCCGGGCTGGCGCAAAAAGGCGGCGCGGTGTTTTCGCACGTGCAGATTGCCCATTCTCACGACAGCTTGTATTCCACCCGCATTGCCACCGGCGAGGCCGATTTGCTGCTCGGTGGTGATCTGGTGGTCAGTTCGGGCAATGAAGCCTTGTCCAAGATGCGACCCAAGGTGACGCGCGCCGTCATCAACAGCGACATCTCGCCAACCTCCGACTTTCTGCGTGATCCCGACTGGCAACTGCCGGCCGAGGAACTGAAGCGCAGTATTACCGGTGCGGCCGGCTCGCAGGATATCGACTTCGTCGATCTGTCCGGCCTGGCGACCCATTTTCTGGGCGACAGCTTGTATGCCAACCCGATGCTGATCGGCTACGCCTGGCAGAAGGGCTGGATTCCGCTCAATCGCAGTGCCATCGAGCGTGCTTTCGAACTGAACGGCATGGCGGTCAAGAACAATCAGCAAGCCTTCCTGTGGGGGCGGCGCCTGGCCAATGACCCCGATCGTGTGCACAAACTCGCGGCGCCGGCCAAGGTGATTGAATTCAAGCGGCCGCTTGGTCAGGTCAAGTCGGAAAGCGATCTGCTCGAACTGATTGAGCGCCGGGCCGAGTTCCTCACCGGCTACCAGAACAAGCGCTACGCCAGGCGTTATCGCACGCTGATGGAGCGCGTCCGGCAGGCCGAGGGCGATCGGATTGGTGCCGAGACCGGCAAGTACCGATTGAGCACGGCCATCGCCAAGTCCTTGTTCAAACTGATGGCCTACAAGGACGAGTACGAAGTGGCGCGTTTGCACACCGATCCGGCTTTCCGCGAAAAAATTGCCGCGCAGTTTGAAGGCGATTACAAGCTGAACTTCCACCTCTCGCCGCCGATCATCAGTAAAACAGATCCGAACAGCGGTCGACCCAGGAAGCGTCAGTTTGGACCGTGGATGATGAGTGCGATGGGCGTGCTGCGGCATGGTAAACGGCTGCGCGGCACCCCGCTGGACCCGTTCGGGCGTACCGAAGAGCGGCGCCAGGAGCGAGCCCTGATCGTTCAATTCGAGAAGCTTATTGATGAAATGCTGAATTTGCTTACCCCTGAGAATCACGACACCGCGGTCGAGTTGGCCAAAGTGCCGATGAACATTCGCGGGTATGGGCCAGTGAAGGAAGCCAACATCGAGAAGGCGAACGCGCAGCAAGCCGAACTGCTCGCTCGATTGCGCGGTCAGGAGCAATTCAAGACCGTAGCAGTGATTCGACCGGCTTCATGACGACAAACGACTTGCCCGCGCAGATGCATCAACACGACTGGCCGGCCACCACCGAGGTGGCGGCCAGTGCCGGGCAGGGCGTTTACCTGTTTCATGGCCTGGGGGAACACGCCGGGCGTTACCAGCATGTGGCCCGGTGGTTCAATGAGCGCGGCTACAAGGTTGCCGCCCATGACCACCCCAGTCATGGCTTGTCGCCCGGCAAACGGGGCGTGCTTGCCAGCGACAACATCATTGCCGAATGCGCCATCGAGCAATACCAACGCTTTGCCGCCACCTGCAGCGAGCCGCCGCTGCTGGTCGGTCACAGTATGGGCGGAGCCCTTGCCGCCAACCTCGTGCTGACGGCCCGATTGCAACCCAGTGGTCTCATCCTGTCGGCGCCCGCGTTCGAGCCGGCGCTCGGCACCGTTCAGCGTGTGCAATTGAGTGTGATGTATGCGCTGGCCAAAAACTTCGCGGTTACTGCGCGCCTGTCGGGGCCTAAACTTACTCACGACCTGGCCATGGCGCAGGCCTGGGCGGCCGATGAACTCGTGACGCGTACCGTCAGCGCCAAACTGATTACCTGGCTCATTGATCTGGGCGCCGAGGCCTTGCGACTGGCGCCCGAACTGGCTACGCCTACCTTATTGCTGATTCCGGAAGGCGATGAGATCGTGCGCCCCGAGGCCAGCGCCGAGTTTGCCGCGCATGCGCCCCGCGAATGGCTGACCACGCATTTGTACCCCGGTCTGTATCACGAAATATTCAATGAGAGTGAAGATGATCGGGCGCGGGTGTTTGCCGATATTGAAGCTTGGTTGAATGCCGGGGCCGATCGCAACAAGCTCTCGCGCTGAGCACCCCCGCCACGGCCATTGCCGGGCCGTCTCATGACGGTAGATAGAGCGTTGACCGTGCGGCCAGTCAGATTCGAATCAACAACAGCAAGCCGATAAGCGGCCGCATCAGATGCACTGGCGGAGCCTGTGCAAACAGAGCTTTCGCTTCGCCCGCAACGCCGTATTTTCGCCACCCCCTGATGCCCGACATGAGCATCGACCGTTCATTTGCCGCTCTTCGGTTGGATGGCCGATTTGGTTGCATATTGCCTACAAAACGCCTTCTGTAGAGATGCCCCGCTGTGCCGCTGATATTTCAGGCTTTAGTGTGTTTGCTCTGACTCGATACTACGGCTACTCGGATCGCGACGCTGCGCAAGTCAAGAAGCCGACACCAATCAACGCGAATAGGCCTCAACAATGAGCAACGGTTTTCTCCATCAGTACTTTCTTAATAACGCAGACAAAGGGCTGAACAAGTGGCTGCATTATTTTGATATCTACGAGCGGCACTTCGAACGCTTCCGCGGTAAGTCACCGGTGATGATCGAGATCGGCGTTGCCAGTGGTGGCTCGCTGCAGATGTGGAAGGAATACTTTGGCCCCGGTGCCCGCATCGTAGGCATTGACCTGAATCCGGCGTGCAAGGCGCACGAAGAAGAGGGTGTTGAGATCTTCATCGGCAGTCAGGATGACCCGAACCTCATCAACGCCGTCTTCGAAAAGTACCCGCAGGTCGATATCGTGCTTGATGATGGCAGCCACCGGATGAGCCACCTGATTGCCACCTTCCAGTTGATGTATGACCGTATCAAGCCCCGCGGCGTGTACATGGTTGAAGATACCCACACCTGCTACTGGCCCGACTTTGATGGCGGCCTGAAGCGTGAAGGCAGCTTCATGGAGTTTGTCAAAGACAAGCTTGATGAAATCAATGCCGTGCACACGCTCGGTGCGCTGCCCACTTCAAGCTTTACGCGTTCGACCGATTGCATCGCGTGCTACGACAGCATTGTCACCTTCGAGCGCCGGCCGCAAGGGCTTCGTCAGGCGCCGAAAACCGAGGCGATGTAAGTCGGGTAATCAGGATGCCGATTCGCCCGAACCGTGAGAGCGGGCTGCCCGTGTATCTTTGCGTCAGCCTTGCTTTGAGCGGGTGAGGGCAGATGCCGCCGCTGACAACAGCGCGCGGGAATAGAGCTTGTGAAAGCCCGACAATGCGTGAAACAGAAAACCGAAAGAACCTTGCCCCGAACCAGACGTTTCAACGGGAACGACCGCGGAGCCGAAGTACAGGCGTGTTGTGCCTGAACCGACCTCGGCGGCGGCATCGGTCATCAGCCATGATCGTGTCCGGCCCGTGAACTCCCGAAGAAGCAACTGGTTCGGTGTGCGATCTTCGACGCGCCAGGCGGCAAATTCGATGGTCTCACCCTTGGCGAGTTGCGCCGCCTGCAAGTCGCTGGACGGCTTAGCAGCAAGCGAAGACAGTAAGGCTCGTTCGACTTTGAAAAGACGGGTGGTGTAGAAAGCTTCGATGTAGTCGGTTTGGGTAACTGTGCGTGGCAAGTCCAGATAGTAGCAATCGGTGAAGGCACCTTGTTGCTGGTATTTGATGAGCAGGGAGTTTTGCGGGAGTTCGTCTGAGTGAACGGACGGCATTGATTTTCTCCAATGACTGATCGGTGCCTGCGACGGCAAGTGTCGTCTGGGGCAGGGCGGCGGTGTGGTTGCCGCTTATCCGATCACGGCAGATTCTCCCGAAAATAGATATCCAGCTTCAACGGCGAAACCCGCTCCGGTTTCTCGCCAACACACCTGATCGCCTGATCGATCAAGGTATCCGGATCCTGATCGAAAACCGCATCCATTGTTCCGTCCAGTAAGGCTCGGCGGGTGTCCGGTGTGAGACCGTGGCCGATCACAACCAGTGAAGATCTGCCTTGTTCGCGCATGGCTCGAGTGATGCCGCTGGATGAGCCGCCGGTGTTGTAGATGCCGACCAGATCAGGGGCTTGTTCGAAGAGTTCGAGGGTGTGGCGATAGTTCTGCGCGGAGTCGTCATGGCCTTCGCGCATGCCGATCACCCGCAACTTGGGAAACATTTCATCCAGCAGGCTCAGGAAGCCGGCTTCTCTTTCGGAATGGGCACGGTAGTGGCGTGAGCCGGCGACCAAGGCTACCGAGCCGCTGGGCTGCCTGGCCAGACGGCCGATCAGTAAACCCGCGGTGCGGCCGACCGACCGGTTGTTGAGTCCGACATGGCTCACGGAGGGCACATGGCCGAGATCGGAGACGATAGTGACCAGCCGGGTGCCGCTCGCCGCAATTTCGGTGGCGGTGTCTCTTACTTCCGGGTGTTCGATGGCAAAGAAGATGATGCCGTCTGCCCACGCGGCGTTTTTACGCAAAGCGGTTGCCAGAGCGGCCCCGTTGAAGCTCTCGATGAAGTAGCAACGCAGAAAGGGGTCATTGGCCCCTGTGCGAGCGACACGCGCCTTTACGCGTTCACCCAACAGCCGCAAATACGGATTGGTTCCTGCCGGCAGCAAGACGACGATGCGTAGCGGTCGGCCATCGGCGTCGGCATAGCGTTCGGCGTCTTCCGCGCTCAGAAAGCCGATTTCCCGGGCCACCTCCAGCACGCGCTTGCGGGTGCGTTCCTTGACGCCTGTACGCCGGTTGATGACGCGGTCAGCGGTGGCCAGCGATATGCCCGCATGCCTGGCGAGCGCGGCGAGATTCGGCCGCTCCGTGCTGGCGTGATCGGAACTCATATTGCTGGCACCTCAAAACCCATCATTAAATTGTCTTTGACAACCTCAATCGGCAAATTCTAATCTAATCGGATACTGAAAATGCAGGGATTTATTCAAGCAGGTTTGGATTTATCCCTCAAAAAACATCAATCCCAAGTGGAGGCAATATGTCGATGAAAGATGGAATCAGTCGCCGTGCGGTACTGGCTGCCGGAGCCGGTGCGCTGGCTGCACCCTATATCGCCCGACCTGCCTGGGCAGCAACCAAGTTGCGCTACGGTCATAACAATGAGGTGGCTTCGGTGGCGGGTGCGCAAGCCGACTGGTTTGCCGAAGCGCTTGGTAAAACCTCGGGGGGCGATATTTCGGTACAGGTCTTTCCGAACAGCCAGCTTGGCAAGCTGCAGGAGTTGGCCGAGGCCGTGTCGCTTGGCACCATCGCGTTCTCGCATAACACTGCGGGCGCCTTGGGGTCGCTGTATAAACCCTTCGCAGCGCTCGACACCCCGTATCTGTATCGTGACGTCGACCATTTATTGAAGGTTACCGATGTCGACAGCCCGGTCATGCAGGAGCTGAACGAAGGTCTTATTGCGGCTTCCAACGTGCGGGTGATCTACGCGCATTATTTTGGTCGCCGCAATCTCACCTGCAACAAGCCCATCAAGACGCCGGCCGATCTGGCCGGGGTCAAGATCCGAGCGGTTCCGTTCCCGATCTACACCACTGCTGTCGAGGGGATGGGTGCCGTTGCCGTGCCGGTCGACTGGTCGGAGGTGCCCACGGCACTGGCTACCGGCGTGGTGCAGGGTCAGGAGAATCCGGTCAATGTGGTGCTTAAAGTCAAACTCTACGAGATTCAGTCGCACTTGATGTTGACGGGGCATATGTCCAACGCCGAAGTCGTCGTGATGAACGAAGACGTCTGGCAGGGTATGAGCGAGACGCAAAAGGAAGCGATTCGCCAAGCCGCCAGTCAGACACGCGAGAAAGCCAGCAAAGCGATTCTCGACAATGAAGATGCCGAAACCCAGAAGTTGCGCGAGCTTGGCATGACGGTGATTGGCGCCGATGAAGGGCTCGATCTGCAAGGGTTTCGCACGTCTGTCAAGAAGCTGGTCGATGACCGGTTTGGTGCCGAGTATGGCGAGCTCTACAAGAAGATTGAGGCCGTTTCCTGATGCAAGACAGCATGGCGAGCCGCACGATGCTTGCGCGGCTCGCAAATTTCGGCGTCGGTTGCGGCATTTTTCTGTTGGCGCTGATTGCCGTGCTGGTGGGCTTGCAGGTGTTTGCCCGCAACTTTCTCGATCTTGGATTGCCCTGGGCCGATGAACTGGCGCGCTTTGCCATGATTGGTCTGGTGTTTCTTGCCATGCCTTGTCTGGCGGGGCGCCAGGCACTGGTTTCCGTGTCGATGTTGCCCGATATGCTGGGAGACTCGGCTCGGCGCTGGGCGGGGCTGATTGCCGACCTGGCAACGCTGGCCTTTGCCGGCCTGATGCTGTGGGGTTTTGCGCAGTTTCTGCCGCGCGCCGGCAAGTTTCTGACCCCCGCCATGGGTCTGCCTAACTGGGTTTACTACAGTCTTGCGCTGGCTGGCACCTTGTTGCTCGGCGTCATCGCCACAGACCGTGTTGCCGCGACCTTGCGTGGGCGCAAACCCGGCGCTGCGTATCATGATCCCCGCGACGACAGCGGGCTGCCACTATGAGCTTGTTGCTGGTTTCTCTGTTCCTGCTGTTGCTCGCGCTAGGCGCGCCAATTGCCGTGTCGCTCGGCCTGTCGTCAATTCTCTTTATGCTGACCTATTCCAAC
>CAXBNM010000139.1:0-11404 GCA_963976885.1 uncultured Burkholderiaceae bacterium
TTCGATGGTGTTGACGATCACCTGATCCTGGCTGGTGAACTTGAGCAAAGCCGGGTTGGCGGTATTCAGCGGCAACCACTGCCCGCTGCCATCGGCATTGAAACGGGCTACATACAGCGTGCCCTGATCCATGTACTTGGCGCCGGTGGCCAGACGATTGGTCGGGTTGGCGTCGGCCGGATCCCACAGCGCGGTGGACACGAACTTGTAGATGTACTCACCGCGCGCATCGTGACCGGAGTAGAACACGACCGGCTTGCCGGCTTCCAGCTTGCCCGGCACACAGCCTTCGTGGCGGAAGCGCCCCAGTGCGGTGCGCTTGACGGCGCGTGAGTTGGCCGTGTAGGGATCGATCTCGACGATATAGCCGTGCCCATTGGCTTCGTTGCGATAGTCCTGATCGGCCGATGCGCCCGATGGTGTGACGTCAAAGCGGGCAAACTCATCGTTCTGCTCGTCAGCGTCACCAGCCAGATCATCCCAGCCGTAGCGGGTATCCGAATCGTCGACACCAATGCGCAGCTGTTCGTCGGTCTGGGTACCGGTGTTGACGAAGTAGCCCGGCCAGTTTTCTTCGCAGGTCAGGTAGGTGCCCCACGGCGTGAAGCCGTTGCCGCAATTGTTCAAGGTGCCGCGCGCCACGGTTCCGTTGGCGGAATACTTGGTCACCAACAACGGCGAGCCTGCCAGCGGGCCGCTGATGTCCATCTCAGTGGCGCCGGTGTAGCGGCGGTTGAGGGCGTCGTTGGCGACCACAGCCCAGGTACCGGTGCTGTCGCGCTGCACGCGCACTACCGACACGCCATGCGCGTTGATTTCCTTGCGGATTTCTTCGGCACTGGTGCGCAGTTCTGTTGTGGCGTCGCGAGTCGGGCCGTTCGGGTGCAAGGCGTCTTCATCGATGTACTCATGGTTCATCACCAGCAGGCCATCGTCGCTGCTGTTGTTGATCGGATGGAACCACATGCCGTCGTGATGCATGCCAACCGAGTTGGCCTGATCTTCGGCGGTGTTGGTGCCGTCGGCCTTCCAGGCGTTGGCGGTGCTGTTGAGCGGGGTTCCCCACGGGGCCAGCACTTGCGCGCGATAGCCGCTGGGAATGGCTACAGCGTCGGTTTTGGAGCCGGCGATCGATTCAAAACCAAGCTTGAGTTCGGGCGTGCCGGTGTCGCCGCCACCACCACCGGCAACCGGCGTGTCATCGTCACTCGAGCCACAGGCGCTCAGACCAACACCGGCCAGCATCGTCGTCACCGCAACGCCAATGCCACCGTGCATCACGCGCCGGCGGCTGACGGTTTTCTCAAGAATGGACGCGAACGGCTCGTTACCGCTTTCGTTGTATTTTTTTGGATCGAAGGTTGCCTGGCTCACTTGATAGCTCCTTGTTTTGCAGTGCTGGGATGGCCGCAAGGTTAAGGAGAAGATATGACAAGGAGGTGAACACTGGACAGGATGAATCCAACTGGTCGATGCCACCTGCTGGATTCGGGCAATGAGAAGTCAACCTTGTACTCGTTTTCGCAGAGCCGATACGCGCCATCGCTGGGCGGACTTCACGGTTGCGACCTCTGACGAACTGATGCGTAAACCGGCTGAATTCTGGATCGGGGGGTCAGGAACCCGGCGTTTGTTGGCGATAGAGGGTGTACAGCGATGAATCATCGCAATCACTCATCTGCTGCGCGCAAGCTTGTTCAAAGCGCTCGAGTGCGGCCTGGCCGAGTGGTACCGGCGCCCCCTTCGTGTTCGCTGCCTGCACGGCCAACGTCAGGTCTTTGGTGAGCACGCGAGTGGCCGCTCCCACTGCCGGCATCAACCCGGCAAGCCCGCGCGGCAGGCGGTCGTCACCAATCCAGCTTTGCCCCGAACTGGCCGCCATCAGATGGCGCATCTTTTCCGGATCCAGACCCATGCTGACCGCCAGCGACATCGCTTCGCTGGCGGCAGCCAGATAAGCGCCGGCGGCCAGGTTGTTTGCCAGCTTGGCGCGCGCACCATCGCCGGGCGTAGCAGAAACCACAAACCGGCTCACCGCCAGATCTTTCAGCAAAGGATCGAGCCGTTCAAGCTGGCCGGCGTCGGCCGCCAGCATGATGCTCATGGTGCCGTCCGCCGCCCGCACCGGTCCGCCTGAAATGGGTGCGTCAATGGCTACGCCGCCAGCCTGTTCGATGGCGGTGGCAAACCGTATGGTGTCCTCAGGTGCGATGGTGCTGCACAAAAAGACGGCGGTCGGTTGGTCCGCATGCGCTGCGCTGTTCAGCGCCGCCAGCAAACCGTGTTCACCGCCAAGCACGGCGTCGATCTGGGCCGCGGTTTCAACCACAACCAGCACGGCATCAACCCGAGCGGTGAGCGTTGCCGGGTCGGGTTGCCGAATGCCACCGCGTTCAATGAGCGGGGCTTCGCGACTGGGGTCGATATCGCGCAAGTGCACTTCGTAACCGCGCGTGAGCAGATTGACGACCATACCGCCGCCCATTGCGCCGGTACCAATGACGCCGATTTTCATGATGTTTCTCCGGCCTGCGGCCTTGATAGGCGCCCTTCAGCGTGGCGCCGGTTCTGGCAACCGGAGTTGGCTCAGCGGTGGTGATCGCCGCGCGGCCCGTAGGGACCACGGCTGCCGCCGCTGCGCGTGCCTTGCTCATGGGCTTCGTTGACAACGAGATTTCTGCCCTCGACCGCATGGCCGTTCAGGGCGGCGATTGCCGCTTGTGCGGCATCCGCCTGCTCCATCGTAACAAAGCCGAAACCACGAGATCGTCCGGACTCGCGGTCGGTCACGATCTTGGCATCATTAACCTGACCGTGGGCTGCAAACAAGGCTGTGAGTTCCTCGCCATTGATGCGCCAGGGCAAATTGCCCACATAGATTTTGGTAGCCATTTCGCGGTCAGATCCCGATCAGATTCCCATTGCTCAGTTGATGTCCGCAACCATCGCCCTGCTGCGAATCATCGTCATGTGCTGCGCTTGTCAGCCGCGTTTCCAGCCTGAATTTTTCCGATTCCGGCATGCTTCAGCGCCCGACGATTTAATAATGTGCCACATTTGGATCAGACCGAATAGCGCACAGATAGGGGATGGACGGAGAATTTCCAAACGCATGAAATGGCTGATACAGCCTTAAACATTCGTTTTTGGATCAAAACGAGACAACGCTTGTCTATCCAGTAAAACTGTATAAAAATACAGTCACCTGCCATCCGATGAGCACATCATGCGTCCACTCACAGCCCGCCAGCAGGAAATCCTGTCCCTCATCAAGCAACACATCCAGGACACCGGCTTTCCTCCCACCCGCGTCGAAATCGCCCGGGCACTGGGTTTCCGCTCGCCCAATGCGGCTGAAGAGCACCTGAAGGCGCTGGCCCGCAAAGGCGTGCTCGAACTCACCTCGGGCGCCTCACGCGGCATTCGCCTGAAAATGATGAGCGACGAAACCACCCCGCAAGCCACCTCGGCGGTGCAAATCGCCATGAGCCTGCCGCTGGTGGGTCGGGTTGCAGCGGGTAGCCCCATCCTGGCGCAAGAGCACATCGAAGCCCATTACGCGTTCGACCCCAATCTGTTTTCCGAAACCCCCGATTACCTGCTCAAGGTACGCGGCATGAGCATGCGCGATGCCGGCATCCTCGATGGCGACCTGCTCGCCATCAAGCGCACCCGAGAAGCGCGCAACGGTCAGATCGTAGTGGCCCGTGTCGGCGACGAAGTCACCGTCAAGCGCTGGCGTCGTCAGGGCCATCAGGTTGAGTTACTCCCTGAAAACCCCGACTACCAGCCCATCATGCTCGATACCCGCCGCGATGAATTCGTTCTCGAAGGCCTCGCCGTCGGCCTGATGCGCAGCGGCCGCTCGCTTTAATCCTTCGCCAACAGCCCGCCCAGCCATGACCTCCGCCCTGAACATTCGCAACGTCTGGCGCGCCTCGCAAATGAGTGCGCCCCATACGGCGGTCAATGACAGCGGCTTCAAGGCGCTCAATGCGCAATTGCCCGGGGCTGGCTGGCCCGCCGGCATGCTCACCGAACTCATCACCCGGCACGCCGGCGTGGGCGAATTGCGTTTACTGGTGCCGGTGCTGCGGCAACTGACCCAGGCCCGCAAAATGATCATTCTGCTGGCCCCACCCATGATTCCCTATGCCCCGGCACTGGCCAGCTTTGGCATCGATCTCAACTTCCTGATCATCATTCAGGCCAGCAACGCCGCCGACCGACTCTGGGCCGTTGAGCAAACGCTCAAAAGCGCCAGCTTCGGCGCCCTGCTCGCCTGGCTGCCCGAACAACGCACCCGGCCCGAACACCTGCGCCGCATGCAACTGGCGGCGCAAACGGCTACCGGTCCGGTGTTTCTGTTTCGCGAATTGCAGGCGCAGTTTCAGCCCTCACCGGCGCCTTTGCGTCTGTTGTTGCTGCCCCGCCCGAACGAACAAATCTCGGTGCAGATCCTCAAGCGACGCGGCCCCGTCATGGCCACGCCCATCATGCTCGACCTGCCCCGCCCGGCCGCCTCCATCGGCCTGAAGGCCAGCTTGCTGCCGGCCAGCACCGAGCCCGTCACTCTCAGCACCGTGCATTCGCAACGCCAGCCACATGCGCCAATTGACACGCCGGACAAGCGCACAAACGCCGCCCTCGCCAAAAGGCCGGCGCTTGCCGACGGCCCCGACAGTGCCGGCAACACCAACAAGCAGCTATCGCTGTTGAACTGATGCGCCGCCATGCTCTGGATCGCGCTGCACCTGCCACGCCTGTCGCTCGACGTCATCGAGCGTACCCGCAACCCACACACTGAAACCGGTGCGCTGCCGCCCATCGCCATCTGCAACCACCTGCAGGTGCTGAGCGCCAACCAGAGCGCGCTTGATGCCGGCATCACCCCGGGTAGCCGCCGAGCCTCGGCGCAAGCGCTGCTGCCCGACCTCGAACTGATTCCTCACGACCCGGTCCGCGAACAACAGGCACTGGCCAGCCTGGCCTGCTGGGTCTTGCAGTTCACCCCTTCGGTTGGCTTTGCTCCGGCACCGCTCCCCGAAACCCGCGGGCTGCCGCGCAGTACCGGCGCTCATGCCACTCCGCCGTTGCCGGCGCCCGGCCAGGCCGGTTTATTACTCGAAGTGGGCGCCAGTCTGCGGCTGTTTGGGGGCTTGCCCGCCTTGCTTGCCCAACTCCACGAAGGCATGCATACGCTTGCCTACCAGGCGCATATCGGTGTGGCGCCCACTTGCCATGGTGCCTGGTTGCTGGCTCGCCAGCGCAGCTTGTCCGCCACCCCGGAGGCCATCACGCCCGAGCAGGCCCAGGACCCCGACCAGCTGATGTCTCGGCTGGCCACCTTGCCGGTCAATCTGCTCGATCAAAGCGCCTCGCATCAAACCGCGTTGCGCGCCATCGGCGTGCACAGCATTGGCGACTTGCTCGAACTGCCCCGCGCCGGTGTGGCACGACGCTTTGGCAAAAAACTGCTGCTTGAGGTTGATGCCGCCTTGGGCACCCAGCCGCAGCCGCTCGCCTACTTTCAGGCGCCCGAACAATTTGCCGCCAAACTTGAACTGATGGCCGATGTTGATCGCACCGAGCCGCTTTTGTATGCGGCGCGCCGGCTCATTTTCGAGCTGACCGGCTGGCTGGCTGCGCGTCAGGCCGGCGTGCGCAGCTTCGATCTCATCTTGCAGCACAACACGCCGCCCAACACCAGTCTGTCGGTACGCCTGACCAATGTCAGCCGCGACCCCGAACGACTCACCGGCTTGCTGCGCGAACGGCTCAACGTCCTGCAACTGCGCACCTCGGTGCATACCGTGCATTTGCACTGCGCACGCATTCAGGCTCTGGTGCAACACAACACCAGTTTGTTTGAAACGCAGGCCAACGCCCGCGAAAGTCTGGGCCGGCTCCTTGAAAGACTGCAAAGCCGGCTCGGCCGCGAGCAGGTGCAGCGTCTGCATCTGGCCGCAGACCACCGGCCCGAGGCCGCCTATGAAATCCGGGTCATTGATCGGCTCGAAGACTTCGGCCGCGCCACCGACGAGCCCGCCACCGCCCGCGCACCAGCGGCCGCGTCGCGCTCGGTTGCGGCAAACGCCGCAGACACCGCCACTCTGGCCGGACAATTGTTTTGCGCCAGCACCGGCTCGTTACCCCGGCCGCTATGGTTATTGCGTGAGCCGAACCAGCTCGCCGAACGCAACAACCGCCCCTGGCTCAACAGCCATCTGACCATGCTGGCCGGCCCCGAACGCATTGAAACCGGCTGGTGGGACACGCATCTGATTCAACGCGATTATTTCGTCGCCGAAGATGCCTCCAACACGCTGTACTGGATCTTCCGTGAGCGACGCAAAGGCTGGTTTGTACACGGCCGCTTCGGTTAGCGCCCGTCGGCCACCTCATTGACCGCATCGGTAATGACCGTGTCCACCCCCCAATCGAGCAACAAGGCCACGCGCTCAGGGTCGTTCACCGTATAAGTCACCACCCGCAAGCCGTGTTCATGCGCGGTATCAATCACCGCTTCATCCAGTTCGGTGTGATGCGGATCGATCGCCACGCACTGCAACGCACGGCAGCGCGCCAGCCAGTCGTGGGGCAATTCATTGCACAGCAAAGCCCGCGGCAGGTCGGGCGCCGCTTCACGCGCCCCCTCCAGCGCACTTTCCGAAAACGATGACAGCACCGGCGGCAGATCGGCATCGCGGAACAGCAAATCGGCTTCCTGCGCCACCGCAGCCCCTGTTTCAAACTCCCGGCCCACGCAGGGTTTGATTTCAATATTGGCCAGAAAATCATTGGCCAGCAGCCAGCGCCCCAGCCGCCAGAAGGTCGGCACGCCCTCACCGGCAAACTCGGCGGAGTGCCAGCTGCCCGCATCCAGGCGCATGACATCAGCCAGGCTCATCTGCGCCACCCGCCCGCGACTGTCGGTGGTGCGCTCGAGCGTGTCGTCGTGCATCAGAATGATTGCGCCATCGCCGGTGAGCTTGGTATCGAACTCAAACATCCGGTAGCCAAAATCGGCCCCCAGCCGGAATGCCGCCAGCGTGTTTTCCGGCGCCAGCTTGCCGGCGCCGCGATGCGCGCACAATGTTGGATACGGCCAGTCGGCCAGTTCATTCATTGCTGGCACCTGGTTGCCGCCCGACACTGCGCACCGTTTGCACAATTCGCTCAGCCGGCACCGCGAACTGCACCATCAGATAACGCACGAACGCGGGTTCATAGGGTTGTTCATCGAGGGCGGCCTGCATGCAGTCGAGCCAGGCACGCGCGTCATCGGCATCAATGGGCAGATGCATATGCGCCATCGGCAGGCGGATCTGCCCGTACTTTTCGTTGTAGCGGCGTGGCCCACCCAGCCAGCCACACAGGAAACGGGCCAGCTTGTCGATGGAGACCGTCAGATCAGGGGCGTGCATGGCCAGCACGCGACTGGCCTGCGGGCGCTGCTGCATGTGGCGATAAAAGCTTTCTACCAGACGACGCAAACCGGCTTCACCGCCGGCGGCCTGAAACGATGTATCACCCTGACCATAAACAGGCAGGTCGCCGCCCGCTACCGATTCAGGTGATGCGGAAGAAGGAGCCGCACTCATCGGCGCGCTCGTGGTGGCAATGTCGACAAAAATTCAGCTCCCATTGATTCGCTCGATCAGATAAATCTGTCTGCCTGTCTCACTCAGACAGATCACTCGGTCAGTTTAACGCGAGCGCTCATCGTTTGCCCACCGATGATGCTTGCATACGCCCCTGTCCGAACCACTCGCAGCATCAGCGATTGCCGTAGTCAGGCAATCGCGGAACAAAAAGCGGCAAGGCTTCGGCCTTGCGCAGAGGCAATCACCAAGGTTCACGTTCACTGCCCTCATGACGGTCTATTATCCGACCATAACGAACAGACAAGGGAACCTGCCCGCCGTCATACCCGAGCGGCAGGTACCCACAAGCCGCCGACCGGCAAGCTGCCTGGTCAGGCTTTGAACGACAGCAAGAGGAAAAACGATGGCCTTGTTCATTGAAATGACGGCACCGGACGGCAACGTGTCTCGTATCCCGGCGAACGGGCCGAGCACGGTGTTGGAGGCACAACCCGGTTATCAGTACCGGTTGATCAGCGACGGGGCGGCCGGCCCGATCCCCGTCGGCCAGGTACGCCGCGTCGGACAGAACCTGAGCATCGAACTGGAAGACGCCACCGATTCGATTGAACTGAGCGATTTCT
Source organism: uncultured Burkholderiaceae bacterium (assembly GCA_963976885.1). Lineage (GTDB taxonomy): Bacteria > Pseudomonadota > Gammaproteobacteria > Burkholderiales > Burkholderiaceae_E > JAUIAI01. Next base: position 8,231 of record CAXBNM010000139.1, read on the forward strand.
TTGCGGCCCAGAACGCCGGCTGCTCGTTCAGCGTGGTGGAACTGGGCGGCACTGACAACGAAACAATCACCGCGCAATCGGAGCCGATTGCGGCACTCACCAGCGGCGGCTTTTTGTTGTGGGCTGCCCCGGACACCGGCACGCTGGCCCCTGTCGACCCGGGCAGCGAAATGAACTGGCGCCCAGTTGCCGCCCTCGGTGGCGGCCTGGCTCTGGCGGCGGGGGCAGCCGCAGGCGGCGGTGGCGATGCCGTCGCATCCGACCGCACCCCGCCGAGTGCGCCCACCGTCAATACCGACCTGAATTCCAATTCAACGCGGCCCGTCATTGAAGGCACGGCCGAAGCCAACAGCAAAATCACCATCACGATAGATATTGGCGATTCCGGCCAACGGGTCAGCTACAACACGGTTGCCGACAACAACGGCAACTGGTCGGTAGACCTTGATCGAGACACGCCGTTTGCCGGTGCACTGCCGCCCGAAGGCCTGCCCACCGATACCGCCTCGACCGCCCGAGTCATTGCCACCGACCCAGCCGGCAACGCCGGCCCGGTCGCGGTAGCCAGCATCACGATTGACATTACGCCGCCCACGCAAACCGCGCGCATCGATTCGATCACCAGCGACGCGCCCGCGCCGGTGGACGAACATGACGAACCGACCACGGCCGATGGAGTCGAGATCGCGCCGGGACGTCTGGCCGATGGCGACCAGACCAACGACGGCACGCCAACCCTGGCCGGCACGCTGAGCGGCCCGCTTGAGGACGGCGAACGAGTGGTTATCTGGCGCGGTGACCAGGCCGCCGGCGAAGCGACGATTGTCGGCTTGACCTGGACCTTTACCGATCAGAATTTCCCGTCCGGCACCTACACCTACACGGCCCGCGTTACCGACCGGGCTGGCAACGCCACCGCCAGCGACAACAGCATTACGATCGAAGTCGACGCCATTGCCCCGCCCGCGCCGCTGATCGATATCGTCAGTGCCGACGACATCATCAACTTCAACGATGCCCAGCAACCGATCATCATCAGTGGCACGGCCGAAGCCAACAGCCGGGTCTTTGTGCAGTTTGGCGCCGTCACCCAACAGACGACGGCCGGCATCGATGGCAGCTGGCAGTTGAGCTTCAACGATACCCAGTTGCCCGGCAATGGCAGCCATGATCTGGTGGTCACCGCGCGCGACGCTTTCGGCAATACCAGCGAGGCGGCCACGCGGCCCATCATCGTTGTTACCGGCTTGCCGACCGCGCCGGGGTTTTACACCTCGGCGCAAAGCATTCTGGGCGGCCCGGTCGCGGCGATCAACGCCGCCGAAGCCGGCGATCTGATTGTGCTGAACGGCACCGCCGATCCGGGCAACACGGTGCAAGTGACGTTAACACCTACTGGCGGTGGGCAACCGGTTACAACGACACAACAAGTTGGCGCCAACGGCGTGTTCAGCGCCACCTTTGCGCCTGCACTCTTACCCGACGGCAATTACACCGCGCAAGCTGTGGCCACCGACGGCGTCGGTAATGTCATCAACGGCCCGGCGCTGCCGATTCTGATTGACACCGCCGCCCCCACCGGCACCGCACGCATCAACACCATTGTCGATGACGAAGGCAGCCTGGTTGAAGTGGGCAACAACGGGCTCATCAACGACAACTCGCCGACCTTGCGCGGCGATGCAAGCGGTCTGGCCGACGGCGATCTGGTGCGCATCTTTCGCAACGGCGAAGCCATCGGCCGTGCTCAGGTCAGTGGCGGCGCGTGGTCTTACACCGATAACGCGCTGGCCGACGGCACCTACAGTTACAGCGTCATTGTCAGCGATGTCGCCGGCAACAACGGCCCGGCAAGCACCGCGACCTTCAACGTCGCAATCGATACCAATCCGCCGCCTGCGCCTACGGTGTTCCAGGTAGCGGGCGACAATCTGATTACCGGCGCCGAAGCCGCCGGCGGCATTGTCATCAGCGGTACCGCTGAAGCCAACAGTCAGGTACGGGTCGACTGGGCCGGATTGATTCGCACCACAACCAGCGATGGCAACGGCGCCTGGTCGGTCGGCTACGGCGACCTGCCAGCCGATGGCCTGACCCAGGTGACCGCTACCGTGGTCGACGCCGCCGGCAATGAAGCCTCGGCATTTCAGACCGTACGCATCGACACCCAGCCGCCTGCCGCCCCCTCCATAGACAACGTCACCGACAACAATCAGATCAACGCCGCAGAAGCGGCCGGTGGGATTCAGATCAGCGGCCGCAGTGAAGCCAACGCCGTCATCAATCTGCTCTGGGACGGCGTAGCAGCTCGCACCACGGCCAATGGCTCGGGCTTCTGGTCGGTCAACTACGGCGCGCCACCGGCGCAAGGCGACACCACCCTGACCGTCAGCGCGACGGATGCCGGCGGCAACACCGGCCCGACGGCAACGCGCCAGATAAACGTCGATACGCTGGCACCGGCCGCACCGGGCATTGACAGCGTCACCGGCGACGATCTCATCACCTTGCCCGACATTGAAGGCGGCGTGACGATAACCGGATCGGCGGAAGCCGGCTCATCGGTCGCCATCACCTGGGGTTCGGTCACCCAGACGGCTCAGGCCAACGGCGGCCAGTGGAGCACCACCTTCAACACCTTGCCCGGCGGCAACACCGGCGCCATCAGCGCTGTGGCCACCGATGCTGCCGGCAATGCCAGCACCGCCGGCAGCCGTAACGTCACCGTCGACAACACGCCACCACCGCCGCCACCTCCGGATACCCCATCAATCAATGATGTTGCCAGCGATAACGTCGTCAACGCCAACGAGGCGAACAGCGGTGTGGTGATCAGTGGCAGTACGGCAGCCAATGCAACCGTCGCGGTCACCTGGGGCGGCACCACGCTCACGGAGACGGCCAACGCCAGTGGCGCCTATTCGGTGACATTTGCACCGGCTCAGGTGCCCAACGCCGATGCCACCGTGTCGGTCACTGCCAGCAACGCCGGTGGCAGCTCCGCCGCGGCGACCCTCAATGTTGTCGTTGACCGCGCACCGCCCGGCGCGCCCGCCATTGACGATGTCACCGGCGACAATGTCATCACTCTGCCCGAAATTGAAAACGGCGTGACGGTCACCGGATCGGCGGAAGCCGGCTCATCGGTCGCCATCACCTGGGGTTCGGTCACCC
>CAXBNM010000140.1:0-11369 GCA_963976885.1 uncultured Burkholderiaceae bacterium
AGGAGATTCAGCCTTCCATCACGCCAGCGACCGTGTAACCGCCATCGGCCGCATAGACATGGCCGGTCGTAAACGAGCATTCATCGCTGGCCAGAAACGCTGCCACAGCAGCTATCTCTTCCGGCTCACCGAACCGCGCCATCGGCATCCGCGCTCTGACGCTGGCATCCGGCTCGGTCGCCCCGCCAACCACCCGGGTTCGGGTGGCCCCAGGTGCCACCGCGTTCACGACAATGCCGTGGCTGGCCAGTTCGATGGCCATGGCTTGAGTCAGATTGATGATGCCAGCCTTACTGGCACCGTAGGCAGCACGGCCCCGGCCGCCAAAAATGCCTGAGTTGGACGCCATATTGACAATGCGCCCGCCGCCGCCCTGAGCGACCATTTGCCGCGCTGCAATCTGACCGGCGTAAAACGTGCCTCGCAGGTTGATATTGAGCACCCGGTCGAACAACTCGTCGTCCATGTCGAGAAATGGCGCCCGGTCCATGATGCCGGCGTTGGCAACCAGCACATCAAGCCGCCCCCAACGCGCTACCGCCGACTGCACCATGGCCTCAACTTGCGCCCGTTCACGGACATCGGTCTGGCAAGCCGCGGCCACCCCGCCCTGGTTGGCAATGTCGGCAACCAGCGCTGTGGCTGCGGCCAGATCGAGATCCGCCACCAGTACCTGCGCTCCCTCGGCCGCCAGCCGCCGGGCAATGGCGGCACCGATGCCATGCGCGGCGCCGGTCACGATGGCCACTTTTTTCTCAAATCGCTGCAAATTCATTACCTTATCTTCCTGTTTTCAAGGTCGGCAGGTGCCGCATGGGCCGGTTCGTGGGATCATTGTAGCGATCACCCCCCCATTCATGCCGTCACCACCGCTGCCCGCAGCAGGACCTCTCCATGCCCCCCGAAAGTTTCATCAGCGGCAAGGATGCCTCGCTTGAGTCATCCATCGCCACCATGCAATCACGCCTGCTCGAACTCGGTTTTCATATCGAGGAGAAATCCTGGCTGAACCCGGTCGACAGCATCTGGTCGGTCCACATCCGCGACCGTGACTGCCCGCTGATGTTCACCAATGGCAAAGGGGCAACCCAGCTGGCGGCCCGCGCGAGTGCGCTGGGCGAATATTTCGAACGCCTGTCGTGCAATTATTTCTGGAGCGATTTCTATCTGGGCCGGGCGCTCGCGGAAGGCGGCTCGGGGCGCGATTTCGTCCACTACCCGCAGGAAAAATGGTTTGCGCTGCCGGCCGACGATCAATGGCCCGAGGGCTTGCTCAACCCGACCTTGCAGGCGTTCTACAACCCCGAAGGCACGGTACCGGCGAGCCGCCTGGTTGACTTCAATTCCGGCCACACCGAGCGCGGTATCTGCGCCATCCCTTACACGCGGCTCAGCGATGACGCGCTGACCTGGTTTCCGGTCAACGTGATCGGCAATCTGTACGTGAGCAATGGCATGTCGGCGGGCAATACCCGCAACGAAGCCCGTGCGCAGGCGCTGTCCGAAATCTACGAGCGCCACATCAAGTTCCGGATCATCGCCGAGGGGCTGTGCCTGCCGGACGTGCCCGACGCCGTCATCGCTCGCTATCCCGGCATTGCCGCCGGTATTGCCGGGCTGCGCGCAGCCGGCTACACGATTCTCGTCAAGGATGCTTCATTGGGCGGGCGCTACCCGGTCATGAATGTGACCTTGCTGCACCCAGGTGATCAGGGTTGCTTTGCCAGTTTCGGCGCGCATCCGCGCTTTGAAATTGCGCTCGAACGCGCGCTGACCGAACTGCTGCAAGGCCGCGCGCTCGACTCGCTCGAAGGTTTCCATGAGCCCGGTTTCGACCTGGAAGAAATTGCCAGCGCGCCGAACCTGGAAATTCATTTCGTCGATTCGAGCGGCATCATCAGCTGGCAGTTCCTGTCGGACAAACCCGATTTTGCCTTCCATGACTGGAATTTCGGCACCACCACCGAGGAAGACTACAACTGGCTGGTCGATGCGCTGCATGCCGATGGCCATGAAATCTATGTCACCGATTTCGAACACCTCGGCGTTTACGCCTGCCGGATTGTCGTGCCGGGCGTTTCCGAAATTTACCCGGTCGATGAACTGGAATGGGAGAACAACAGTTTTGCCAATCCGATGCGTGAGGCCATTCTCAACCTGCCCGATCTGGACGATGAGGAATGCACCGACCTGCTGGCCACGCTCGACGAGAGCGGCATCATGGACGACCGTCTGGTTGCGGTGGTGATCGGTCTGGCCCCGGGCGATGATCCGTTCTGGCGCGACCTGCGCATCGGCGAACTCAAAACCTTGCTGGCACTGGCCATCAAGGACGCCGACAGCGTGGCCGAAGGCTGTGACTGGGTCGCCAACTATCTGGAAATCGACCCGCAACGGCGCCGCGTCTACCGCTGCATCGATCATCTGCGCCAACTCGAAGACCCGGCTCGCCAGCAGGCGGCGCTGACCGGATTCTTCGGTGCCGAGGTGCTGGACAGGGCGCAGGCAATGCTGCGCGGCGAGCGACGCTTTTTCGAACACACCGCGCCCGGCCTTGATCTGGCCGGTTGCACGATGCACCAGGCACTGCTTGACGGTTACGCCAAGCTGCACCCGCAGGCATCGTAGCCCTCGCCGCTGGCGCCCTGCCCGGGGCGCCTAGGGCGTCAGTTTCTGCTCCACCACGCGCGCAAAGAAGCTCGCGCCCAGCGGCATGGCCGCATCGTTGAAGTCGTAGGCTGGGTTATGCACCTCGCATGAGCCCTCAACGTCACCGTTGCCGATCATCAGGTAGCAACCGGGACGCTCGCGCAACATGAACGAGAAATCTTCCGAGGCCAGCACCAGCGGCGGGTTGCGGTTGACCTTGTCGGCACCGACCAGCTCTTCGCAGATGTCGGCGGCAAACGCCGCTTGCTCGGCATCATTGACGGTGGGCGCAAAGTTGACCCGGAAGTCGAGCTTGGCGCTGGCGCCGAACGCGGCGGCCGTCCCTTCGGCAATGCGCCGCATGTTTGATTCGATCAGCTCCATGTTGGCATCGGTGAAGGCCCGTGCGGTCCCCGACAGTCGACAGGTCTGCGGGATGACGTTATAGGCATCGCCGGCATGGAACTGGGTGATTGAAACGACGGCCTGATCTTGCGGCGCAATATTGCGCGACACAATGGTTTGAATGGTTGCGGCAATCTGCACCCCGACCATCACCGCATCAACACCGGACTCGGGCCGCGCGCCGTGGGCGCCCACACCGGTAATGTCAATGTCGAAGAACGCGCCGCCGGCCATGGCCGGGCCGGTGCAGACCATGAACTGACCGACCGGCAGCTTGGGCCGGTTATGCATCGCAAAGATCGTGTCGCACGGGAAGCGCTCGAACAAACCGTCGGCGATCATCGCGCGCGCACCGCCCAGTCCTTCTTCGGCCGGCTGGAAAATGAAATTCACGGTGCCATCGAAATGGCGGGTCTCGGCCAGGTATTTGGCCGCCCCCAGCAACATCGTCGTATGGCCATCGTGGCCGCAGGCATGCATCACTCCCTGATGGGTCGAGCGGTGCGCAAAATCATTCGCCTCTTCAACCGGCAATGCGTCCATGTCAGCGCGCAGTCCGATGGACCGGGCTGACGAGCCGTTTTTGAGCACCCCAACCACGCCGGTGCGCCCGATGCCGCGATGCACCTCAATGCCATAACTGGTCAGCTTCTCGGCCACCAGTTCGGCAGTACGACTTTCATGAAACCCCAGTTCCGGATGGGCGTGAATATCGCGCCGCAGTCGGGTCAACTCTTCGAGTTGCCGGGTAATTGGTTCAAGAGCCCCCATTGCATATTCTCCGTGGCAGTTAACGAGTCAATCGGCAGACCAGAGCTTACCCGCTCTGCCGGTGAAGGCAGCTACGGGGCCACCACCCCGGGCAGGCACCCCCGAGCGGGCCTGGCCCACCCTGCTGAATGTTCACATGAACATCGTTCAAATGAACATTCTTCACAGCATCGTCATGTTCGCGTGTCAGCATTCGAGCCTTGAATACAGCCCTTACTGATGTTCGCGATCAGGCGTCAAACGTTTCCGACGTACAATTGCCGCTCAACGAGACATCGCTATGGCCGCCACAAGAGTTCAAATGAACACAGCCAAGCCCGAACACGTCAGCAGTCGCCAGAGTGCCATCAGGGAACTGATCCGGGACGGCTCATTCCTGACCGTCGAGGCCCTGGCCGAGCATTTTTCGGTGGCACCACAAACCATCCGGCGCGACATCAACGCGCTGTGCGATCTGGGCCTGGCGCGACGCCGGCACGGCGGCGTCGAACGTCCGGTACTGGGCGGCAATCTCGCCTACACCACCCGTCAGTCAATGAACCGCACCGCCAAGCAAGCCATTGCTGCCGAGGTGGCGCGGCGCATTCCGGACGGTGCCTCAATTTCCTTTGGCATCGGCACGACCCCGGCGCTGGTCGCCGAGGCATTGCTCAAACACAGAGGGCTGCGTATTTTTACCAACAACCTGAGCGTGGCACTGATTGCCGGCGCCAACGCCGACTTCGAAGTGCATATCGCCGGCGGCCGGATCCGCAACAGTGACCGCGATGTCATTGGTCCCGGCGCCGATGAATTTTTTGCCGCCTACAAGACCGATTTCGGTGTCTATGGTGTTGCCGGTGTCGATGACGAGGGCTGCCTGCTTGACTTCTCCAACGAAGAAGTGCGCGCCCGCGAGCTGATCCGGCGCAATTGCCGGCACGCCTTTCTGGTGCTCGATGCCAGCAAATTCGGCCGACCCGCCCATGTTCGCGGCGGCTGGATTCATGAGGCCGACAGCATCGCCTGCGACCAGGAGCCCCCCGAACCCATCGCCCACGCGCTGGCGGGTCACGACCGCACATTGCTGATCTGTGCTGCGCAGGCTGCATCATGAGCGGCGTCACGATTGATCGACTGGCCAAGTCCTGGGGCAGCTTCACCGCGCTCAATGAAGTCTCCTTTGAAGTGCCCGAACACTCGCTGACGGTATTGCTCGGCCCCTCGGGCTGCGGCAAATCAACCCTGCTCCGCCTGATCGCCGGTCTCGACAATGCCTCGGGCGGCACCATTCACATTGCCGGGCGCGACGTTACCCATCTGGATGCCGCTCGGCGCGGCGTCTCGATGGTGTTCCAGTCTTACGCGCTGTTTCCCCATCTGAGCGTGCGCGAGAACATCCTGTTCGGTCTCAAGGTACGTCGCGTGCCGCGCGCCGAGCGCGAAGCACGGCTGCAAGACGCTGCCCGCACAGTAGGGCTGACCGACTACCTGGCGCGCAAGCCGGCCAATCTGTCGGGCGGCCAGCGCCAGCGCGTTGCACTGGCACGCACTATCGTGGCACAGCAGCCGGTTTGCCTGATGGACGAACCGCTGAGCAATCTCGACGCCAAGCTGCGCGCCGAGATGCGTGACGAGATCCGTGATCTGCAACGCCAACTCGGGCTGACCATGATCTACGTGACGCACGATCAGATCGAAGCGATGTCGATGGCCGACCAGATCGTATTGCTGCGCGGCGGGCAAATCGAGCAGATCGGCTCGCCGCACATGCTGTACGAAAAGCCCAATACCGCATTCGTCGCCCGCTTCATCGGCATGCCGCCGATGAATGTCATTGACCTCGATGCGCAGGACGCCGAATTCGCTGCTCCGGTGCGCGAGCAACTCGGACTGAGCGGGCAAACCATTGTCGCCAGCATCGGCATCCGCCCCGAGCATCTGACGCTCGCCGAGCAAGGGCTGGCGCTGCAGGTGCGCTCGGTCGATTACCTGGGCGGTGAAACCGTCATCCGGGCACGCCTGGGTGAAAGTGATGTTTTCGTCAAACACGCCGGCCGGGTCAAACCGGGCAGCGGTGACACCTTGCACGTAAGTTGGCAACCCGAACATGTCTGTGCCTTCGACCGTCACGGCCAGGCAGTCGCCATGCCGCGACCGGTCAGCCCGCCCGGCGCCTGATGCGCTCGCGCCCCCCCAAGTTTGTGCTCCTGCTTTGTTTTGTATTGCTTGATTCTTTCTCTTACCCAGCAACAACCCCGACTCTGGAGAACCACCCATGATGAACAAACTGAAAATGGCTCTTGCCTGCGCAGCCGCCGTTACCGGCCTCGCAGCAGTGCCGGCCGGTGCCAGTGCCGCCACCGAACTGACCATGTATTACCCCGTCGCCGTTGGCGGCCCGTTGACCAGCGTTGTTGATGGCCTGGTCGATGGCTTCATGAAAGAGAACCCGGACATCAAGGTCAACGCGATCTACGCCGGCAACTACAACGATGCTCGCATCAAGGCGCTGGCCGCACTCAAGAGCGGTGAACCGGCCCAGTTGTCGGTGCTGTTCTCGATCGACTTGTTTGAACTGATCGAGCAAGATGCCATTGTGCCCTTCGATGATCTGGTCAAGACCGACGAAGAAAAAGCCTGGCTCAAGTCGTTTTACCCAACCCTGATGGAAAACGGCCGCACCGCCGACAAAACCTGGGGCGTTCCGTTTCAGCGCTCGACCATCGTGATGTTCTACAACAAGGACATGTTCAAGGCCGCCGGCCTCGATCCGGAAAAAGCCCCGGCCACCTGGGAAGAACTGGTTGCCGCCGGCACCAAGCTGACCAAGGACGACGGCTCGCAATGGGGTCTGATGATTCCCTCGACCGGCTACCCGTACTGGATGTTCGGCGCGCTGACCATGCAGATGAACCAGACGCTGATGAACACGGCTGGCGACACAACTTACTTCAACGCGCCCGGCACCGTCAAAGCGCTGCAGTTCTGGCGTGATCTGGGCTCCAAGCACAAGATCATGCCCGAAGGCGTCATTGAATGGGGCACCTTGCGCCAGAACTTCCTGGAAGGTCGCACAGCCATGATGTGGCATTCCACCGGCAACCTGACCGCCGTCAAAAAACAGGCCAAGTTCGACTTCGGCGTGGCCATGCTGCCCGCGGGCGAGCGCCGCGGTACGCCTACCGGCGGTGGCAACTTCTACATCTTCAAGAAGTCTTCGCCGGAAGAGAAAGCTGCCTCGCTCAAGCTGATTCGCTACATGACCGATCCGGCCCGCTCGGCGGAATGGTCGGTGCAGACCGGTTACATGGGCATCAGTCAGGCCGCCTACGACCATGACAAACTCAAGGCTTATGTGGCCGAGTTCCCGCCCGCTGCAGTCGCCCGTGACCAACTCGAGTTTGCTACTGCCGAGTTGTCCACTTTCCAGGCTGGCCGGGTGCGCAAGGGTCTGGATGATGCCATCCAGGCTGCACTCACCGGCAGCAAAACGCCGGCCGAAGCACTGGACGGCGCCCAGGCCGAAGCCGACCGTCTGCTGAAAAGCTACCGCTGAGATCCAACAGGAAGAACGTCGATGAATCACGCGATGAGACATGTCTACGGATGGTTGCTGCTCACACCGGCGGCCATCCTGCTCATCGCGTTCACGCACTACCCCACGGTGCGTACCTTCATCGACAGCTTCTACAACAAGGGCTCGGCCATCCGGCCGTCCCGCTTCATTGCGCTGGGCAACTATGAATCCATGATCGCCGATCCGGTGTTCTGGAAGGTGCTCAGCAACAACTTGTGGTTTGCGCTCGGGACGATTCCCACCTCGATCGCACTGGCCATCGTGATGGCGCTGCTGGTCAATCGCGCGCTACCGGGCCGGGCGCTGCTGCGCATGGCGTATTTCACGCCTACCGTCCTGCCGATGATTGCGGTGGCCAATATCTGGCTGTTCTTTTACAGCCCCGACATCGGCCTGATCGATCAGCTTCTGGCCATGGTCGGGATGGACGGTCACAACTGGCTGGGCGACCCCGATACCGTGCTCGGCGCAATCATCGTGATGACAGTCTGGAAAGAAGCCGGCTTTTTCATGATTTTCTATCTCGCCGGCCTGCAGACCATCTCGCCCGAACTGGGCGAAGCTGCCCGCCTGGAAGGCGCTTCGCGGTGGTATTACTTTCTGCGCGTGTTGTTCCCGTTGCTGCTGCCAACCACCTTGTTCGTGTTCATCAACGCCTCGCTCAATTCATTCAAGCTGGTCGATCATCTGTTCATTCTGACCAAGGGTGGCCCTGATAACGCCAGCAACCTGCTGCTCTACTACATCTACGAGAACGCCTTCTCGTACTTTGACATCAACTACGCGGCCGCTCTCACTGCCGTCATGCTGACCGCGTTGGCGCTCGTCGCGCTGGTGCAATTCTTCCTGCTCGACAAGCGGATTCATTACCGATGAGCACTCCCGACCGAGCCGGCGCGCTCGCGCCCCCCAAAGCCGGCACCGACTGGACCGGCCGCCTTGAAATCGTGGGCGCCTGGCTGCTTGCGCTGCTGTGGATCTCGCCGCTGCTCTACGCCTTCTGGGCCGCCTTTCATGCGCCCGAGTACGCGATTCACTTCGAACCGCTGGCCCCGCTCACGCTGGAAAACTTCCGCAGTGCGCTCGAGCAGGCACCGTTTCTGCGTTATGGCCTCAACACCTTCATGCTGATCGGCATTCTGGTGCCGGCCCAGCTGGTGCTGGCCACGCTGGCCGCCTACGCGTTCGCCCGCTTTGACTTCTACGGCTCGAACATCGCCTTCATGCTGGTGCTGGCGCAGCTGATGATCACCCCGGAAATCCTGATCGTCGAAAACTACAGCACGCTCGCCAACCTTGGCCTGATCGATACCATCACCGGCATCGCCCTGCCCTATATGGCGAGCGCGTTCGGTATTTTTCTGCTGCGCCAGACCTTCAAATCGATGCCCAAGGAACTCGAAGACGCTGCCCGCCTCGAAGGCTGCGGTGTGCTCGGCGTGCTCTGGCGGGTGTATGTGCCGCTGGCCCGCCCGACCTATCTGGCTTTTGCTCTGGTCTCGGTCAGTCACCACTGGAACAATTTTCTCTGGCCGCTGGTCGTCACCAACTCGGTTCAGACCCGGCCGCTGACGGTTGGTCTGGGGGTATTTGGCGCGCCGGAATCCGGCGTCGACTGGTCGGTCATTTCGGCCGCCACCTTGCTGTCGGTGGCGCCGCTGCTGATTGCCTTCATTCTGTTTCAGCGCCAGTTCGTGCAATCCTTCATGCAAGCGGGCATCAAATGATCACCATTCTCAGCTGGAACATTCAGAACGGGCTTGGCGTGGACGGGCAGCGCTCGCTGGCCCGCATTGCCGAGGTCATTGAGCAGCATCAAAGCCCCGACATCATCTGCCTGCAAGAGGTTTCGCGTCACCTCGCGCTCGATACAGGCGTACCCGCGCCCGATCAGGTCGCCGAACTGGCCGCCTTGTTTCCCGGGCACACACCGGTATTCGGCCCCGCCTACGACCTGTTGCCGCCGGGCACTACGCAGCGCGCCCAGTACGGCAACATGATTCTGAGCCGCTGCCCCGTGCTGTCATCGTTTTCACACCCGTTGCCGCAGCCGCCCGAACCCGGCAAGAAGCAGATGCCGCGCAAGGCCACTGAAGTGACGGTAGCCACCGCCAGCGGCCCGCTGCGGATCATGACCACGCACCTTGAGTTTCATTCGCAGCGGCAACGCCAGGCGCAGATACTGGGCTTGCGGCAGATTCACGAAGCCATTGCCGCCATTGCCGACAATCCGCCGCAGGCGACTGCCCAGGGGCCTTATCAGGCCTTGCCACGGGGCGGGCCGGCCGTGCTGTGCGGTGACTTCAATTGCCTGCCCTCGTCAGCCGAACTGGCCTCGCTGCTCGACGAGGCGGCAACAACGCCCAACGCGCTGATTGAAGCCTGGCAGGCTTTGCATCCGGGCCGTGCCCGTGCACCCACGTGCGGCATTTTCGATGCTGCGCAATGGCCACAAGGCGCGCATTGCCGCGATTTCTTCGTCGTCAGCGCGCCGTTGGCCTCCCGGCTGACCGGCTTGCAGACCGATGTCGACACGGCCGCATCCGACCATCAGCCAATCATTCTGCAGCTGGCAGATTGACCCGATCGCCGGCGGTCGTCGGCGTCGAAATCACCAGAAAGGTCACATCTTCGGCAGAATGGTTCGCAAAGCGATGCGCCAGACCACGCATCACGTGCAGCCCCTGACCGGCCGTCAGCTCGACCCGCTGATCACCGCATTCAACGGTGGCGCAACCGCTCAGAATGTAGAAAAACTGGCGTGCCTGCGCATGATAATGCCGCACCTCACCGGCACCGGCCGGCACCCGCTCCTGAATCACGCTCAGGTCGGCCTGCTTGAGCAAAGGCCACCCCTCGCAGACCTCCCCCCAGACATAGCGCCTGGCGGTGTCGACCGACACGGGCTCGGCAATCTGGCGCACCGGCCACTGCTCGCGGGTGATGGCATACAACAGATGCTCTTGCAGTTCATGGCCTTCGGGCACCGCGGGATGCATGAAGCGCTCGCCGGTGTCGGTCATGCCGATTCGGCGCATCACCGCCGCCGAGCGCTCATTGGGTACGGCCGTGAAGGCATATACCTTATCGGTATCGAGTTTTTCGAAGGCGAAGTCCAGCGCCCGGGTGGCCGCCTCACCGGCATAACCCAGCCCCCAGCTCTCACGGGTCAGGCGCCAGCCAATCTCGACGCAGGGGGAGAACGGCAGTTCGGCCGGCGGATTATTCAAACCGGTAAAGCCGAGAAACTGCCCGTCTGATTTGCGCTCGAGTACCCAGAAGCCCCAGCCATTGGCCTGCATCTTGCCCTGCATCCGATCGGCAAAACTATCGGCCTCCTGGCGATTCATCATCGTCGGGAAGTAGCGCATCACCTGCGGATCGGCGCTCAGGCGTGCGAAGGGCTCGCGATCTGCCGGTAGCCATTGCCGCATGCGCAACCGGGGGGTTTCGAGTTCATGGATGGGAGTTTGCATGGCGCGCCGAACCTGTCAGAAATTCAGTTGATACGAGCCGGACTGCCCGGTCGTCCCCTGCCGTGATGATGATTGTGGCGTCACGTTGCCATGGTCGGGCCCACGGCCACCCGGAGTCTGGCAACGCCAAGCATAAAGCAGATCAACATCGGCCCGCTGGCCAGCCCCTCCAGACCAGTCCCGCGGCGGCCTGATCGCAACCCTTGCCGGGCGCAAACCCAGTACCATTGAACCCATCTGCGACTGATCGGAGCCTCTTAATGCCCGCCAAACTCTTCCCTGTTAGCGTTCTCACCGTCCTGCTGGCCTGTGCCACCCCGAGCTTTGCCGAAAGCCTGGCCGGCTCGGCCTCAAGCGCCGGCATGTCAGCCTCAAGTGCAGGCTCGGCCTCGGTGCAGGGCTCATCAGATGCCATCAGTGGCTCCAGCGACAGCTCGATGGGCACCGACGATGTTGCGGCCGGCGAGTACCGGCTGGCGGCCGTCGAACGCGTCGACGAACAAGGTGAA
>CAXBNM010000141.1:0-11348 GCA_963976885.1 uncultured Burkholderiaceae bacterium
TGACCTTGGCCAACTCGGCACTGCGCCTGGCGCTCAGCCGAGCCGATTCATAGGCCGCTTCGGCCCGCGCCAGCGAAGCCTTGGCACTGGCCACATCGGCACTCACCGTCGCGTCGTCCAGGCGATACAACACATCGCCCTGCTGCACCACACTACCTTCGGTGAACAAACGTTCCTCGACAATGCCTGTGACCTGCGGACGCACCTCGGCAGTCAGGTAAGCGGCCACCCGCCCCGAAAGCTCCCGGGTGAGCGTAACCGGCTCGGTCTTCAGTGTGACGGTTGTGACGGGCACAGGGCCAGGGGCTGCCGGCGATGGCGCGGCAGGCGACGGGCCACAGGCGGCGAGCATCGCACTCAAGGCCAGAGGAGCGAGGAAAGAGATCTTTGAGGGCATAGGATTTTGGGGGTTTACCCCTTATTAGGAAAATGGATGGGTGGATCGTAAATGAGAATAAACATTCATTCTCTTTCCGTCAATCGATTTTTTCTCTGGCGCGAGCGACCAGATCGGTGGCTCTCGGTACAGAAGAAAGACTTAGGGATCGCAGCTTATGAATTCCGGAAGACGGGATTCTATGCGCCTGATGAAAACCCCGATCGAAGTTGGGTCTTCGCGGATCGCGACCACCTAGCCGGCATCGACCCCGCTTCCAGAGTGCCAATAGGTAGGAGCCTGGACGGAATCCTTACTACACTCTCCTTAGTGAAATAGGCCAGGTTCCACGCCACCCAACCGACGAAACAACATCCAACAACGCACGCCGCTCCGATCCGGCGCGGCCAATCGCCATGCCACCTCCCAGCATCCCTCTCATCCCCGCCACTCTCGCGTCCGCAACCCAGATCCCGCGCCAGCCGCAAGCCTTGTATTTATCGCACGGTGGCGGCCCGATGCCGGTGCTGGGCGACGCCGGCCACCATGAACTGGTGACGACCCTCAAGACGCTGCCGGCCTTGTTCGATAAACCGAGCGCCATCATCCTGATCAGCGCCCACTGGGAAGATGACGTTACCGCGGTCACGCATCTGGCCGCGCCGCCGATGCTCTATGACTACTACGGCTTCCCTGAGCCAGCCTATCAACTTCAATACCCGGCGCCGGGCGCACCGGCACTGGCCGAGACAATCCACGCCGCACTTGGCGCGCATGGCGTCGCGTCACGCCTGGAAGAGCGGCGCGGCTTCGACCACGGTCTCTATATTCCGCTGATGTTGATGTACCCACAGGCCGACATCCCTTGCGTGCAGGTTTCGCTGCAAAAGAATCTCGATGCGGCCACGCACATCACCATGGGGCACGCGCTGACTGCCCTCGCTCAAAATGGCGTACTGCTCATCGGCTCAGGGTTTTCCTTTCACAACATGCAGGCTTTCTTTGCGCCGCCGACGCCGGTCACCCGAGACCAGAACAAAGCCTTCGAAAACTGGTTACACGACACTTGCACAAACCCGGGCCTCACAGAGACTGAACGTACGGAGCGTCTCGTCAACTGGGCTCAGGCGCCAGCCGCCCGGTTCTGCCATCCCCGCGAAGAGCATCTACTGCCTGTGCATGTTTGTTATGGCGCCGCGCAACGTCCCGCCAACGCCGCTATTGCTCTGAACATCATCGGCAAGCAGGCCAGCATGTATCTCTGGTAGATCCGATCTACCCCAATTTGACCACTGTATTTTTTCCTGTATACAATCGCCGCACAGTAGTCTGGAAATTGAGATCGGACTTCGGATGCCGGGCGATTCGCCGGCGAGCCCACCCGTTCCTGCCGCCGGCCCAAACATGGTCAGGCCAGGAAAGAAAACTTACTTATCAGGAACCCAAGCAAGACAAATGCCTGATAGCAATCTGAGGGGAACTACATGTCATTGAAAAAACTTGTATCAGCGGTCGGTCTGACGCTACTCATGGCCGGCGTGGCCCACGCCGAGTATCCGAAGAAAGACATCATCAACATCATCCCGTGGAGCGCAGGCGGCGGTACCGACGCAGCAGTACGCGGCTTCATGCACCATGTTGAAAAGCAGATTGGCGCCAAGATCGTCAATCAGAACATTACTGGTGCACAAAGCGGCATCGGCATCGCCAAATTGATGCGCTCGCGGCCCGACGGCTACACCATCGGCTCGATGACCTGGGACAGTGTCATCACCGTGCCCTACAACAAGCTCGTGCCTGGCTATGACCTGGCCAAACTGCACTTCCTGGGCACCATCACCATGCACCCGACGGCCTTGGTCGTCGCTGCCGATGCGCCCTGGAAAACACTCGAAGAATTTGCCGCGGCCGCCAAAGCAGCGCCGAACACCATCTCGGTATCCAACGTAGGCAGTGGCGGTGTCTGGCACTTGCCGGCCCTCGACATGGCCGACAAAATGGGCATCGAGTTGCGCCACATCCCCTACCCCAAGGGTTCGGGCCCACAGCGCGAAGCATTGCTTTCGGGTGAAACCGACGCGGCCAGCATCAGCATCTCCGGCGCACTGCCAGCGCTCAAAGCCGGCAAGGCCCGTGTGCTTGGTGTGATGGGCGAGAAGCGCGACGCACTCGCTCCCGATGCGCCGACCTTCAAAGAGGCGGGCTTCGATGTGTTGTGGGGCAGCATGCGCGTTGTAGCGCTGCCCAAAGACGCGCCTGATGAAGCCAAAACGGCACTGGAAGAGGCTTTCGCCAAAACCATGCAGAACGAAGAGTTCCTGAAATGGGCTAACGAAACCGGCATGGGTCCGTACTGGATGGGTGCCGAGGATACCGCGGCCTACATCAAGGACATCCAGGCCAAGGCTTTCCGCCTGACCGATGACCTGATTGCCAAAGGCATTCTTAAGAAGTAAAGCGGCTGTTGTAGTCGCCGGTTGCCCGTGCACACAGGCAACCGGCGCGCCTGATGATTCAGCGGGGACGCAAACGATCCCTGCGCAATTCCAAAACTCCTGCCCTGGTGAGCCAACGTGACCAAGCGCAAACTCAATAGCGATCTGCTGGTCGGCGGACTGCTGTTTATTGGATGCAGTGTCTACCTGTATCAGATGTTCAAACTGTCTGCGCCGTTTCAGCAAGGCGAGCCGGGCGCATCGTTCTATCCGTTGATTCTCGTGGCCATCATGTTCTCGATGTCTGTTGTCACGATCATCCGGGGCTTGAAAAACACCGCGTCGGGCTTCCCTGCGATGAGCAAGGCCGCCGCTACAAGAGCCTCGCTGGCCATCGCCGCCACGGTCGCGTTCATCATCCTGTTTCCCTGGCTTGGCTACTGGATCGCAACCATTATCTACACCTTCTGCATTGCGCTGATCTTTGAAATCGGCCGCAAGTATTCCAGCCTGATGAGCGCCCTCTTTTGCCTGGTACTTGCCGTGCTCGTCACCGTCGCGGGCTGGTTGTTCTTCGTCAAGCTTTTTGAACTCTACTTGCCAACAGGCGGGTTTTAATCATGTTGGCTGAACTTGGTAATGGTTTTGTCGCGCTGCTCCACCCCGGCGCGCTGCTCGCACTGACAAGCGGCTTTCTGATGGGTCTGGTGTTTGGCACCATTCCCGGCCTGACCGCATCACTGGCTATCGCACTGATTCTGCCCTTCACTTTCAGCATGGAGATCAGCCATGCACTGGTGATGGTGATGGGCATCTACATGGCCGGCATCTACTCCGGCAGCATTACCGGCATCACGATCAATATTCCCGGGGCACCATCAGGGGCGGTAACCGCCATTGAAGGCTACCCGATGATGAAGCGCGGTGACGGCGCCAAGGCACTCGGCCTCGGCGCGTTTGCCTCCACAATCGGCGGCGCCATCGGCGCCCTGCTGTTGATGTTCATCGCGCCATACATGGCCAAGGTAGCGCTGCTGTTTCAAACAGCAGACAAGTTTTCCCTGGTAGTGCTGGCCTTGGTCACAGTGGCCGCAGTCAGCACCGGCTCGGTCGTCCGGAGCGTAATCGCCACCGTGCTGGGGCTTATGATTGCCACTATCGGCATTGACCCCATGCTCGCACAGGGCCGCTTTCATTTCGACAGCGCCTACCTGATTGAAGGCGTCAATTTGCTGCCGGCCGTCATCGGGCTGTTCGCCGTCTGCGAGTTGTTCATCCAGGCGGAAAACGGCTGGAAAACGCCAGAGCTCGGCAATGAAGCCGACAGCATGAAGGTTCGCCGACGCGATTTCATTCCCGTCTGGGCAGAGATCAAGGAAGTTGGCCTGGCAACCTATCTCAAAAGTTCATTGATTGGCACCTTCATCGGCATGCTGCCAGGTGGCGGCGCCTCGATGGCATCCTTCATCGCTTATGCAGAGGCCAAGCGCACCTCGCGCCATCCGGAAAAATACGGCAACGGTTCGATCGAAGGCTTGTCCGCCTCGGAATCGGCCAACAACGCCATGTGTGGCGGCGCGATCATCCCCTTGCTCACCCTCGGCATCCCGGGCGATGCGGTAACGGCCATCATCTTTGGCGTATTGCTGATCCACGGCCTGGTGCCAGGCCCCGAACTGCTCGTTTCAAACTTTGAAATCGTTGCGCCCTTGTTCGCCGCGTTGCTGGTGTCGTCGTTTCTCGTCATGTTGTCGGCACTGGTGCTCGGTCCCTACTACATGAAGATCGCCCGCACCAACCGCGCGGTCCTGTACGGGTTCATCGCAATGGTTTCAGTTGTCGGCACCTATGCGTCGACCTTCTCGATGTTTCAGTGCTGGGTGGCCCTGGTAATCGGTCTGCTCGCCTATGCGATGCGGAAACTGGACTATCCGATCATCCCCTTGCTGATGGGCATTATTCTCGGCCCCTACCTTGAGGAATATCTGCGCCGCTCGTTGATCGTCTCCGACATGAACCCCAGCATTTTCTTCACCCGCCCGATAAGCCTGAGCTTGCTGGTGTTGTCACTCGTATTCATCTACTTCCTGAAGATCAGAAAGCCCAGAACATCCGCGAGTGCTGCTCAGACAGACCAATCCTGATCGAACTGCCGTATGGATGCCGCCGACAAATTCAAATCATCAAGGCCCAGAGTACGTAACGCCGGCGAGACGAGTGTGTACGAGGCCGTGCGCGAGATGGCAATCTCGTTTCAGTTCCGACCCGGCGAGCGCATCAACGAAGGTCTGCTCGCCCAGCAACTCGGCGTCAGTCGCACACCGTTGCGCGAAGCCATGCAGAATCTGGTGTCAGAGAAACTCCTGCGCTGGGAACGCAACAAGGGCTTCTTTTGTCGGATGCTCGACGAAAACGAGGCTATCGATCTATATGAATTTCGGCAGATTCTCGAAGCCCATGCCACACGACTGGCCTGCCAGCGAGCCACTGACGAAGCCTTGCAATCACTGGACGCGTTCGTCCAGAAAGCCGCCAACGCTGACGACCAGGCGCTCGAACACGTGCTGCAACTGGATTGCCAGTTTCATGAACGGGTGTCCGAACTGTCGGGCAATACAGAAATTCTGGCTGCTTTGCGTAACGTGAATCAACGCACCTACTTCATCCGCTGGCTCGACATGGCGGGGCGGCGCAGCACCACCCAGGGACAACATCGGCAAGTAACCCAGGCCTTGCTCCGGCGTGATGACGAAGCCGCCGTGGCCGCCATGAACAGCCATGTAGAAATGCGCAAAGGTCAGATCGCCGACTTCATCCGCCAGGGTTACGGCATGATTTTTACCGGTAATACACCGTCATTGCTCTATCAAGACGGTGAACAAGTCTAGATTCGCGTGGCAACTGTTGGAGACGAAGCACCCTGCTTTCATGGAAAGCATGCGCACCTCCAAGCGCGCGGATGATTTCAACAAACACGCTTCTGGCAAGGAACCAACATGAAGATGAACGGGGCTACGGCTATTCTCAAAATGCTCGAACTGCATGGCGTTACGCATGTATTCGGCTTGCCGGGCGAAACCACGATTGGCTGGTACAAGGAGTGGCGCAAACACTCGAACATCGAGTACGTGCTGACCCGCGACGAGCGCACGGCTTCCTATGCCGCCGAGGCTTATGCCAAGATCACCGGCCGCCCTTGTGTGCTGGAAGCACCCAGCCCCGGTGTCACGCATTGCACACCGGGCATCACTGAAGCCTTTCTGAGTTCGGTGCCCGTCATCTATTTCAGCTCCGACATTCCAATCAATCAGGACAAAAAGCACGGCCTGACCGGCATCGATCAGACCGCGCTCTACCAGAGCATTTGCAAGGAATCCTTTGTACTGACCAATGTTCGCGAGATTCCGTTTCTGATGCGCCGGGCATTCCGCGTTGCCACATCGGGGCGCCCGGCACCGGTCCATATCCGTGTGCCGATCAACATCTTCCACGATGAAGACGAGATTACCGACCTGTATGCCGAAAGCGACTACAGTGTCTATCCGGCCCATCGCCCGGTTGCCGATCACAGCAAAATCCGCCAGGCACTGGCCTTGCTGCTGGCAGCGAAAAAGCCGGTACTGGTTGCCGGCCAGGGCGGCCTGATCTCCAAGGCCTCAGATGTCGTACTCGAGTTTGCCGAACTGTTGCAGATCCCGGTGGCCACCACGACACCCGGCAAAGGTTTGATCGCCGAAAACCACCCGCTGGCCTTGCGCGTCATTGGCGCGCGCGGCGGCATGGAGTATTCCAACGCCTATGTGAACAGTGCCGATACCGTCTTTTTCGTCGGCACCAACACCGACTCCAGCTCCACTGATGCCTGGAAGCTGTACGGCGACCCGAACAGCAAGACCTTCATTCACCTGGACATCGCTGAAGCCCATGTCGGCAACAACTTCCCGGTCAAAGTCGGCCTGGTTGGCGATGCCCGAGCCAGTCTCGAATACATGGTCGAGCTTCTCAAGACCGAACACCCGAACCTGCAGCGCGAAAAAGTCGATCTGAACCCGATCAAGAAGGCGGCGCTTGATGCGGTGTTCAATTCGACCATTCCGATGCCCGAAGGCGTGGTTTCACCAGTCAAACTGACCCAAGCGCTCGACAGGATTCTGCCCCCCAATGCCATCGTCACGGCCGAACCCGGTGTCAGCGCAATCTACCCGTCAGCCCTGCTGACCGTGCGCGAAGCCGGCCGGCGCTACATCACCAACTACTCGATGGGCGCGCTGGGTTATTCGGTACCAGCCGGACTTGGGGCCAGCTATGCCAATGATGGTCCGGTGATTTCATTTACCGGCGATGGCTCGTTCGGCTTTGTCATCGGCGACATGGAAACCATCAAGCGCAGCAACAAGAACGTCACCATCATCCTGACCCGCAACGACACCTTCGGCTGGATCCGCGGCGAAGCCGTGTTGCTGGACGATTACCACGAAGGCTTCACCACCGACTTCGGCCCGGTGGACTATGTGAAAGTTGCCGAAGCCTTCGGCTTCAAGACCGCACGCATCACCAACGAAAACGATATCGAAGCCATACTCAGCGAAGCCATCAATCACCCCGGCGCGAGTTTCATCGAAATCATGGTCCCGTCGCAAGACAAGATCGTGCCGTTTGTGCCGGTGTGGGTTGAGGCGGCGAAGAAGAAAGGCTTGCCGTACTACAGTTGAAAACGTAACGGCTGCGCACGAACAAGGCTCAGCCGTTGCTCAGCGCAACTCCAACGTATACGCCCCGGGCTTGTCCAAGCACCTCGATGACCGCAATCGGGATCACCTTTGTTGAATCTCGATTGCGGCTTTGCCTATCAATCAGGCACCGCAAAAACCGCCTCCACCTCCACCATCACCTCCGGTGACTTCAGGCGGGACACCTCCACCAATGTCGAGGCGGGACGGTTAACAAAGTAACGCCGCCATTGTTCCGGATCGGCATACGCACGGTTGATGTCGGTCACGAAGATCGTCACTTTGACGAGATGCTCGAAGCTGGTGCCGCCGTTGGCGGCGATCTGCCCAAGGCGCAGAAATATCTGCTCGAACTGTTTGCGCATATCGCCAGGGCCGACCAACACGCCGTCGTCATCCCGAGCCGTAATGACGGCGGTGAACAATTGGGTGCCGCTTACACGGACCGCCGAGGCAAAGGGCAAACCCCGATAAAAGCTGGTATCAATATCAACTGGCTGGCGAATCATGAGGAGCGCTCCGGGAAAAGATGGGTCTGTCTGGCCAGCTATCTTAGGCCCGGATCTCGAGTGCTTGCTTTTGCGTTGCCACACGGGGCTTCACCCGGACACCTTATTCCGGCCCGCCTCGAAGCGCCTGCCCCCGCCCCCGTACCGGCTCGATCAGCAGGAGTCGATCGGCACCAGACATCCCGCTGCGGACTGATGGCTTTTCGTCATTCGACATCAGAGCGGTCTGGCACAATGAATCATTCCTCAACACTTCGGGTGGCATGTCCGCCGCCCCAAGCACAATCAACATGGAGCGACCACCACCAATGAAACTCGAATCCCTTGCCCTGCACCACGGATACACCGCCGAGGCCCCCGCTCGAGCTGCGGCGGTGCCCATTTACCAGACCACTTCCTACACGTTCGACAATTCGCAGCATGGTGCCGATCTGTTCGATCTGAAGGTGCCGGGCAATATTTACACGCGCATCATGAATCCGACCACCGATGTGCTTGAGCAACGTGTGGCCGCCATTGAAGGCGGCATCGGCGCATTGGCGGTGGCCTCAGGCATGGCCGCCATTACGTATGCGATTCAGTGCATTACCGAAACCGGCACCAACATTGTCAGTACCAGCCAACTCTATGGCGGCACTTACAACCTGTTCGCCCATGCCCTGCCCCGGCAGGGAGTTGACGTACGAATGGTTTCGGCGGACGACTTCGATGGCTTCGAGAAAGCCATTGATGCCAACACGCGCGCTATTTTTTGCGAATCCATCGGCAATCCGGCTGGCAATGTCGTCGATATCAAGCGCCTGGCAGATATCGCTCACGCCCATGGCATCCCGCTGATCGTCGACAACACGGTTGCAACTCCGTGCCTGTGCAAGCCCTTTGAACTCGGCGCCGATATCGTCGTGCATTCGCTGACCAAATACATCGGCGGCCACGGCAATTCAATTGGTGGTGCCATCGTCGACTCGGGCAAATTCGACTGGGCCGCCAATAAAGATCGTTTCGCGATGCTCTGCGAACCCGATCCTTCCTATCATGGCGTCGTTTACACCGAAGCCCTCGGGCCGGCAGCCTATATCGGTCGTTGCCGGGTCGCACCGCTGCGCAACACCGGTGCCGCCTTGTCTCCGACCAACGCATTTCTCATTCTGCAAGGCCTCGAAACACTGAGCTTGCGCATGGAGCGTCACTGCAGCAATGCCGAAGCGCTGGCCAAACACCTGCAGGCACACCCCAAAGTAGAAAAAGTGAACTATGCGGGCCTGAGCGACAGCCCCTACGCCGAAACCGCAAAGCGCATCACTGGCGGCAAGGCATCCGGCATTCTCAGCTTTGAAATCAAGGGTGGCATCAAGTCTGGCACCGCATTCATCGATGCGTTGCAAATGATTCTGCGTCTGGTCAACATTGGCGACGCCCGGTCACTGGCCTGCCACCCCGCTTCCACAACTCATCGCCAGTTGAATGAGCAGGAACTGGCTGCCGCCGGCGTCAGCAACGGCTTGGTGAGAATTTCAGTGGGCATCGAGCACATCGATGACATTCTGGCTGACGTTGACCAGGCTCTTGAAAAAGTCTGATCCGCCGAAGCACCGGGGCCAGCAACACCGGCCCCGGCCCCGCCGAGTGGCCATCGCTACGGAGCACGACAAACATGATTCGCGTATTGCTGACCCATCCGACCAGCAGCTTCGAGCGCTATTTCGGACCCGCCGCATTCGCAGCGCTAAGCAAGTTCGCTTACGTCGAACGGCACAACAGTGAACAACCGCTGACAACGCCAGCTCTGATCGAACGTGCCCAGGGTTTTCAGGTCATCCTCAGCGAACGCGCCACCGCAGCACCGCCAGCGTTATTCGCCGAACTTCCCGATTTATGCGCATTTGTCCGCTGTGCGGTCGACATTCGGACTGTGGATGTCGAGGCGGCTTCCAGACACGGCGTCCTGGTCACCCATGCGTCGGCGGGCTTCATCAGCGCCGTGACCGAATGGACCTTGGGCGCAATGATTGATCTGGCGCGCGGCATCTCCCGGTCGAGCGAGATTTATCATCGCGGCGCCACACCAGCGGCTGAAATGGGTCTGCAACTGAACGGAGCAACGCTCGGCATCATCGGACTCGGTGCCATCGGCAGCCGACTCGCCAATCTGGCCGTCCAGCTGGGCATGACGGTTCTAGCCCATGACCCGTATGCCACGACTGACCATGACGGGGTTGAACGAGTCGAGTTCAGCACCGTTCTGACCCAGGCCGACATTGTCGTCTGCCTGGCTATCGCCAATGAGAAAACCGAAAATATGTTTGATGCACGCGCGTTCAGCCAAATGAAGAGCGGCGCGTATTTCATCAACCCGTCGCGCGGCAATCTGGTCGATGAAACGGCCTTAGCCAACGCGTTGGCGCAAGGTCGACTGGCAGGCGCGGCCCTTGATGTCGGCCGCGCCGGCGATCAGATGCCCACGCCGGCATTGGCGGCCATGGATTCAGTGCTGGCCACGCCGCACGTTGGCGGACTGACTCCGCCGGCTGTCGCGCATCAGGCCTTCGAAACCGTTCGGCAAATCGAGGCTCTGGCAGCCGGAAAGATTCCCGAGGGCGCAGTCAACACAGCATTTGCCACCCGACTTGCGAGCGTCAGCAAAAATAATCGCTGACAACGCCATACCAACCCCCGCAACACAGCGCTGTTCTGATCAGCACCATCAACTAAGGCGACGCCACCGATGAACTACTGGTTATTCAAATCTGAACCGGATGCTTTTTCGATTGATGATCTGGGCGCCCGTCCGCGCAAAACCGAATCGTGGGACGGTATCCGCAACTACCAGGCGCGCAATCTGCTTCGTGATGAAGTCAAAAAAGGCGATCTGGGTTTTTTCTATCATTCCAGCTGCGCAGTGCCGGGAATCGTCGGCACCTTTGAAGTCGTACGCGAAGCCTACCCTGACCACACGGCACTTGATCCTCAATCAAAATATTACGATCCGAAGGCCACGCCGAAGGATCCGCGCTGGGTGATGGTCGATATCAAGCTGAAAGCCAAGTTCCCGACGATCATCCCACTGCAGACTTTGAAAACCATCGAGTCCCTCGCTGGAATGGGCCTCTTGCGTCGTGGCAATCGGCTTTCGGTGCAGCCGGTTACCGCAGAGGAGTGGCAGATCATCATGGCAATGATCTGACTACGAAACCTGTTGGCGAAGAAGAACGGTAAATCGGCCTGGCGCTGCTCTGCATACGAATCGAGCGCGCATAAAAAAACCCCCGAAGGATCACCTTCGGGGGTTTTTCGTTTA
>CAXBNM010000142.1:0-11325 GCA_963976885.1 uncultured Burkholderiaceae bacterium
GGTGGTCTGATACTCGAAAACCGCGGCATCCACATCGAGCGGTACTTCTTCGCCACTGAAGCGGCGAGCCTCGGCAGCGGCGTTTTTCAGATTGAATACGGCGCGCGACACTTCGCCGCGTGCGTCATAGAGCGGCTTGCCGGCTTCGGCCACGATCAGGTCTACGAATTGCTGCTTCTTGTCGTGAATGAGTTGCGCGGCGCGTTCAAGAATGTCGGCGCGCACAAAGCGCGGCATCTGCTTGAGTTGCTCAAAGGCTTTTTGTGCGCGGCCAATGGCCAACTCGATATCGGCAGCTTCCGAAACCGGCATTTCTCCAACAACAGTGCCGTCATACGGCGACAAGATCGGCTCGACGGCCATGGTCTACTCCTAGCGTAATCACGTAACCACTAGTGGACCATTTGCCTGTCGTGTGGCCAAGCCCGCAGCGGGGATGGCGGCCGTGTCAAAAACAGAACGCCGGTTCAGATATCGCGGCCGTTGCAGTGATCGAGCAGCAGTTCAAGAAACTTCTGTGCCGATCGGG
Organism: uncultured Burkholderiaceae bacterium; assembly: GCA_963976885.1. Classification (GTDB taxonomy): domain Bacteria; phylum Pseudomonadota; class Gammaproteobacteria; order Burkholderiales; family Burkholderiaceae_E; genus JAUIAI01. Next base: position 530 of record CAXBNM010000142.1, read on the forward strand.
GCAGCTTGCGATGATGCGGCGTGATCACATCGAGGCTGCCGCGCGCGGAGTCCGGGTCGCGCAGCGCGATTGAGCACAAGCTGCCGGCTTCATGGTCGGCGGTAAAGGTCAGCGGCGGCATGAACGACACAATGTCGGAGCTGCGTACGAGTGATTTGATCAGCTCGAGCGAATCGGTTTCGTAGACGATGTCGAGTGAAATGCCGGCGGCTTCGGCGGCGTTGTCGATGATGGAGCGAATGCCGAAGGAGCGATCGGGCAGCGCCAGCCGCGCGCCTTGCAACTCGGCCATGTCAATGCTGACCTTATTGGCAAGTGCATGACCGGGGCGACAGATCATTTGCAGGGGCTGGCGCACACGGCCTTGCAGGATGAGGTCTTCGCGCCCGGAGGTGTTGAAGGCCAGACCGATATCGGCATTGCCTTCGGCCACATGGCTGGCCACCTGATGGGTGCCATAGATACCCACCTGAAAGCGGATTTGCGGATGGCTGGCCGAAAATTTGCCCAGCAGGGCCGGCAGAAAGGTGCTGGTTGTGGCTTCGACGGCGGCAATTCGGCCGCTGCCCCGCCGCAATTGCCCGATATCTTCGATTTCAGCCCGGAACAAACCGATGCGAACCTCGCTCTCGCGCACATATTGCAACAGCACTTCGCCCGCTTCGGTAAGTTTCATGCCGCGTGAGGAGCGCTCAAACAAGGCCTGGCCGATTTCTTGTTCGAGATTGGAAATTTGCCGGCTGATGGCACTGGGCGCTACATAGAAGGTCTCTGACGCTTGCCTCAGTGAGCCTGAGGTTGCGACTTCGGCGAAGTATTGAAGAGCCTGGGGTTGCAGCATGGGGTGGCCGGTGAGCGTTTCGTTGTGCATGCCAGAATCATGGGGGGCTGATTCTGGCAAGGTTGTGATGCCTCGTGCATGCTTGTTCGGCATCCGCGCATCACCTATTCTACCTTTTACCTTCTGGCTAAACCGTCGCCTCCCGCACGGTCCATCACTCGAGGCTTATGGATATGCAGCGCACGATCATCACCAACGTCAAGATTTTTGATGGCACAAACGCCAGACTCTATCCCGGTGAAGTAGAAATTGTTGGTGATCGCATCAGCCGCGTGGTTTCCGGCACCGGCCAGAAGCTGCCGCGCGCGGAACAAAAGCTTGTCGATGGCGGCGGCGCAACGCTGATGCCGGGCCTGGTCAACAGTCACGGTCATCTCACCTATCCGGCGGTAACCACGCTCGAAGAGATCGGTCAGATGCCGGTGGAAGAGAATCTGCTCGAAGCGGTGCGCAATGCCAAACTGGTTCTTGATCTGGGCTTTACCACCGTCATCAGTGGCGCCGCGTCCAAGCCACGGCTCGACATCGTGCTGCGCAATGAAATCAATGCCGGCCTGATACCGGGGCCGAGAATTCTCGCCGCTTCGCCCGAAATGACCGTCTCGGGCGGGCTGGCCGATGGGGCACGTTGGGAGCGTGAAATTCCCGCCAACGGTCTGGTGGGCAATTCACCCAACGAGTTCCGGCGCCTGGTGCGGGAAATGGTGCGCGAGGGGGTTGACCTGATCAAGTTCAACAACTCGGGCGATTCTTTCTGTTACCCGCTGGCCGAGTCGTATACCAACCCGATGACTGCTGATGAAGTGGCCGCTATTTGCGAAACCACGCTCAATCTGGGCCGTCGCCTTGCCGCGCACGCGCATGCCGACAGCTCGGTCGCGCAGTGCATTCGCCACGGGGTCGAATTCATCTACCACGCCACCTTCATTACCGACCCCACCGTCGAGGCGCTGGAGAGAGTCAAAGACAAGCATTTCGTGACGCCCGCGTTTGGCTTGCGCTACAACATTCATTTTGAATCGGCCGATTACGGCATCACCGAAGAAATTTCCGAATCCATCGGCAACAAGCGCGAATTCGACGCCACAATTGAAGTGGTCAACAAGTTGCGCGAAGCCGATATCAAGGTCCTGCCTTTTGGCGACTACGGCTTCAAGATGATTCCGCTCGGCACCGATGCGCGCGACCTGCAGCACTTCGTCAAGTACTTCGGCTATCAGCCCTGGGAAGCCTTGCGCGCCGCCACTGCTTACGGTGGCGAGGCCTATAAGGTCGACAAGGTCGGGCAGATCAAACCCGGTTATCTGGCAGACATCCTGCTGATTGACGGTGATCCCATTGCCGACCTGTCGTTGCTGCTCGATCAGAAGAAGTTCCTGATGATCATGAAGGGCGGTCAGACCCATAAAGAACTGCCCGCAGTCGCTTCGTAGTTCCGACGCGCTTAGTTTGTTAGAGTCTGGGTCCTGTGCAATCAATCGGATCCAGACAATGCTCGAACAAGCGGTAGCCCCATGAGGCTGGTCAAGCGCGGGCTTGCCACCCTGGCGGTAAGCTTGCTGGTGCTGCTGTGCGTACTTGTGGTCAACACGCTGCGCTTTGTGCCTGCCGACGACGCCAGGCCGGCCGGCGAACTGGCGCAGATTGCATTGCCGGATGCGGGCGAGGCGGCGCAGCGGCTCGCGCAGGCCATCCGGATGCCGACGGTGTCCAATGCCACCGAGAAGGATTCTTACGAAGCCTTGTTGCGATGGCTGAAACAGACTTATCCGGCGGCTCACCGGGCCATGAATCTTGAAGTAGTGGCCGGTTTGACGCCGCTGTACCGCTGGACGGGACGCGATGCATCTCTGGCGCCCGTGTTGTTGGCCGCTCATTACGACGTGGTGCCGGCCGACGCAAGTTCTCTCGATCGCTGGACTTATCCGCCCTTTGACGGCGTGGTGGCGGACGGCTTTGTCTGGGGGCGCGGGGCGCTTGACAACAAAGGGACGATCGTCGCGATGTTCGAGGCGCTTGAGGCGCTGGCTGACACCGGCTTTCAGCCGCAACGCACCGTGTACATCAGTCTTGGCCATGATGAAGAAACCGGTGGCGAGGAGGGCGCACGCGCGGTGGCCGATGTGCTGCAAAGCCGTGGTGTGCGCGCCGCCTGGTCGCTCGATGAAGGCTCGTTTGTTCTCGACGGCATCATCAATGGCATCGAGCGCCCGGTGGCCAGTATCAATGTTGCCCAGAAAGGCTTCCTCACGTTGACCTTAACGGCGCACGGACAGGGTGGGCATTCCTCGATGCCCCCGCGTGAGACCGCCGTGGGCGTGCTGGCCATGGCCATCGACAAATTGCAGAAGGCGCCGGTGCCTGGTGGTCTGCGCGATGTGTCGGCCCAGTTTTTCGATGAATTGGCCCGGCATTTCCCGTTCGGTCAGCGCCTGTTGTTTGCCAACCGCTGGCTGTTCGGCCCGCTCATTGAGCGCGTGCTCAGTGCTACCCCGGCCACCAATGCGGTGTTGCGCACCACTACTGCGCCCACCATGTTGCAGGGTTCAGAGGCCGCCAACGTGTTGCCGACGCAGGCCATTGCCACGGTCAACTTCCGACTGCATCCTCGCGACACCATCGATGGGGTTGTGGCCTATGTCCGAGAAACGATCAATGACGAGCGCGTCGCTGTGCAGGCTTTCGAGCCTGACATGACCGAAGCGTCGGCGGTGTCAGACAGCCGGGCAGTGGGGTATCAGCAGATTCGCAGTGCCACGCAGGCGGCGTTTGGTGATGTCATTTTCGTCGCCGGTCTGACCGTTGCCGGTACCGACAGCACCCACTATGTACGTATCGCGCAGGACTCTTACCGCTTCAATCCTTTCCTGTTCAATAGAAGTGACCTGACCCGGATGCACGGCATCGATGAGCGCTTGTCGGTGGAAAATCTGGCCCGGGGCATGCTGTTCTATCAGCGCTTGCTGCGTGAGCAATAGGCATTCAGCCCTTGGCAATCAGCACCGAGCCGCATCCAATCATCAACGCGCCGCCCAGTTTGCGCGGCAGGCTTGACGAGACACGCAGGCGCAAGCGTTCGACCAGGCTGGCAGCAAACAGCGCATAGGTGAGCTTGACGCCGCCGACGGTGAGTGCCGTGATGGCAACGATTGCGAACACATCGCCGGCGTCGACGCGGGTCATGTCAATCAGGGCCGGAAACAGGCTGGCGTAGAACAGGATGGCTTTGACATCGCCCAGCGTCAGCAGCAGTCCGGCCAGAAAATCAGCGATCAATGATGATTTGCTGTTTGTGTTGCCTGGCAGCGCAAGCGGAGCGGTCGAGCGCAGCAGACCGATGCCAAGCCAGATCAGATAAACGCCGCCGCAAACCCTCACCACAAAGAACAAGGCGCCGAGCCAGTCGGCCAGCACGCTGACGCCGAGCAACGCCATCGCCACAAAGACCAGATCACCGGCCACGACCCCGAGCGCCGCGCAGGCGCCGCTGAGACGCCCGGCGCGCGCCGAGCGCGCCACCACCAGTGCCACGCTGGCGCTGGGCATCGCCGCCAGGGGCAACATGATCAATACCAGCGTCAAGGCTTCGAAAAGGCTCATGTGGCACACGGATCCGGATAGACCCGGTCAAGTATAAGACGCTTGCCAGCTCGACAAACGCAATAAAGTTGCATTAGTCGCGCTGCTCTTGTACTCTCTCGCAACTTAGTTGCATATAGAAGCGTACAAGGGAGTAGTCAATGAAGGGTGAGGAATCAAGCGCGGCGCGCACGCCGTGGCAGAAACTATCGGCTTGCGTAGTCATCGGGCTGCTGGCCGCGGGCTGCGGTGGCAGCAACAATTCAACTGAGACCAACAACGATGACGCGGCTCATGACGACGCCGCGCATATTGAATCGGCGGGCCGATTGGCCATTACTCAAGCCGAACTTGCCGGCGTGCACGTGATCGATCTCGACGGTCATCAGAGCCTGGCAACCGTGGCCACCAACTTTGTGCCGTCGGTGCTCTACGCGAGTCCTTCGCGCCGCTATGCGGTAGCGATCCAGCGCAACGACGATCTTGTCCAGTTCATCGATGGTGGGCTCTGGCAGGAAGATCATGTTGACCACCTGCACGACTATGAAGCCGACCCGGCGCTCGCAGCACTGCAGGTCAACGGTATCCGCCCGACTCACTATGAAGTCTTTGATGATGTTGCCGCCTTGTTCATGGACGGCAACGCCGAGACCAGCCAGAACGCGGCAGTGGTCAGCGTCACCGATGCGAGTATCGAATCAGGGCAGACGCTGGCAACACTGGCCTTGCCCATGCAGATGCACGGCACTGCCGAGCCGCGCGGCCAATACCTGTTGTCCACCTGGCGCGCCCCGACCAGTGTCAATACCTTGCCGGAAATGGTCGAGTTGTATCGGCGTGACGAGGCCGGCTATGCGTTTGTCGAGCGCTTCGAAACTTCTTGTCCGCTACTGCATGGCAGTTTTTCCAACGAGCGCTATTCCGCCTTTGGTTGCGGAGATGGTGTGCTGGTCATTGAACAGAATGGCGATACCTTCAGTTCGTTCAAGATCGCCAACCCTGTCGGCATGCCTGAAGGTGATCGCATCGGTACGGTGCTGGGCCACCATGAACTGACCAGTTTCATTGGTCTTGCCGGTGCCGGCGGCGTGTATGAGATTGATCCGGTGGCGGGCACCCTGACGATGATTGACTGGAGTGCCGACCGGACGCATGTTGCGCAGACCTTCGACCATGAAGCGGCCAATTTCCTGGTGCTTGATGATCTGGGCATGTTGCATGTGCTTGATGCCCGTAACGGCTGGGCATCGCGCGGTGCCGTTGCGGTAACGGGAAGTGTTTCCGAAGATCATCCGAATGCATCGCTCGACGCGCATCCGGCCGCTGCACAAGTTTTCGTGACTGATCCTCAGGGGCAACGCATCGTCGTCGTCGACACCGAATCGGTTGCCGTCTCCGATCAGATTCCACTCGCCTTCGTGCCGGGTGCGGTGCGGTGGCTGGGCATTGCGGAGAGTCACGGCCATGATTGAACACGTGTGTCGATGGCCCCGCCTGGCAGCATGCCTCGTTGCGGGCTCGGCCATGCTTGTGCCCTTGCATCTCGCCGCCCAGACAACAGCGGCGCCGGCCACGACTGTCTCGGGGCTCAATCTTGGCCTGGTGCTGGACGGTGCCTACGTCTCTGACGAGCTCGCGCTTGGCAGTCGCGCCAAGGGGCTTGGTCTTGGCCATACCGAACTGACCGCCAATGCGGATGTCGATGACTGGTTTCGTGGGCAGGTGGCAGCGGCCCTGCACAGTCACGAGGGTGAGCTTGAACTTGAACTGGAAGAGGCTTACCTCGAGACGCTGGCATGGCCTGCCGGCCTGACTGTACGAGGTGGGCGTTTTCTCTCCCAGATCGGTTACCTGAATGGTCAGCACCCGCACGCTGATGATTTCGCCGAGCGGCCGTTGTTGTACCGGGCGTTTCTGGGCACGCACTATTTTGACGATGGCGTGCGTCTGAACTATCTGCTGCCAACCAGCCTGTTCTGGCAGTTTGGCGTCGAGGCTTTCAGTGGTCGCTCCCTGATTGCTGAAAGTGTCAACAAACCATCCATAGGTGCGCTGACGCTCAGCACTCGGCTTGGCGGGGATATCGGGGCCAGTCAGAGCTGGCAGTTCGGTCTTGGCCTGCTGCGCAATCGCCGGCAGGCGCTTGGCGAAAGCGAGGCGGATGACGCCGGTGACGAACACGATCACGATCATGGCGCCGGGTATTCCGGCGAGAACATGTTGCTCGCCGACCTGGCCTGGAAGTGGGCGCCGGATGGCAACAATCGTTCGCGTCAGCTGCGAGTGTCGGCTGAGTATGCGCGGATTACCGATCTGAACGAGTTTGCGAGCGACGATGATCGCCACGAAGCCTGGTATTTGAGTGCCGTGTATCGGTTCAGTCCGCAGTGGGAGTCCGGTATTCGCTTTGGCGACCTCAAAGTGGCCACGCCGCACGGCGACCACTTTCATGACGGTCATTTGCAGGAAACCAGTGTGATGGTGGCTTACAAGCGGTCCGAGTTCTCTGCATTCCGGTTGCAATACACGAGCCAGAACAGCAAGAAGGATTTTGCTGATGCCACCGATAGCCTGATGTTGCAGTACGTCGTAAGTATGGGGGCCCATGGTGCGCATTCGTTCTAGTCTGCTTGCCGTGCGGATGGCTGCCGGTGTGCTCGGTGCAGGTGTTTCGTCCGGGGCAATGGCCCTGACCATCTTTGCCTGCGAACCGGAATGGGCGTCGTTGGCGTCCGAGCTGGCGCCACAGGCAAGCATCGTCAGCGCTACCCATGCCCGGCAGGATCCGCATTACATCGAAGCGCGCCCCAGTCTGATCGCCCAGCTGCGGCGCGCCGATCTGGCAATCTGTACCGGGGCCGAGCTTGAGGCGGGTTGGTTGCCTGTCTTGCAGCAGCGAGCCGGCAACCCCAGCGTGCAGAACGGTCAACCCGGCATGTTGTTCGTCAGTGAGCTGGTTGCGCTGATTGACAAGCAGCCGGAGGCGACCCGCGCGCAAGGCGATGTCCATCCCACCGGCAACCCTCACGTCCATCTGGACCCGGTGCGTGTGGCGCAGATTGCTCAGGCCCTGAGCAATCGGCTGCAAGCCATTGATCCGGACGGCGCCAAGGGTTACCAGGAGCGTCACGATGCCTGGGCGCAGCAATGGACCCAACATCAGGTGCGCTGGGCACAAGAGGCGGCGCCCTTGAAAGGACGCGCCGTGGTTGCGCAGCATTCAAGCTTTGCCTATCTGTGGCAATGGTTGGGCATGCACCAGACGCTGGACCTTGAACCCAAGCCCGGGTTGCCGCCGACACCGTCGCATCTGAGTTCATTGGTGGTCGAGGTCAGGCAGCAAAAGCCGGTGGCCATTGTGCAAACGCTCTATCAGGATCAGGCGCCGGTACGCTGGTTGCACGAAAGGACCGACGTCCCCTGGTTGTCATTGCCATCCACCGTTACGCAGGACGGGCCCAGCACCAGCCTGAGTGCGTTGCTCGACACACTCATCCAGCAACTGGTCGAGCTTGTAGAGCCAACAAAGAGGTAATTGAGGCGTGGACAATTGGTTCTGGATGCTGCCGCCAATGCTGGCCGGCATATTGGTGCTCGTCAGTCATATACCGCTTGGCCAGCAGGTGTTGCGCAGGGGCATTGTCTTCATTGACCTTGCCATTGCGCAGACCGCCGCCGTTGGGGTGCTGGTTGGCGAGAGTCTGGGCATGGGAGCTCTCGTCGAATCCGCCTTTGCGTCCGGGTTTGCCGTCGCTGGCGCGATTCTGGTGGCCTCGCTCAGCCGGGCGTGGCCGGCCAGGCGCGAAGCGCTGATCGGGTTGCTGTACGTGGGCGCCGCGTCGGTAACCGTTTTCTGGGTCAGTTCGGATGCGCACGGCATGCAGCGTGTTTCATTGCTGTTGAGCGGCGACGTGCTCTGGACGACCTGGCCGGCGATGCTGCCGCTGCTCATGGCTACTGTCGTCTATTGCGCGCTCTGGTACTGGCGGCGCGATCTCATGGAACGGGACACCTTTTTCTACCCGGCATTTGCAGTGCTCGTCAGCTTCTCGGTGCCATTGCTCGGTTTGTATCTGGTGTTTGTGTGTCTGATCGCGCCGGCGCTCTGGATTGAACGCTCAGGCAAGCCCTTGCTGTCGAGTCTGACTGCAGGGCTTGTCTTTGTGCTCGGGGTTGTCTTGTCCTATTGGTTCGACTGGCCAACCGGCACAACCGTTGGCCTGGCGTTGATAGCAACCGGATTGCCGCTTTTGGGCCAAGCCTGGCGCCGCCCGGAAGCCAGTGCCTGAAGGGCAACGGCGCCGCGTTCGCCGTTTGCCGGCCTCTACCTTTTGATTTTGGCGCGTCTGGCCGCCTCTGCCTCATTGCAATCGGGGCAGCGGCCGCGCACCATCAATTCAGACTCTTCCACCCGAAAGCCGTTGGGCACGTGTACCTGCAAACCCGGTTCGGTTTCGCTGAGACAGAAAACCCGTTCGCAATCGCGGCACTCGAAATGGCCGTGATCGGAGCCTTCTTCAAGAATGGCACTGAACCGCCAGGCGCGAGCCTCGGTGGCAACCCGGTGTGCAAAGTGATGTTCAACCAGCCATTCCAGCACCCGGTAGATGGTGACCCGGTCGATGGGTTCGCCGGCTTGCCGTAAGCCGTGCTCGAGTTCGTCATGAGTCAGCGCACTGCCTGAGGCCAGCAACGAGGCGAGAATGGTCTGCCGCGGCCGGGTCAGGCGGTTGGCGCTGGCACGAATCCGCTCTGCGGCAATCGTGAGTGCCGAGTCGAAGGTGGGCAGACTGGAATCGCTCATTCTGGTGGGCATGGTGGTGATGACGGCCGTTGCGGGGTTGGTCGTAGGATAGAACACCTCAAGAGCCGACGCTTGCTCAGCGGACTGCATCGGTCTGGCTTTTCCGTCGGACCGGTCAACGAGCGGGGTGATAGCGTGCGTCGCGCCCGGAACAGTACTTTACAGGCAGGTGCCGCGATGCATCGCTGCCAGACACGGGAGACCAATCATGACATTCGCAAACTTTGACCTGCAAGGCAAGCTGGCGTTGGTAACAGGCTCAAGCCGGGGTATCGGCCTGGCCACGGCCCGGGGGCTCGCTGCCATGGGGGCCGAAGTCGTGGTGCACGGCCGCACGGCCGCGGCGACCGACAAAGCCATGGCCAGCATCCGCGCCGCGCAACCGCAGGCCCGGTTGCGCGCCATCAACGCCGATCTGGCTGACGCCGCCGGCTGTGCGGCGCTGATTGAACAACTGCCCCGGGTCGACATTCTCGTCAACAACCTCGGCGTCTACGACCCCAAACCCTTCTTTGAAATCGAGGACGCGGACTGGCAGGCGATGATGGACATCAACGTGATGAGCGGCGTGCGCCTGACCCGCTACTACCTGAAGGCAATGCTCGATGCGCAGGGCTGGGGGCGGGTCGTGTTCATCTCCAGCGAATCGGGCGTCGTCATACCCAAGGAAATGGTGCATTACGGATTTTCCAAATCGGCGCAATTGGTGATTGCCCGGGGCGCGGCCGAGACCACGCGCGGCACGCAGGTGACGGTGAACTCCGTGCTGCCCGGACCCACCTGGGTCGATGGCCAGCAGGTCAAACTGGAGGCGCGCGCCGCGCAGCAGAACACCACGGTCGACGATCTGAAGCAGCGCATGTTCACCGAGCGCCGCCCCACTTCCTTGCTGCAACGCTATGCAACGGCAGAGGAAGTTGCCAATATGGTCTGTTATGTCTGTTCACCGGCGGCCAGTGCCACCAATGGTGCGGCGCTGCGCGTTGACGGCGGCGTGGTCGGCAATCCGTTCTGAGCGTCGGCCTCAGCCGGCAAAGCGCGCATCGACATAGACCCAGGCTTGCTCGCCAGAGGCCAGAGCAGCGGCCACGCGTTGGTAGGCTGCTACCTCGTAGTCGTCGGCCTGGGCCAGTTCGGCGTCGGTGATGTCGAAGACCGTGCCCGCTACCCGGTCAGCCGGGTTGCCACTGGCCTTGACGATGGGATGATGGGTTTTGCCGCTGGTGGCGACAACGGCCGGGTCTTCGATCTGCACCAGCGCCGTCTCGTAACCCACGAGTGCATCCGGGCGGCCGGCCAGTTTGCGCCCGAAGGTGGCGTGCTGGACGCTTTCCTGCTGCAAGGTGCCGTAAGAGAACAGTAGAGGCATCGGATTCCCGGTGGTTGAAAGCGCGGCATGCAAGGACGCCGCGGCGCTGTCCGTCTATTGTGCCCGGCCGAGCCACCGTTGGTCGTGAGGCTGCAACGCGAACATAAATTTATTAATCCAGCATTAATTTGCGCATGCCAGCATTCAGCAAACCTGAATCGGACGCAAACACCGGCATGCACCTGAAACGACGCACCTGCTTG
>CAXBNM010000143.1:0-11252 GCA_963976885.1 uncultured Burkholderiaceae bacterium
ATCTGCTGGCGCTCGGCGCGCACCACTGGCGTATCGTCGGCCAGCTTGCTCCAGTCGCGTGGCTTGAGTGGATCGCGCGTCGACTCCCGGCGCTGCGGCTGATCGGATTCCGGCACGGCCGGACGCAGCCCCGCGTCCTGCAGGGTTTCAACCCGCACCGCCACGGTGGAACCAGCCGCGGCTCCCACCACCGGACTGACCTGGACGGAAGCCGGCGCGGCAGCAGCGGTGGCCCGGCCTGAGCCGAGGCGCAAGGTGCGCTGGCCACCGGTATCGCGGCTGCGCGCCACCGGCGCCGCGTCGGCATTGCCGCGCTTGACCGGTTGCGGCTGGGCCAGCGTGAACGCGGGCACCGGCAATGAGGCCGGCACGGCTTGGTTACGCGGGGTCACCGAATGCGCTTTACGCGCGCTCAGCTGCACCGGCGCGGGGGCCGATTCGGGCGATTTCTTTTCCATGGCCACGACGGCCGGATCGACGACTTCGATGCTGACCAGCGTGGTGCCGCGCTCCACATAGCCCAGCTTGGCGGCCGCGGCGAAGGACAGATCGATAATCCGCCCGTTGCTGAACGGGCCACGGTCGTTGACCCGCACCACCACCGAGCGGTTGTTGTCCAGATTGCGCACCCGCACATAACTGGGCAACGGCAAGGTCGGGTGCGCGGCGGTCAGCTTGTACATGTCATAAGGCTCGCCCATCGCGGTCGGCTTGCCCTGAAATTGCTTGCCATACCAGGAAGCCACGCCGGACTGACGAAACGGCTGGCGCTCGGTCAGCGGTATGTACTGGCGATCAAACACCACATAAGGCCGCAAGGAGGCCGTCAGCACCGGCTCGTCGCGCGGCACCGCATCGGGGGCATTGACGAATTCACTGGCCGAGCGACTTCCCGGGCCATCATTCTGGTAATAAGCCCCGGTGTTTGGCGTGGACCCACAAGCGGCCAGTCCTGCCACCAGCAGAACGGCGGCCAGACGCCGACCGGCGCGGCCGACGCGAGCGGAGCAGACAGAGAGGCATGTCACACAAGTCATACGTGTTCCTGATTGAGGGCATCGCGGAACTCGCCCAGATAATTCAGACCGGCGATCGCACGAGAGCCATACCAGGAGGTCATTTCGCCGTCGATCAGGCGACACGGCACTGACCCCATATCTGGCAGCGAACCTACATCGGCAGCATGCCGGGCCGTAAACCGGTAAGGCTCGGTCGACAGCAACACCACCTGCGGTGCCAGATCGCCAAACGCCTCGTCGGCCAGCACCGGATAACGGGCAGCATCGCTGACTCCGTCCACCGCCGGTACGGTCTGCAGACCGACGGCATCGAGCATCTGACTAATGAAGGTGTTTCGGGTCACGGTCATCCAGGGAGACTTCCAGATCAAATAAAGTACACGTAGGGGCAGATCCTGACGTGACAAGAGTCGCGCCCGGGCCTGCTCGAACTGTGCGACAAGTCGCGTTGCCTCGGCATGGCGGTCGAAGACATCGCCAATTTGCCGGTAAAGCGCGATGTTGTCAGCAAGCGAAATCACATCCGTCACCACGATCTGCGGAATGAAGCTGGCCAGCTCGGCAACCACCGGCGCCTGATTCTCTTCCTTGCTGACCACAAGATGAGTGGGGGCCAGCGCCCGGATACGTTCAATATCTACCGCTTTGGTGCCGCCAACCTTCGGCACATCGGCCAGTTCGGCACGCGGATGCACACAAAAACCGGTGCGGCCGACCAATTGCGGCCGCAGGCCCATCGAGCACAGCAGCTCGGTCAGGCTCGGCACCAGGGAGACGATTCGGGCGGCCATCAGTACGACCCGGTCACGATGGGAGTCGGGCCTTGCGCGGGGCCCGGCTGAATGCCCAGTCGAACAGCCTGTTCGGCAAGCAACGCAGGCCTCGGGCCACCCAGCCCATCTGCCATGGAATGACGGTAAACGATCGGCCGCGATCAATGGCTTGAACAGCCTTGTCGGCAAAGCGGTCGGCATCCATCAGGAACGGCATCGGAAAAGGGTTCTGGGCGGTCATGGGGGTGCGAATGAAACCCGGCGCGAGGGTGACGACTTGCAGCGGCGTGCGGTGCAACTCGGCCCGCAGGCTTTCCAGATAGGCAATGGCGCCTGCCTTGGACGCACTATAAGCGCCCGCGCCAGGCATGCCGCGAATACCCGCCACACTGGCTACGCCAACCAGCGCCCCCGTGCCGCGTGCCTGCATGGCGGGCAGGAAAGCGTCGAAGGTGGCGGCCAGCGCGGTCAGGTTGGTTTGCACGATCCGGGCAAACACCTCCGTATTACCTGGCTCTCCGGCAACGGTACCGGCACTGATGCCGGCGTTGGCAATGACAATATCAATGCCGCCGGCGATGCGCTCGAAGTCGGCCGCCGCCGCCCGGATCATCTCGGGCTGCAACACATCGACCTGATAGCAATGGCATTGCGCGCCGGTCAGCTCGGCCGCCAGCGCCTGCAGGCGCTCGGTCCGCCGTGCGGCCAGACCGAGAATGACACCGGGCTCATGGCGTGCGTAGGCCCGTGCCAGCGCCTCGCCAAGGCCGCTGGAAGCTCCGGTGATGAACACACGACGAGTCATCCCGGCGTTCCGGTTCAGCCGCCCTTGCGTTCTTTCTCGATCAGCTCGTCGAGGACTCGCAGCGCGCCTTCATTGGTGCCCACCATCGACGGTGAGGTCAGGTATTTGCCGTTAACTGCCATCATCGGGACGCCATCTACCCCGTAAACCTCGGTAGCGCGCTCACCACGAGACATTTGCGTACCAACCCCGAACGAATTGAAGGTACTCATGAACTTCGCTTCATCGAGTCCGTTGGCAACCGCCCAGGCCTTGATTTCGGTCTCGCCGGTCATGCGCTTGCGATCTTTGTGAATGGCTTCAAAGACCTTCAGCCCCAGCTTGTCGGCCTCACCCATGGCCAACAGCGTGTAGAAGATGCGCTGATGCGAGGGCGTGCGGAATTTGACGTGCACGCGGCGGAACTGAACATCATCGGGCAGCTTGGCGACCCAGTCATTGATGATCGGCTCCAGCGAGTAGCAGTGCGGGCAGCCATACCAGAAGAATTCGATGACTTCGATCTTGCCGGCGTCAACTTCGGTGCGCTGGGGTGGATTCACCAGGCGGTAGTCTTTACCTTCGGTGGCAGCGGACGCGGCCTGCATGGGCAGCGCGGCAGCGGCGGCGAGCGCAGCGCTACCAAGGAGGAAATCGCGTTTATTGTTGCTCATAATGGCTTAACTCCGGTCATTCTGTGTGCATAAGGACAGCCGGGACTGCAAAAACCCCGGCTCAGAACCGCTTTGTCGGATTCGGACTCATTGCCTAACGACCGACGCTTCAATTCCGTTGTCGGCGAGTCGGGAACGGGCAATATTCATCGTGTCGAGAGCCTGATACGGACCGATGCGAACCCGGTAAAGAACTTCGTTGTTGATTTGCGCGGCCGCCACTTTCGGGCTGAAACCAATCAATGTCAGCCGGGCACGCATGGCTTCGGCATCGGCCTGCACCCGGAACGCGCCAGCCTGCAACAGATAAGTCGTACCACCACCGGGAGCCTCGCGCGGTGCTGCACTGATGATCGGCGCGCCATCGGACTCCTTGTCGTCCTCGGCCACAGGTTCGGCCCGCGCCTGTTCGGCTTGCTCCTCGCGGTAGAGCGGTCGGTTCGGATCGGGCACCTGGCCGTTGCTCGGCGCCACCACCATCGCATTGACCTGGTCGCTTTTATTAATGAGCGGCAATGGCGCCCGGCTGGCCAGCAATGCAGCGGCGGCGGCCACGATCAGCCCCACCACCCTCCCGAGCAGAAAGCCAACGGCCGTCCCGCCATGCTGGCGCGCACGGCATCTGAATCCGCGCGGCGCACGGCGCGGCAATGAAAGAGAAGACGCAGCAGTCATCAGACGGGCCTCGTTACATTCGGGTGGGGGCCGAGACACCGATGAGCGCAAGTCCGTTGCGCAACACCTGGCGAACCGCCATCAACAACGTCAGACGGGCCTTGCGAAGGTCAACATCATCGACGAGAAAACGGTCGGCGTTATAGTAACTGTGCAACGCAGCCGCCAACTCCTTCAGATAGAAAGCCACGGCGTGCGGGGCCAGCTCGCTTGCCGCATGCCGGACGAGATCCGGCCATTCCGCCAACTTGGCCATAAGTGAGTACTCACGTTCATTGTCCAGAGAGGACAAGTCAGTATTCACTCCCAGCTGTTGCAACAATGCCGCATCGGCCTCTTCCTGCTGCGCCAGCACCGAGCAGATCCGGGCATGCGCATACTGCACGTAATAGACCGGATTTTCGTCGGTACGCGCCAGCGCGAGGTCGACATCGAACACGAACTCGGTATCGGCCTTGCGTGAGATCAGGAAAAAACGCACCGCATCACGGCCTCGGGTGAGGTCGGTGGGATCGTCGCGTTCGCCCGAACTCCATTCGATCAGGTCGCGCAAGGTGACATAGGAGCCGGCACGCTTGGAGATCTTAACCTCTTCGCCACCGCGCATCACGGTCACCATCTTGTGCAACACGTAGTCGGGATAGCCGTGCGGGATATCAAGCCCCAGCGCCTCGAGGCCGGCCCGCACGCGGGCAATCGTGCCGTGATGGTCGGTGCCCTGCACGTTGATGGCCTGGCCGAAGCCACGCTCCCACTTGGTGACGTGATAGGCGACGTCGGGCACGAAATAGGTATAGCCACCGCCCGAGCGGCGCATGACACGGTCTTTGTCATCACCGAAGTCGGTACTGCGCAGCCACAGCGCACCATCGGCCTCATAGGCATGGCCCGAGGCCACCAGCGAATCGACAGCCTTCTCGACCCGGCCATCGGCATAGAGCGACGACTCGAGATAGAAGCGATCGAAATGCACGCCAAAGGCGTCCAGATCGGCGTTCTGCTCACGGCGCAGATAGGCCACCGCAAACTGGCGGATCGCATCGAGATTGTCGAGGTCGGCCTGACCGGTGATGACGACGCCATCGGCGCCGGTTATCGAATTGCCGGCCATGTAGTCGACGCCGATATCGACGATGTAGTCGCCCCGGTAACCATCGGCGGGAAAGGCTTCATCGTCCGGGCTCAGGCCACGGGCGCGCGCCTGCACCGAGAGGGCGAGATTGTCGATCTGGGCGCCGGCGTCGTTGTAGTAGAACTCACGCTGCACCTTGCAGCCATTGGCGGCCAGCAGCGCGGCGAGTGAATCACCCAGCGCCGCCTGGCGGCCGTGGCCGACATGAAGCGGCCCGGTCGGGTTGGCCGAGACGAACTCCACCACCACCTGACGATCGCCGCAATCGGTGTTGCGGCCAAAGTCGGCGCCACTGGTGAGCACCCGGTTGACGACAGCACGGCGTGCCGCCTCACTCAGACGGATGTTGATGAAGCCAGGCCCGGCAATGTCGAGCCCCGCAATCAGTTCAGGGTCGCGGTTGGCGAGCACGTGATCGGTCAGCGCCTGCGCAATATCGCGCGGCTTGCGTCGCAACGGCTTGGCAACCTGCATGGCAAGGTTGCAGGCCAGATCGCCGTGTGCGGCATTGCGCGGACGTTCAAGAACGACCTCGGGGCGCACGAAATCGGGCGACAGGTCAGAGACTGTTTGTAATAAAACAGAGAGGGCCGAATCGAATTGTTCGGCAATAAGCAATTTATGTTCGCGTAACATGCGTAGATTGTACTTGGCAGTCCGGCGGTTATTTCCGCACACTGTGGTCTGCTGCACGATCCGCCCTGAGCTTTCGCGTTGAATCAAGCGAACTGATTGCCTTCATGACCTCCCTTGCCAAGAATCGCCAGACCTCTGGCTTCGCTCTCGATCACCTCGTCCTTGCCGCTGCCAGCCTGGAAGCAGGTAGTGAATACATCTGGCACAAGTTCGGCGTGCGACCCGATCCGGGCGGCACACACAAGGGCTGGGGCACGCACAACAGCCTGATGCAGGTCGGTGGCGGCACGTATCTGGAAATCATCGCGCCCGATCCGTCGCAACCCGACCCCAACGAGCCGCGCCCCTTCGGCATCGATTCACCGCAGTTGCACGAACGCATCGCGGTGCGACCGCGACTTGTGCACTACATGCTGCGCACCGCCGACATTGCCGCCACCAGCTACAACCTCGATTACGACCCCGGTCCGATCAAGAACATGAGCCGGGGCGATCTGCACTGGCAACTGACGGTGCGGCCGATGCGCGGCCAGCCCGACGAGGCCTTGATGCCCTCGCTGATCAACTGGGGCCAGTCGATCCCGCCGGCAGGCTCGCTGCTTACCCGAGGCGTGGTCCTGACGACCCTGCATGTGCGCGGCCCGGCCGCGTTGCGGGTCAAACTTGCCCCGCTGGCGCAAGATTGTCGTATCAAGATCG
Source organism: uncultured Burkholderiaceae bacterium (assembly GCA_963976885.1). Taxonomy (GTDB): domain Bacteria; phylum Pseudomonadota; class Gammaproteobacteria; order Burkholderiales; family Burkholderiaceae_E; genus JAUIAI01. Next base: position 6,393 of record CAXBNM010000143.1, read on the forward strand.
GTGAACACGACAGCCCGATGCTTGCGGCCGAGTTTCAAACGCCAAGCGGCTGGGCCATTCTCGACTGATCGGGCTGCCGCGCCGATCTCGGCGCCACGCCAGTACGCCCCCTTCCGGCCCTGCGCCCGGCTCCGCACCAGAGCCCAGCGCGCGCCGAGTGGTGCCGAAACCGGACTTCAGCCTTCAGCCGCCGATGGCGCCGGCCGAACCGGCCTGCTCACGCAGCAAATGCTTTTGAATCTTGCCGGTCGAGGTTTTTGGCAATTCGACAAAGCGAATCTCGCGCGGGCACTTGAAGTGGGCCAGCCCCTGCCGGCAATGCTCGATGAGCGCCTCGGCGGTGACCTTGGCATTGGGCTTGAGTTCTATGAAGGCCAACGGGGTTTCGCCCCATTTCGGATCAGGCTTGGCCACCACCGCACACGCCAGCACCGCTTCATGCCGGTACAACACATCTTCGACTTCAATCGATGAGATGTTTTCACCGCCCGAAATGATGATGTCTTTGGCGCGGTCTTTGAGCCGGATGTAGCCCTCGGCGTCGATGACGCCAAGGTCGCCGGTATGGAACCAGCCGCCGGCGAAAGCTTCCTTGGTCGCAGTGGGGTTTTTCAGATACCCCTTCATCGTGATGTTGCCCCGGAACACGACCTCGCCCATCGTGCTGCCATCTCGCGGCACCGGCTGCAGGGTGTCCGGATCAAGCACATCCATCGCCTGCTGGACCTGATAGCGAACCCCTTGGCGGGCATTTCTATCGGCTTGCTCGGACAACGGCAACGCTTGCCAGGCCTCGTGCTTGGCGCATACCGCAGCCGGCCCATAGACCTCGGTCAGCCCGTACACATGGGTGACTTCGAAGCCGAGGCGATCCATGCCTTCAATCATCGTGGCCGGCGGCGACGCACCGGCCACCATTGCCCGGATGGTCCAGTCGATGTCTTTCGACCATTGCTCCGGCGCATTGATAAGCCCGGTGTGTACCACCGGCGCGCCGCAGTAATGCGTGACGCGATGTTGCTGCATCAGCTTGAAAATCAGTTCGGGGTCGACTTTGCGCAAGCAGACATGAGTGCCGGCCACCGCGGCAATCGTCCAGGGGAAACACCAGCCATTGCAGTGAAACATGGGCAGCGTCCACAGGTAGACGGGATGACGCGGCAGATTCCAGGCCACGATATTGCCCACCGCGTTGAGATAGGCGCCGCGATGATGCACCACCACCCCCTTCGGATTACCGGTTGTTCCGGAGGTGTAATTCAGCGCAATGGCATCCCATTCGTCGGCCGGCCCCGCCAGCGTCGCCCGGTCGAGCTTGCCGGTATCGATGCGGGCCTGCCCGGCCGCCAGCAAAGCGTCATAGTCAAGCTCGCCGAGTCGCTCGACCGCGCCTTCGTAAACCGGATCGACGACATCAACAACGGCCGGTACGGGCTTGCCGTCAGCGGCCAGGATGGCCAGTGCCTCGCGCACGGTGGCCGCAAATTCGCAGTCCACGATGAACAGTTCGGTTTCGCTGTGGCCAAGAATGAAGGCCACGGTGGCCGCGTCCAGCCGGGTGTTCACACTGTTGAGCACGGCCCCGATCATCGGCACCGCGTAATGCGCCTCAATCATGGCCGGCGTGTTGGGCAGCATGACGGTGACGGTCGAGCCGCGACTCAGCCCGCGATCGGCAAGCGCAGCGGCCAGCGCTTCGGCGCGCGTCAGCAGTTCGGCCCAGCTGGTGCGCATCTGGCCATGCAAAACCGCAATATGATCGGGATAGACGTCAGCCGCCCAACGGACCAACGAAACCGGGGTAAGCGCAGCGTAATTGGCGGGCGTCTGGGGCAGATCCTGGTCGTAGCGGCTGAGCGCAGCAGACTGGGGAGTGTTGGGCACGGTGGTCTCCTCGGGAAATTATCGCTGCCGGCACGCATGGCGCGGCCGGCCAGATGGCGATACTTTAACCCGACCGCCGCTCAGATCAGTTCGTTCACCAGCGCCGGCGGCCGACACAAGCGGGTGCCACGGGGGCTGACGACTATCGGCCGGTTGACCAAGGCCGGCTCGCGCACCATCGCGTCAATCAACTGTCACTGAGCGCCGCATCGCCCAGCCCAAGGCTCTTGTAGAGATCATCGCCGGTACGCATCGCGTCGCGTGGCGACATCGCAAGATCGGCGAGCAGCTGGGTCAGTTGCGGCCTGGTAAACGGTGTTTTCAGATACTCAACCACTTGCGGCTCGATGCCGGCGTCGCGAATGATGCTCAGGGTTTCGCGCGACTTGCTGCAACGTGGATTATGGTAAATCGTAACGCTCATAGGGTTGGGGGCTCCAGGGTGCGTCCGCGGGCGCGATCGAACAACCAGCGGAAGTATGTCTGCAAAGGCAGATTATCGCGGGCGCTGACATTGCGCGAGCGGACCGCTTTGAGTTGATCGTTCTCGCGCTGCGCCACTTCAAAGCTGAACGAGTAATACGGATGCTGGCCCATGCGCAAATCGGTAATGCGCACGCTGTTCTCGACCGCATCGACCGAATAGAACCCGTACGTGAACTGGCGCAGCTTGTTGGCCGAGGCCAGGGTTGCGGTGAGGGCATCGAGCCTGGTGTCGCGCGCAATCGGGGTGAACGTAATGTCGCGCTCGGGTGCCACGAAGGGGTCGAGCAGCGAGTAAAACCCCTCTTCATACCGGTCTGGGTGCAGTAACACCACACGCCACAGCACCGAGTTGAACGGCGTCGGAATCACCAGAATCCGATCACGGGTCAGATTGGCCGCGGCCGCGGAGTGCGCCACTTTGTCGGTGACCTGATGTTGCGCGTACGCCGTCCAGCCCAGATAGGCACTCGAGAGCACAAGACCGACGATATTCCAGTGCAATCGATGCCGCCCGCCAGGCCACAACACCAGCAGCAGACCGAGCAACATCGGCAGCGTGTAAAGCGGATCGATGATGAAAATGCTGCCCAGACCATACGGTGTCGCCGCGCGGGGCAGCAACAACTGCGTGCCATAGATGGTCATGGCATCGAGACCGGCGTGGGTAATCAGCACCAACCAGACCATCAGCCACCAGCGCAGATAATGATCCATGCTGCGACCGGCAGCGGCCACTACCAGTGCAATCAGCGGCGCGGCCAGCGTCTGATAAAACAGCGAATGGGTTTCGCCGCGATGGCGAACCATGTTGGAAATGCCATCGCCGTAGTCAATGAACGCGTCCAGATCGGGCAAGGTTCCGACAACGGCGCCCATCAACGCACTTTTCCAGAGCGGCTGTGAGCGCCCCATGACGGCAACGCCCACAGCCGAGCCAAGCACCATCTGGGTGACGGAATCCATGCTGGAACCCCTCCTGTCGTAACGGGTTCGACAGCACTGCGGGCATCCGCCGCGCAGACTGCCTTGTGTTTCAGTTCAGTTGGTGAGCGCTGGCGAAAACCCGGGTCAAACCAAGCAAGGCGTCGGTAGCCGGCGTGGCCACACCAACCTGTTGAGCGATTTCGCGCACTACTGTCACGAGCGCATCGAGCTCGAGCGGCTTACCCGCCTCGGCGTCTTGCAACATCGAGGTTTTGAACGGCCCCAGACTCGCCGTGACATTGATGCGGTCTTCGGGGTTTTCGGCAATAGGCAAACCAATTTTTTCACCGACGGCAGCGGCCTCAAGCATGACGGCCACCAGGAAACTGCGCAGTTGCGGGTCGGCCATGATGACATCGGACATCGCGCCGGTGAGCGCCGAGACCGGGTTCATCGTCATGTTGCCCCACAGCTTGTACCAGAGGTCGGCATGAATGTTTTCGCTGCGCTCGATTTCGAAACCGGCCACCGTCAGCAGATCGCAGACCTGGTTCAGTCGGGGCGTGATTTCATGCGATGGCTCGCCCAGAATCAGCCGGTTGCCGGTGTTGCGCTGAATGACACCGGGGCCACGCGTGGATCCGGCCAGATGAACGACGCAACCGAGCACTTGCGCCGTCGGCAGCGCGGCGCTGATCTCGCCGTCCGGGTCGACGGTCGACACACGCAGCCCGGCCGGCGCTTCACTCAGCCCGACCGGAAACCACCAGGGCACACCATTCATCGCCGACACGATCACGGTGTCGGGACCAATCAGCGGCAACAACTCGGGCGCCAATGACGGCAAGCCGTTGTACTTGAGCGAAATGATGAGCAGATCCTGCACACCCAGATCGGCCGCGTTGTCGGAGGCCGGCAACGGCGCGGCAAAGGTTTGCCGATGACTGCCGGCTTCGGCCGGGTCGGGTTCGTAAATGGTCAGCCCGGCACCCTTGATCTGCGCCAGGGTTGCGCCACGCGCCAGCACCGACACCTGCGCCGGCGCGCCAAGCGCGGCAATACGGCCAGCAATCAAGCCACCAATGGCACCTGCACCTACTATTGCAACTTTCATGTCTGTCTCCCTGGCAACGATCAGGCGCGCCGCATGGCGGCGAAACCCTGGTCGAGATCGGCAATCAGGCTGGCCGGATCTTCGAGTCCGATGTGCAAACGAATCAGCTGCCCGCCCGTCCACGGATGGGCGGTGCGCCCGGTGCTGATATTGGCCGGCATGATCAGGCTTTCAAAGCCACCCCATGAATAACCAATGCCGAAATGCTCGCGATGATTGACCAGCGCACTGATGGCCGCGTCGCTCGTGCCGGCTTCGAGTTCGAATGAAAACAGCCCGCTGGAGCCACTGAAGTCGCGCTTGAAACGCTCGTGCTGCGGATGCTCGGGCAGGCCGGGATGCAGGACCGAACGCACTTCGGGTTGCTGCTGCAACCAGCGCGCCACCTGCAAGGCATTGGTTTCATGCTGGCGCATGCGCACTTCGGCCGTGCGCAGGCCGCGCAGAATCAG
>CAXBNM010000144.1:0-11247 GCA_963976885.1 uncultured Burkholderiaceae bacterium
GGCCAGGTTGGCCGCGGTGAAGGTTTTGCCTTCACCCGAATCATGACTGACGATGGCCAGCGCATGAAAATCGTTGCCGCGATTGAGCCAGCGGGTCTTGATCTGGCTACGCAACACGCGCATGTCGTCGAGCATCGGATGCGAAGCGTCGAAGGCCGCGACCACTTCCTGGGCTACGCTCGACGAGCGCGACAGAATCGAACTGGCCGGCAGCGGCGCCAGATCACGACCGCCACCCACCAGGGTGAGGTCATGACGGTGCCGCGGGCCTTCGGAGCTGCCCGCATCATGCCCATCACCACCACCGCCACCGGTGGCAGCTTGCGCTTCGGCCGCAACGGCCACGCCGCCGTCGGCATCAGCGCCGCCAGCCCGCGCTTGTCGGCCGGCACGTGCCGTGGCCCCGACGCCGCCGGCTGCGGCCTCTTCTTCGGTCTGAGCCTTGCCTTCGGTCATGGCCAGGCGGCGCGGTTTGGCCGCCTCATGGGCCAGCATCGGCGCCGCCGCCTTGATTTCACTCATGGCCCGATTAGGCAGCGCGCGGATGGTGCCGAGCACATCGCCGCGGCTGACCCGCTCGAGATCTTCAACCACCCGGACGCGGCCTTGCAGGAACTCGAACAGGAAGATGCAACCGAGGCCGAGCAAGGTGGACAGGACGGCCGCCACCAACGCATTGCGCTTGAGATTGGGACTGGAAGGCAGGATCGGCGCGGTCGCTTCCGAAATCAGAATGACGCTGCTCTGGGTGACGTTTGATTCGATGCGCGCGGTGGACTGCTTCTGGCGCAGATCTTCATAAGCGCGCTGCGCACTTTCCACATCACGCTGCAGCACGGCCAGACGATCGCGGGCCTCTTTGATATCAAGCACGCGTTTGCGTTGCTTGTCGTATTCGGCGCGCAACTGCGCCTCGCGCTGGGCATTGATCTGATCGAGTCGGGTGACACCGCCGGAAATGGTGGCGATCTCCTGATTCAGGCGGCCACGCAGACTTTGCGCCTCTTGCTGCATACGGAGCATTTCCGGATGGCTCGGCCCCAACGAAGCACCGCGCTGCGCAATCCGCTGCTCGATGGCGGTCAGACTTTGCTTAAGACTCTGAATGACCGGGTTTTGCAACACCTCGGGCAAGGTCGATGCGCTGCCACTGCCCACCGCACCGCGGCGCGACGCACTGTCAGCACGCATCGCCTGCACGGTGGTCAACTCACGCGCAATATCCTGCAAGCGCGAATTTTCAACATCCGAAGCCTCGTCAGCCGAGGTGATGCCTTTTTCTTGCTGGAATTTGGTCAGTACGGCTTGCGCGGCTTCAAGCTCGGCGCGCGCCACTGCGGCTTGCTCGCCAAAGAACTGGGTTTTGTCGCGTTGCGGCTCGGTCTGAATCTGCACGCTTGTTTCCATGTAGCTCTGCGCGAACTGATTGGCGATCTTGGCCGCCCAGGCAGGGTCACGGTCTTCGAACGAGAGTTCGATCATGTTGGAATCGCTGGCCGGACGCGCCTTCAAACGCTTGAGCAAGCCTTCGGCAGCTTCAAAGCGAGGCTCCCGACGCGGCCGGTTCAACTCTTCTTCGGTCGGCGGCTCTTCGGGCTCGGTCCGGGGCCGGTTCAGCAGATCGGTCGCATCGACGACCTTGACGGCCACCCGCTCACTGGTGAGCAGGTCGAGTTGGGTCGCGACAAACGCCGGAATCAACTCGGAGGGCAGACGTTGCCCGCCGACCGGATCGGTCAGCTTCACATCGACCATCAGATTGGCGGTGGCGGTGTACATCTTCGGGCGAATCAACGACCAGGTAATGGCGGCACCGACAAAGACGGTAAAACAAAGCACCAGAAGCCACCATCGGCCACGAAGTACAGCAAGGAATTGTTGAATAGTCATGGTGTGCAGTCAGGTTCGATTAAAAGGATTCTGGCATTCAGAAAGGCGGGCCGCTGAATCAGGCCACGCACTTCACGGAGGTATCGTTGCTGATTTCGGCGAGAATTTGAGTACGAATACTCGCCGCCGGATCGTCGGGAAACTTGCGGGCAAAGAAACGATCCGACGCCAGCAATGTGTCGAAGTCTTCGGGCCCCAGCCACAAGGGCCGCGGGCCATCGAATTCGCTGATGAAATGATTGCCCGGTCGGCGGCGAAAGTCCGATTCGGCAAACAAGGTGCTGATCAGCATTTCGGGCGCGCAGAAAATGGGGCGAAAACGGCTCAGCACCTGCGGATCGTTCATGCGCTCGACCAGATATTCGCAAGCGGCCCGGGTGCCCCCGAACCAGGCGCTACCGGCCAGCACCGGGGTGCGCATCACCGGGTTGCCGAAACGCTGGACGAGCCCTACATAACTGCGGGTCAAGGCCCGGCCGATTCGCGCGGCGGTGGTCAGCTTGCCGCTGGCCCCCCGACTGGCATCAGTCGGCACGGACAAGCCTCCCCTTACGACGGTGCGGTAATCGGCCCCGAAATAGGCTTCGCGAGCACGCCACAGCAAGCGGTAAGCCAGCGAGTCTTCAGCCGCGTAGGCACGGAAGGCAAACGTCATGAAAACCAGTTCGTCGGTATCCATGGCGAGCGTTTCGACCGCAACATCGTGGTCATTCGCCACGACGGATGCTTCGAAATCAGCGAGAGGTTTGATGGGCAAATCTACCGGCGTAAGAAACTGAAGATAGTCATAGTCATAATGCTGGCCGCAAAACTGGATCGTACGGGCCATGCTGTCCATTAGACCCCACGAAGCCCACCCGGAACTGACATAGTCCGCAACAAATGTGACGTTTGGTGCCCGCACCGGAAAATCCGGCTGTTGCGAAAAGTCGTGATGAATCACCACCGGGTAATCGGCCAGCGCCTGGACCAGTTGCTGCAAGGTCTCAGGACGATGTGCGGCGGACAAAATGCCGAAAACGATGGTTGGACGCATACGGGGTCGGAATGAAGACGGGTTTCAATTCGTTGCAAAGACCGGCCATGCGCGGTCAGCCATATCAGCGCGACCTGCACAAACCAGCCAACGGGCACTCAAGCAAGCCGGTTGGCCGAACCTCTGGACTTTCCGAGGCAGCCGGCCGGCAGCCGTAGAACACCCAACGGCTCGGATAAGGTATCCGGTGACCGCTCTTGTGCCCATGAGCTGGCGATAGTCGGCCGCTGAGTCCGATCATCGGTGCTGATACCCGGACATGGCAACCAATGGCGCTGGAAGCAGCTTCAAACTAATTATGCGTGAAGAACAACAACACGTTGCGCCAATGTTGCGCCAGACGCGTTGCATAATGAAAGCCAGACAGCCCCCGATCCGGCCATTTGGATCGACTCCCTCCCTGCGAAGGTTCAACAGGTATGACTTTTTTTGCCCGCCGCCGCCTGGCCCTCCAGGGCGTTGCTCTGAGCAGTGTCCTGACCGTCAGTTGCAAGGCCCCGGCCGAAACCCCCATCTCGGCCAGTCAGTGGCTCCTCAAGCCGACCGACCCGCCGATCGACATACCGGCCGACTACCTTGGCCTGCACTCCGATCACGGCATTGATGGCACCACCGCAGCGCCCACTTATGCCTACGATGCGATCCGCTCCCACGATACCGTCGACCGACGTCAGTACCCGGTGTTGCAGTGGGCGCTGATAGAAACCGAGCCGGGCAAATATGACTGGCGCGCCGTCGACCAGTGGATGGCCGCCAATGAGGGCAAAACCTCGATATTCGTGCTGTTTGGCTGCCCCAGGTTCTATCAGAAGTATCCCGATGAAGCCTGGCGCTATCCGTATCTGCCGGGGGGTGGTTCACCGCCGAAAGACCCGGCTGACGCGGCCCGCTTCATCAGCGCCCTGCTAGAACGCCATCCCGGCATCAATTTTGTCGAGATCTGGAACGAGCCGAATTTCCACTGGAGCAGCGACGATATGCTCAAAGCTCGCTGGCTGCCAACTTACGATAAACCCGGTTTCTACACGGGTACAGCATCCGAACTTGCCGGCCTGGCCCGCGCCGTGGCGCGAATCCTGCCTCAATCGACCCGCTTGATGATGGGAGCCTGGGAGGGACAGGACAAGAGCGATTCGATGACCAGCTCGTTGCTGCGCCTGGCCGCCGCGCCCGATGGCGCCGGCGGCACCGGTAAACAGCATGCCCACGCCTTGTCGGTCCATTCCTATACCTACGACAACAAACCCAACAAACTGATCGCCGAGCTGCAGAACTACAACGAGCGCTTTGCCCAGGCCGGCTATCCGGCATCAATGCCGCGCTATCTGAGTGAAATCGGCGCCGAAGCTCCCGGTCTGTGGGCGGCCGACTATCCGTCCATGACGACCAAAATCCGCAATATCAAGCGCTGGTGCATGATTCCGGCCGCGCTCGGCTATCGCGGCGTGTATTTGTACAAGCACTCGAAAATGCGCACGCTGGGCGACCCGGCCAAATTTCCGGAGTTGGCCAGCGCCATCGATGAGATGCGCAACGGCTTGCGCAACAAGCGCCTGCGCGCCGCCGCAGAGCTGCGCGACGACTCGATCTGGCTGCAATTCGAGGATGGCTCGACCTTGCGCGGCTGAGCCACCGGCTGCGCCTGGGGCGCGGCCGGAACGTCAGTTCAAACGGCTTGTCTGGCCTCAGCCAGCGGCGCTCTTGCGCGCCTCAAGTGCCTTCTGGCAGGAATCAACAAAGCGCTGAGCGACATTGTCCGGCGAAATCGCAATCGAGCGGGACCGGGCATATTCGCCCATGGCCGGCAATTGCTCGTCGGGAGTGTCGAAAAACCGCTCCAGCGCCGAGGTCATGCTGTCGCGGCTGCGCGGATCGAACAACCAGCCGTTCTTGCCCTCGTCGATCAGTTCAATCGAGGCCTGACCGAGCACACTGCCCATGACGGGCAAACCGGCCGCCATCGACTCGTTGACCACCATGCCCCAGGTATCGCCGAGGGTCGGAAACACGAAGCAATCGGCCTGCGCGTAAACGGCGCCCAGTTGCGTGTATTCGATTGCGCCGGGCATCACCAGCTTGAAATTGGCCGGCCGTGGCACGGCTTTGATCAGGTTGGCCCGGTCGCCGTCGCCGACCAGCGTCAGTTCGACCTGCAGTTCGGGCCGGGTGGCCAGATACGCCCCCACGACCTCAATGAATTCCTCCAGCCCCTTCAGTTCAATCAGACGCCCGACGTAGAGCATGCGGCGCACGCCATCACGGCGCCACAACGGCTTGACCCCCGAGAACACACCGACGTCGGTAGCAAACGGCAGGAAGTCGATACGATCGCGCGGAAAGCCCAGCCCTTCAATGTAGGTGGCTCCGCTTTCGCCATTGACGGCAACCCGGTCGGTCTGACTGAGAATGGCCTTGCGCAGCGCCGGGCGAATACCACCGCGCCCTTGCTCGGTCTGCTCGGACAAATCGGCGTGAATCACCATCGGCCGGTCACGTCGGCGCTTCCAGAGCGTCGCGGCCACCGTGCGAATACCGAATTCATGCGCATGGATCGCATCGGGGTTGATCCGGTTGAGCGCCTGATTGACGCCATAAGGTACATGCACCTTGTAGGTTTCAACGAAACCACTGGGGTGTTTGCGCCGGCGCGGAATCAGGATGCTGGGCAGGATCTGGACATCGATACCGGTTTCGTGCAGCCGGGGATCGGACAGGTCAGAGGACAACACCAGCGTGAGGTGGTCCACCTTCTTGGCCAGTTCGACGAATGTCGAGATGCGATACGAGGTGATGTAATGGGTGAGTACGGCAAGCTTCATGAGTGTTTTGGTTCCGGTCAGGCACATGGCTGGCCTGTCGGCCCCCTATTTCGCGCAAACCGGCTTTTTACGCCCGTATGCTGCACCCGGATTCTGATTATCCATGATGACGTTTCGCTCACACAGTCTGTTGTGGCGCGTCTGCGTCGTCATGCTGGTAACGGACGATATAACACGACTAACGGTCGTTAACTGCCCTCGCTGTCGGTGCGAGCCGGCGGACCTTGCCGACGCCAGCCGAACATGCCCTCAAGGCGGCCCAATACGGCGGCCAGGCCGAACAACAGCCCCGCGACGGGCTGACGCCCCCCCAGCGGCTTGATGACCGGCGCCAACAGACCGCGCACGATGGTCTTGGTGCCAAGCCGGTGTTTGGCATAGATGGCGCCGACCCCGCGTGCCCGCGAACGCTGCGCCGCCAGCGCGCGCGCTGATACCGGCACCGGCTCGTGGCTGAAATGGTGGTGGACCCGCGCCTGCGGCAAATACAACAGATCGCGATTCTGATCGAGCATGCGCAGCAGCAGATCGGTTTCTTCGCCGGCGCCGAAATACTGGCCCACACCAATGCGGGTATCAAAGCCGGCCAGAGCCTGCACCGCTTCGCGGCGCAGGAACAAGGTGATGGAACTGGCATCACCACCGCGGAAATCCCGCCATGCGGAAAGACTCAGGTAATGCTGATCGGGTACGTCGCCCGGCGCCACCTCAACCCAGCGCCCGACCACGCCATCCAGATTGTTGTCAGCCAGGATTGCCTGATGCACTTGCGCCAGACACTCCGGCTCATACCAGCAATCGTCGTCAGGAAACGCCACCCATTGGCCGGTTGCGGCGGCCAGACCGGCATTGCGGGCCAGCGACAGATTCGGTTGCTCCTGGCGCAGATGGCGAATGGTCAGCCCGCGTTCGACGGCCAGCACCGGCTCCAGACGATCGTCGGGGTTCTGGTCGACGACGATGATTTCAAAGCCCTTGTCGGTCTGTGCAGCCAGTGAATCGAGCACGATCGCCAATTCGGTGCTGCGCCCGTAGGTGGCCAGAATCAGCGAAATCCACTGGCCTGCCGGCGCCGTCGCCGGCATCGCCGCCGATGCGGCCACCGGGGCTGCCGGGGCGGTCAATGGATCGGAGGTCATGTCCATGCGCAAACCCGCTCAGTCAGACCCGTACTCAGACCGACAACCGCATGCGTTTCTGGTCCGACATCAGACGCAGACTGCGATACATGTGGCGGGCTCGGTGTTCCATACGTTCGACCGGATTGGCGCTGGCGTAATCCATGCGCACGCGCAGGCACTCGGCGTGACAGGCCCAGATGTTGGTACTCGACAGGCTGTGCTCGCGCGCCAGGCGCAACCACAGGTCGTAGTCCATTACGTACTTGAGCTTGGTCGAAAACCCGCCCAGGGCCAGAAAGGTCTTGCGATCGATGAAAGTGGCCGGATGCGGAATGATGTTACCGCGAATCAGATTCGGCCAGCTGAACGGCTTGGTTTCGTAGTCGTTGTCGACGAGCTCGCCCTCAACCACCGATTTACAGCGCCCATAGAGCCATTTCGCCCCCGGCGTGCCCTCGAGACCGGCGCGCACCTGCTGCAACACCGTGCCATCGACATAGAAATCGTCGGAATGCAGGTGGGCAATGACGTCGCCCGTGGCCACGCGCACGCCTTCGTTCATGGCATTGGAGATGCCGCCGCGCACGTTGTTCAGAACTTTCACATCACCGCACACCGCACCGATCATGTCGAGCGTGGCATCTTCGGAGCCGCCGTCAACGAAAATCCGCTCGACTTCAACATCCTGCTGGGCATCGACAGAGGCAATACTCTCGGCGAGCCATTCCGCGCTATTCCAGGTGCAGGTAACGATTGAAAACTTCATAGTGAACTATCCAGCGGAGGTTATTGGGCCGATACGCACGAACGACCGGTCAGTCGAATGCAGTGACCGTCCCTCGGGACGGTCGCTGCATTCATAGCAAACTTGCCATTGAATTGCCCACCCGGTGGGTCAATCCGATTAATAATTGCAGCAGAATGCCGACAGCAACAAGGCCTTGCGATTGAAGAATTTCGCAGATCGGTCCGGGTAATTACCTGATTATGCACAAAGTGACCCGTTGATCTGCAGCAATTACGCCCACTAACTTCTCATATCACACGGTAAATTTCTTACACAAGCGGACAGACGGCATGGTCCGCTGACTGACGCCATCGGGTCATCACGCTAATGTGTCACCTCTCATGACTAGCCGTTCAGCCCCGCTTTGCCGGCTTTGTGCTTTTGACCCAGCAGGCCGGCCCAACCCGTTCCGATCACTGCGACAACACCACTCCCGAATACATGGATGATCTAAGCAGCATTATTTTCAGCGTCGTAGGCGCGCTTTTCATTCTTATCGCTTTGCCGGTGGGTCTGGGTGTGGCGATGCACATGCATACCCGCTTCCCGCGCGTCGCCCTGCCCGCGCTGGCCGCCGCGCTGGCACTGGTGCCGCCGCTCGGGCTGCTGCTGGCCGGTCGCAACCTGTCGGTACGTAACCTGAACTTCGACACCCAACTCGATGCCGGTGGCTTGTCGGCATGGCTGTTCCGGTTGACCTCGGCGAGCGTGATCTTGATCGCGGTCACCGCTGCGCTGGTCTATCTGATGCGCCGGACCAAGGAAAACCCGGCCGGCCGGATCGTTCTGGTCGGCTTCATTACCTATTTCGTCAGCAACATCATTCTGAACGGGTTGTTCGGCACCGTGCCGAGTCTGGTGACCGCCCATCTGTATGCGTTGCTGGTCCTTGGCGCCCTCTATGTCAACCGGACCACCGGCCTGGCCGATGTCTTGGCCGCGATTCGCTGGGGGCTGTTTCTGATGCTCTCGGCCAGCGTGCTCTGGATGGTGGTCGGCCCGCAAGTGGTGATGCAGACCAATACGCCCGAGGTGCGGCTGCCCTTTGTAAACTTTCGCTTCTGGGGGCTGGGCGACGGCCCCAACAGCATCGCGCCAATGGCCTTGATGTCGTTTCTGATCACGATTTATCAACCTTTCCGGTTCCGGATTCTCAGCCTGGCCAGCATCGCGGCAGCGCTGACGGTACTGGTGCTGGCGCAGTCGATGACGACCTGGATCGCCGCCGTGGTGGTGATTCCGCCCTACTTTCTGATTCGCTTCCTGACCCATCCCACCAAAGGCGAAGCACGCAAGATCTCCGGTTTCGGGGCGATCGCGATGATCACGCTGGCCGGCGCCCTGATGGTCGGCGCGGCGGCTCTGCTGCTCGATCTGAACGAATTGCAGCGCGGCATCAGCGAGTTTGGCGGCCTGGCACGGGGCCAGGAAGGCGCAGCGCTCAGCGGCCGGGCCGGCATCTGGGCCGTGGCGGTGCGAGTGTTTCTCGAAAACCCGTTGTTTGGCTATGGTCCGACCGCCTGGGATCTGGCCTTCCGCTCCAAGATCAACATGATGTTCGCCTTCCACGCGCACAATCTGTTCTTCCAGGCAATCAGTGTGGCCGGTCTCGTCGGTCTGGCAGGCACCATTTTCTATGTTGCGGTCATGGGCTGGCAGGCTCTCAAGCTGACCTGGTACACCCGAGGTCTGGCGCCGGCACTGTTCATGATATTCATGTTCCGCAGCGTCTCCGAGGTGCCGCTGGAACTCAGCTCGATCCTGACCGGTTCGTTTCTGATGCTCTTCACCTTGTTTCATGTGTTGTGCGCAGGTGCCTGGGAAATGGCGCAACCGCAGACCAAGCCCGCCGAGAGCCCCGCCCCCGAGCCGGTACGCGCCAAGCCGCACATTCCCGACCCGGTACGACCGACTCTGCCGGCCGGCATGAAGCCGGTGGCCTTGCCGCGCACCCTGGCTGAGGCGCCAGCACGCAAGCCGCAGCCGGCACTGCAGGCCCTTGTGCAGAACGCAACCCGCCACGCCCCTGAAAAGGCGCGCGGTGGACCGGCGCCGACCAGCCCGGCTTCGACTTCATCGTCCCCGCCGCGCCGCCAGCAGCCCACGCCCACCAGCCCGACCCATGCCGAGCCGCGCCCGCGGCCCGAGCGCAACAAGAATGAACCCGATCAACTGGGCCGGGTTGAACCGCGTCTGGATCTGTAAGCGCTCCGGCAAAGCGGTGGCGGGCAAGCGCCAACCACTGCCGCCTCAAAAAAAAACCGGCCCGGCAATCAGGAGATTGCCGGGCCGGATTGCTTGTGCCGTCACACCGTGAGCCGGTGCAAGGACTGCAACGCTGGAGACAACAGGTCAGCGGGAAGCCACCGCGCTGGCTGATTGAAACTCGGCGTAGGCCTGCTCGAGCCCGTCACGCAATGAAGTGCTGGCCTTCCAGCCGAGCGAATTCACATAGCTGACATCCATCAGCTTGCGCGGCGTTCCATCGGGTTTGCTCCGATCGTATTCGATCGTGCCCTTGAAGCCGACCACTTGCTGAATCAGACTGGCCAGTTCGGCAATGGTCACATCTTCGCCCACGCCGATATTGACCAACGGCGGATTGAACTCACCAGTGGCAACCTCATCCGAACCCAGCAAGGGCTTGAATTTGTCGTCAGGCAGATTCATCAGGTAGATACAGGCACCCGCCATATCGTCGGAATAGAGAAACTCCCGCCGCGGCGTGCCGGAACCCCAGACCGATACCGAGGCCGCCCCGGCCTCGCGTGCCTCATGAAACTTGCGCAACAGGCCAGGAATCACGTGCGAGTTTTCGGGGTGATAGTTGTCACCCGGGCCGTACAGATTGGTCGGCATGACCGCCAGGTACTGGGTCTGATGTTGGCGGTTATAGCTCCAGCACAGCTCAATACCGGCAATCTTGGCCAGTGCATAGGCCCGATTGGTAGGCTCAAGAGGCCCGGTCAGCAGCGACTTTTCGTTCATCGGCTGCGGTGCCAGCTTGGGGTAAATACACGATGAACCGAGGAACATCAGACGCTTGACGCCAACCTGATAGGCGGCGTTGATGACGCTGTTCTGAATGTTCAGATTATCGGACAGGAATTCGACCGGGTACTTGTGATTGGCCACAATGCCGCCCACCCGGGCAGCAGCCAGAAACACGTACTCGGGCTTTTCCTGCTCAAAAAAGGCCGCCGTGCCCTGCGACAAAAATTCGGGCTGATTTGTCCATGTAACCCGACTACTCCTTGTGTGCGAAGACCTTGAAACCAGCGCTCTTGATCAGATCGTAGCGTTCGGCCTGATTCAGATCTTCCCGGACCATCTCTTTGACGAGTTCGTCGAAAGAGATTTTCGGTACCCAACCCAACTTTTCGCGGGCCTTGGTGGCGTCGCCCAGCAGCGTCTCGACTTCGGTGGGTCGATAGTAGCGGGTGTCGACCTGCACGATGCAGTTGCCGTTCTGGTCGTAACCCTTCTCTTCGGTGCCTTCACCCTTGAAGGTGATTTCGATACCGAGCTCGGCGGCGGCGATCTTGACGAACTCACGTACCGAGTACTGCTTGCCGGTTGCGATGACCCAATCTT
>CAXBNM010000145.1:0-11238 GCA_963976885.1 uncultured Burkholderiaceae bacterium
CATGCGCGGCACATCGCTCCAGGGCTGATAGCCTTCTTTCAGATCGAGGCCGTCGCGCATCAGCAGCAGTTCACCCACGGTGATATCGGCGCGCGCGTCGCCCAGCCAGGGGCCGATCCATTGCGGTCGTGGCGCGCTCTGCATGAGCTGCACCACCGGGGTGTCAAGCGAGACGCCGGTTTCGGTCAGGCGTTTCCAGACCAGCGCCGATAACAGCGTTTTGGCCATCGACCAGCCCAGTTGCGGCGTGTTCTTGTCGAAACCCGGCGCATAGCGCTCGGCGAGCAGGCGGCCTTTGTGGATCACCACCACACTGCGTGTGTTGGGCCCGGTCATGCCGTTACCGGTCGGACTGATGCTGCTCGTGCCGGGCGTGCCGAAGGCCGCCTGAATCGTGCTCTGCAAGGCTTGCTGATCGACGTTGGCAGGCCATTCGGCGTCGGCGCCGGCTGTGCCCAGTGGCCATTTGTCGTCGTTCTCGGCCGTGTAGGTTGTCGACATCTTCAGCCCGTCAGCAGGCCAGGGGGCCCGGTCCACGCCGTCGGGTGGCGGCAACGCGCCGGGCGGCAGCAAGGTGCAACCGAGTTGATCGCGATAGATGGCATAGCGCTCACCGGTGCCGGGCAGGCTGGCGCTGGCCTGTCTGAGCTTGGTGTCGAGCGCAATGTGCGCGGCCCGCATGATGAAGGTGGTGGGCACGATATCGTTATCGATGACATCGTTGAGCCGGCGGCCGGCGACGAAAACGCCCGAGCAGGCGTGATGCGCGGCCAGGCCTGCCGCGCTGGTTGGAATGCCAATCCGGTAGGCGCCGAACACAAGCGCCGCAATTGACAGAACTGCAAGCAGAACCAGTACGCTGAACAGGCGAATGGATAAGCGCATACTGGGCTGAGCCTCCGAAAGATTTGTGTTTGAGAAGGGGGAGCGCCATTGTAGAAGAACCCGACGTGCATCAGCGCATCCCGTTTGCACGACAATAGAATTTCTCCGCCACCGGAAAAACCCCGTACAAGCCGGAAATGACGAAGTGAAACAAACTGAGCGTCTCTACCTGATCGATCGCATGTTGCGCAGTCATCGTGTGGTCAGTTTTGATCAGTTGCGTACCGAGCTGGAAGTGTCGCCCGCGACACTCAAGCGCGACCTGGCCTTCATGCGCGATCGCTTCAATGCACCGATTGTTTTTGATCGCGATCAGCAAGGCTATCGGCTCGATGCGCAGCAAGTCGGCCCGCAGTACGCATTGCCCGGGCTGTGGTTGAGCAGTCAGGAGCTGGTTGGTTTGCTCAGCGCCTATCAGGTGTTGCAGGATCTGAACCTCGGCGACCGTGTCGGCGAGCCCCTGGCGCCGCTGGTGGATCGGATCAACGACTTGCTGGCCGCCCAGACCGATGTCAGTGATCCGGCCGGGCGGCTCACCGCCCGTGTGCGCTTTGCCGGCGTGCAGGATCGTCTGGTGGCACCGGCGCACTTTGCGCAGGTCAGTCACGCGCTTATCGAGCGCCACTGTCTGCGTATCGTGCATTTCTCGCGCGCCCGCAATGAAACCTCCGAGCGCCGCATTTCACCGCAGCGCCTGATTCACTACCGCAACGCCTGGTATCTCGATGCCTGGTGTCATCGCAGCGAGGCGTTGCGGCTGTTTGCGGTCGATGCGATGGTTGGCGTTGAAACGCTGGATCAAGCGTGTCTTGAGGTCGACCCGGCCGAGCTCGACGCCCGCGGTGCGGGCAGCTACGGCATTTTCAGCGGGGCCGCCTCGCAATGGGCCGAACTGATGTTTTCGCCTGAGGCGGCGCGCTGGGTGCGCCACGAGCGCTGGCATCCCGATCAGCAGACCGAAGAGTTGCCCGATGGCCGGCTGTCCATGCGGCTGCCGTATGCCAACAGCACCGAACTGGAGATGGATGTGCTGCGCCACGGCGAGCATCTCGAAGTACTGGCCCCCGCGGCACTGCGCGAGGCCATAGCCACGCGTTTGCGGGCTGCATTGCGTGCCTACGATGGGTTGCCCACGCCACAGGCTCAACCGGTGAGCTAGTGGGCGCGCAGACTGATTCGCTGGACCCATCACGAGCCAGGAATCCTGCGCATGCCAACCGTCAGCCTCAGAGCCCCTGCAACGGCCGCCACCGGTGGCCCGGACGGGCTTAATCCGGAACAACGCGCGGCCGTCGTCCATGGCGCCGATGCGTTGCATCAGGCCGCGCCGCTGCTGGTGTTGGCGGGCGCCGGCACCGGTAAAACCGCCACGCTCGCGCACCGGGTGGCCTGGCTGGTCGGTCAAGGCGTGGCACCCGAGCGCATCTTGCTGCTCACCTTCAGCCGGCGTGCAGCGGCCGAAATGATTCACCGCGCCGGCGCCGTGCTGGCCCAGGATCGCGGTCAGCGCCCCGGTCACTTCAAATTGCCCTGGGCTGGCACCTTCCATTCGGTTGCCGCGCAACTGCTGCGCCAGCATGCGCCGCTGATCGGGCTCAATCCGCACTTCACCATCATGGACCGGGGCGACAGCGTCGATCTGTTCGACTGGTTGCGTGATCAACGCGGGCTCACCCGTGCTCGCAAGCGCTTTCCGCGTGCCGCGACCTGTCTGGGCATTTATTCCGATGTGACCAACACCGGGCTGACGCTGGCCGCGGTGTTGGCCGAGCGTCATCCCTGGTGCGAAAGCTGGCAGGCCGAGTTGCAAGGGCTGATGCGTGCCTATGTTGAGCGCAAGCAGCAACTGGCGCTGCTCGACTTCGACGATTTACTGCTCTGGTGGCGTCATGCGATGGAGGATGCCGCTTTCGCGCAAAGCGCGCGGGCCCGTTTTGATCACGTGCTGGTGGACGAATACCAGGACAGCAACCGCTTGCAGGTCGAGTTGCTGGCCAGCTTGCGTCCCAGTGGCCATGGCTTGTTCGTGGTGGGCGATGATGCGCAGTCCATTTATGCGTTTCGGGGCGCCGATGTCGAACACATCTATCGGTTTCGAGGCCAGTTCTCGCCGCCGGCCACGCATGTCAGCCTGCATCGCAACTATCGCTCCACACAAGCGGTACTCGATGCCGCCAACGCGCTGATCGCGGACGCCGGCGGGCCGTTCGACAAGGCGCTCAGCGCCGCCAGCGCCCGCTGCGGGCCAGCACCGCGGCTGGTCACGGTGGCCGATGATGCGGCCCAGTCGGCCTACCTGATCGGGCGCATCCTCGAGCGGCGTGAGCAAGGCGTGCCGCTGCGCCGTCAGGCGGTGTTGTTTCGCAATGGCCACCACAGCGACGGACTCGAAATCGAACTGACCCGGCACAAGATTCCTTTCGTCAAATACGGCGGCCTCAAATTTGTCGAAGCGGCGCACATCAAGGACGCACTCGCCTTGTTGCGCTGGGCCTTCAATCCCCGCGATCAACTCGCCGCATTCCGGGCCTTGCAACTGGTGTCTGGCATGGGGCCGGTGCTGGCCCGTGCCTGCCTTGAAAGGTTGCAAAAGGTCGGGGCAGGCGAAGCTGCAGCGGCCCAAGGCGCTCCCCAGGCCTCCACCCAAGCCCCCACCCAGGCTGCCCCTCGGCAGATCTTCGCGACTCTGGCCGCCACCGTGCCCCGCGGTGTGTGCGCACAGGACTGGGCCGGTTTCTGTGCGCTGCTCGATATACTCGCCAACGACACCCTCAGTCTCGAAGCCCGGCTAGGCGAGCTGGCGCGATGGCTGGCGCTGGTCATTGCCGATCGCTACGATGACCCGCAACCGCGAGTGGCCGATCTCGATATGCTCGGCGCGCTGGGCGCCCGGTTTCGCCAGCTTGCCGATCTGATCAGCGCGCTGGCGCTCGACCCACCCAATGCGACCGGCGGCTGGGGCGACGACGCCTTGCGTGATGAGGATTACCTGATTCTGTCCACCGTCCATTCGGCCAAGGGGCAGGAATGGCAGAGTGTTTATCTCATCAACGTTGCCGACGGTAACTTTCCCAATGAGTTCGCGACCGACAAACCGGCCGCGCTGGCCGAGGAGCGCCGCCTGCTCTATGTCGCCATGACCCGGGCTCGCGATCATCTCGAGCTGATTGAGCCAGTGCGCTACTACCTGACCCAGCAGCAGCAATATGGCGGGGCGCATGTTCAAGGCGCGCGCAGCCGTTTTCTGACCGCTGCGGTGCTGGCCCGACTGGAGTGCGTGGGGGCGCTTGATCCGGTCGACACCGGTCTGCACGAAAATGGTGCTCCGAATGGGTCAGAGAGCGCAGCCGATGCCGAAATTTCGCTGCCTGTGAGGGCAAATAGCACGGTTGGGGCCCGTATTCTCGATCTGTGGCGTTAATCGAGATGTGTAATATTTATTATTAAAATCAATTATTTACGTTTGGTTTGGCAACAATGAAATGCGTTTTCAAAAACTTTTGTGCAGCGCACAAAAATAGTTGTTGACGCGGTGCAGCAATCCACTCATAATTTGGTTTGTGCGATGCAGCAAGTGCGAACCACAAACCTCCTGAATCACCCAACAACAGATAATTCCAACGGATTCGCAACGTTTGGAAGCCCAATGGAGTATTTCAAATGACGATGACCGCAACCGATTTCATGAAGTTCCAAGCTGACGCCGTTAAGGCCTCAAACGCGCTGGCCGCCAAAAGCATCGAAGGCATGCAAAAGCTTGCTGACCTGAACATGAAGACGGCCAAGTCGACGATGGAAGCTTCGGCCGAGCAAGTCAAGACCCTGATGGCTGTCAAAGACCTCAAGGCCCTGACCGAAACCCTGTCGGGCATGGCTCAGCCCAGCACCGAGCAAGTCTCCACCTACGTGAAAGACGCATATGCCATCACCAGCGCCGCCAACCAGGAAGTGCTG
Source organism: uncultured Burkholderiaceae bacterium (assembly GCA_963976885.1). Taxonomy (GTDB): domain Bacteria; phylum Pseudomonadota; class Gammaproteobacteria; order Burkholderiales; family Burkholderiaceae_E; genus JAUIAI01. Next base: position 4,840 of record CAXBNM010000145.1, read on the forward strand.
ACCATGGTTGAAGAGCAGGTTGAAGAAGGCAACAAGCAGCTTTTCGCCGCTATCGATACCTTTGCCAAGAATGCACCGGCTGGTAGCGAGAGCGTCATCAGCTTCATGAAGCAGTCGCTGACCGCAGCTCGTTCGGCTTATGAGCAAGCCAACAAGAGCGCCAAGCAAACTGCTGAAATGGTTGAAAACAGCTTCGCGCCGGCTGCCAAAGCCGCCACGGCTGCTGCCCGCAAGCGTTAATTCAGCTTGACCCAACTGCCGGCCGGTTCGGCGGCAGTTAAAAGAAAAGGGGCTTCGGCCCCTTTTTTTGCGTCTGCGATCTGTGCCGGCCCGTTGGCTCAGCCCTTGACGCCGGCGCGGGCCCTGGCGCGCGCTTTGGCCGCCATGTGGTCGCCCTGCTGAATGTAGAGCAGCGAGCTGATCTTGCGCATCAGATGGCGCTCATGGGCGTCGATGGTGTGATCCGAATAGGCAATCAGCCACATGGCCTCGATCACCTCAAGCTTTTGCGCCGGGCTGAAATGCTCGTTGATCAGCGAGGTGAACTGAAAATAGTCGACCGATTCATCGAGTTCGGCTTGCGCCAGTGCGATCAGTTCGTCGACCGCCGACTCATCCAGTTGTGTGGTCTGCTGGATGGCCGTGCGCAGCGCCTGTTCTTCGACCAGTTTACTTTCCTGATCGATACGCATCATTTCAAGCAGCAGTGCGCAACTGGCGAGCTGGACGGCGCGCTCACCTTTGGCTGAGCGTGAGCCGCCGCCCGAGCCGGCATCGTGCGCGAGGTGATCTTCAAAGAATGCTTTGATTTTGTCCAGCATGAGCGTTTCCGAAGTGCCTGGGAGGAGGTTGGCAATCATATCGTCATCGTTTGGGCGACCGCGGGCTTTGCTGACCCAGCGCTGTGGCGATTCAATCCGGCCAGCGCAGGGTTGCCACCAGGCCCGATCCGTCGGTGCGGTTCTGCAGTTGCAGCGCACCGCCATGAATTTCAATGGCCCGTCGGGCAATGGCCAGACCGAGGCCGAAGCCGTCCTGAGAGGTCTCTGAGCCACGTTTGAAGGGCTCGATGACCGCTTGCAGTTCATGCTCGGCCAGACCCGGACCATGGTCGGCCACGCTGATGCAGATTTCACGTCCGCTCCTGCCGGGCCCGGTTACAGGCTCTGCGCTCACGCTGATGGCCACCGTCTGCCCTTCGGGTGAATAGCGAATCGCATTGCGCACCAGGTTCTCGCAGGCCCGCTGGATAAGTACCGGATCGCCCGTCACGTCGCCGTCGATATCGCCGCTGAGTGTGACGAACTTGTTGCCGGCTTGCGCCTCGAACTGGGCGTCCTGTACCAGATCGGCAAGCAGATCGTTCAGATCGAACGGCGTATCAGGACGGGTATCGCGTTGCTCATCAAGTCGGGACAAGGTCAGTATTTCGCCCACCAATGCATCGAGGCGCGACGTTTCCTGCTCGATGCGGGTAATCAGCGCGGGTGCTCGCTCCGGCGATTGCTCAAGCAGGCCGGTGGCCGCCTGCAGGCGCGCCAGCGGCGAGCGCAACTCGTGCGACACATCATGCAGCAACTGCTTTTGTGCGTTGATCAGGCTTTCGAGCCGGGCGGTGGTTTTATCGAAGTCGGCACCCAGATCGGCCAGTTCGTCGCGGCGTGGTCCGATCTTGGCCGCCACGCGGGTATCGAGTCGCCCGCTGGCAACGGCACGAAAGCCATCACGCAAGGCCCGGATCGGCCGGGCCAGATACCAGGCCAGCGCGCCGCTGAACAGAAAACTGAAGCTCAGGGCCAGCAGTCCGGCATTGATGGGCGAGAGTTCGCGCCACCACGGTCGCGGCGGGCGGCGGCGTTCGGTGGCCTCGGTGCGTGGCATGAACAACCACCAGGCGCCGGCCTCGGGGGTTTGCACATATTCAACGCCGCGCGCCTGACGGCGCATCGCTACAGCGTGGTGCTTGTCATCATCGTCTTGATGGCTGCTCAGGCGGGCAATGCGGCGGCGCGCTTGCCGCAGTGAATCGGCGGGCACGGGGCGCCCGAGAATGTCTTCACCCTGCGCATTGACCACCAGCATCGTCGGCCGGAATCGGTCCTTGTCGTCGCTGCGTTGGCGTTCGGCGCTTTCCTGAAGAATATTGCGCAACGCAACCGGTCCGCCGTGCGTGAGCACGGCGCCATAGCGCGCCAGATATTCGCCCACCCAGCGATTGGCGTACAAGGCCACCGCATGGCCGCCCTCGCCATCAAACGTGGTTTCGTCTTCCACGCTGGCGCTGTAGACCGCCAGCGCGGCGACGCCGGCGGCCAGCGCCATGGCCAGCCAGAAGCCGGCAAAGACCTTCCAGAACAAGCGTCCCATCAGTCGAGTACCAACAGATAGCCCTGACCGCGGACCGTCTGGACCCAGGACTGCCCGTCATCGCGCTTGCCAAGCTTGGTACGGATGCTGCCGATATGAACATCGATGCTGCGGTCGTAGCGCGCCAGCGGCCGACCCAGTCCTTGCTGGGAGAGATCGGCGCGTGACACCACACTGCCTGCCGCGCGGGCCAGCACCAGCAGCAGACCGTATTCGGCACCGGTCAGTTGCAGGGGCTGGTCGTCGAACTGGGCGGTCCGGCGCGCCGGTTGCATGGTCAAAAGGCCGGCAGTTACTGGCGCCTGATCGTTGGGCTCAGCCGACCCGGCACGATGGCGGCGCAGGATGGCCCGGATACGGGCCAGCAACTCGCGCGGCGTGCAGGGTTTGGGGACATAATCGTCAGCGCCGAGCTCCAGACCGATGATCCGGTCAACGTCATCACCCTTGGCGGTCAGCATCAGTACCGGCGTCGAACTCGTTTCACGCAATTTGCGCAACGCTGTGATGCCGTCGACGACCGGCATCATTACATCAAGAACAATAAGGTCAGGCGATGTGTCGGCAGCCATGCGCACGCCGGATTCGCCATTATGGGCGAGGCTCACCTGCAAGCCTTCCGCTACCAGATAGTCGCGCAACAGCGTGGCCAGTTGCGTGTCATCATCAACGATAAGAATATGGTCCATACCGTCAGTCTACCCAGCCAGCCCGGGCGTGGGTATGTCTTGAAGCGGCGAAGAGCCGGTCTTTACGCATCTTTACCCTGAGCACACATTTCTTGAGGCCTGGCAGCGTGAGAATGACTTCACAGCAGACGAGTTGCACGGTGCAGCCCGCCAACCAACCCTCAGGAGTTCTCATGAACAACATGCAAAGCAAAATTCAACGTAATGTCAGCCGCGTACTGATGACTTCAGTACTGACCTTCGCCGGCGTTGGCTCGGCCCTGGCTGCTACCGCAACGCCGGCCATGTCGGCTGACCCCGCCGCCGCGGAGCCGATTCTGATGGCCATGCACGACGGTGATCGTGGCGAGCGCGGTGGTCGTGGCGAAGGCCCGCGGCACGGCAAGTCCGAGCGCCGTGGTGGGCATCACGACAGCATGCGTCACATGTTGCGCGGTCTTGACCTGACCGAAGCTCAACGTGATCAGATTTTCGAGCTGCGCCATGCCTCGGTCCCGGCGATGCGCGATGCCCACAAGGCCATTCGGGCAGCACGCAAGCAACTGCGTGACTACTCACGGGAAGGTAATGTCGACAAGGCCCAGTTGCAGCAATACGCCGGTGAGCTTGGTCAGGCCATTGCCAACATGACGGTGTTGCGGATCGAAGGTCGATCTGCAGTCATGGCGGTACTGACGCCTGAGCAGAAAGCCAAGATGAAGGAGCGCATGGAAAAGCGCATGGAAAAGGGCGGTAAGCACGGCAAGGACGGCCATGGCAAAGGTGGGCATCGCCACGGTGATGGCCAGGCCAAAGACCGCGGCTGAGTAGTACCCGAGAACTGCCACTGTTGATCAGGGGCGCCCGGAAGCGGCTTGCTCAGCCGCTTTTGGGTTCCGGCTTTGCCGCGGCCGGATGGCGTGACGCGCTGGGCGTCAAGGACAGCGCCAGCCCCAGGCTTACGATCACGACTCCGACCCACTCAAGTCCGCTCGGATACTCACCGAGCACCGGCATGGCCAGGATGACAGCCCCGGCCGGTACCGAGGCGGCAAAGCCCGCCGTCGCCGTCGAGCCGAGATGAATGGAAGCGGTGGCGAACAACAACACCGCCAGAAAGCCCGGTCCCAGGCCCTGAAAGGCTGCCTGAATGACAATATCCAGCGTTTGCGCCTGGGCCAGATGCGAGGGCAGAAACAAGGCCCACACCGGCAGATAGATCAAGGCATTGGGCACGGTTACCAGCGCCAGTGCCTGGCGCGGCGTCAGGCGCCAGTGGCGCACACCAAACAAATAGATCGACAAGATGGCCGAGGCCAGCAAAAAGAGCGCCATGCCGGAGAGCACGTGTTCGCCGCCTGCGCGCAGACCCTGAATACTCAGCATCACACTGCCCGCGAGAATGATCGGAAAGCCAAGCAACTGATTGCGGGTCGGCCGGGTAGCCCGGAAGGCGAACATCAGCAGCGCACTGAACAAAGGCAGCGAACCGTTGGCAAACACGCCGGCGTAGGCCACCGGCGCATTGCTCAGGCCGCTGTACATGATGATCGAATAGAGCACGCCGGGGCCGCACAGACTCATCACGATCAGCGCCAGCGGCGACAGATGGCGCGGCCACCACTGCCAGGCAAACGGCAGCACCAGCACGCCGGCAACGATAAAGCGCAAGGCGGTGACATCGTAGGCGGTCAGCACGCTCGTCATACCGAGGCGCGAAATCACCAGAAAGCTCGACCAGATTACGAAAACGCCAACGGCGCTGGCGATACCGAGCCGTAAATTGGGGGCGGACAAGAGTTGAACCTGCTTTGTGTTGTGCGGGAGTGAGACGGTAGCCGCCGCCGCTCCATGGTGAGCGGCGCGCCGGGCCGGGGTGCCGCAGGGCCGACCGGGCGCCAGAGCGGCTTGTCGGGCGATGGTAACGTAAGCGCCGGCTGCGCGCTGTGGCGGTGCGCGCAGAGCAGACGATGGCGGCAGGGCTATTGACGTAGCCCGTAGACTTGCAGGTCAGGAAGTCGTCTTTTGCCTGGAAGCCCTCTACCGCCTACCGGAGAACTGCATGTCCGAAACCCTTGGTCCGCCGGCCAGCAACGCGTTTGCGTTCGACAATACTTTTGTTGCCGAGATGGAGGGGTTTTATTCCCCGGTGCAGGCCGAGCCCGCCTCGGCGCCGCAGTTGCTGCGCTTCAATGCGGCGCTGGCCGATGAGTTGGGGCTGGACGCTGCAGCGCTCAACAGCCCGGCCGGAGCCCAGATCTTTGCCGGTAACGTCACGCCGAGCGGCGCGCAGCCGGTGGCGCTGGCCTATGCCGGCCACCAGTTCGGCGGTTTCTCACCGCAACTGGGTGATGGGCGCGCGTTACTGCTCGGCGAGTTGTTCGACCGCCAAGGCCGTCGCGTGGACCTGCAACTGAAAGGCACGGGGCGCACGCCGTTCTCGCGTCGTGGTGATGGCCGCGCCGCGCTCGGCCCGGTGCTGCGCGAATACCTGATGGGCGAAGCCATGCATGCGCTGGGCATCCCGACCACACGGGCGCTGGCGGCAGTGAGTACCGGCGATCCGGTGTTCCGTGAAACCACTTTGCCCGGCGCGGTGCTGGCACGCGTGGCGGCCAGTCACATCCGGGTTGGAAGCTTTCAGTTCTTTGCTGCCCGCGGCGAGAACAAGCGCGTGCAGCAACTGGCCGACTATGTAATTGTCCGCCATTACCCGCAACTGGTCAACGAAGCGCAGCCCTATCTGGCTCTGTTGACGACGATTCGTGACCAGCAGGCCGCGCTGATTGCGCAGTGGATGCTGGTTGGTTTCATTCATGGCGTGATGAACACCGACAACATGACGGTCAGCGGCCAGACCATCGACTACGGTCCGTGTGCGTTCATGGACTACTACGATCCGGCCACCGTGTTCAGCTCCATCGATTACCACGGTCGTTACGCCTACCGGAATCAGCCGGTCATCGGGCAGTGGAATCTCGCCCGCCTCGCCGAGACGATGTTGCCCTTGCTTGATGCCGACAGCGACAAGGCCATCGAAGTAGGCACGGCGATCATCGAGGGCTTCATGCCCGTCTATGAAGAACACTGGCTGGCCGGCATGCGCGCCAAGCTGGGGCTGCGCGGTGCCCAGGATGATGACCGGACGCTGATCCAGGACTGGCTCGATTTGCTGCAGGCGCAGCGAGTTGATTTCACACTGGCTTGCCGTTATCTGGCCGACGTGGTGCGCGGCGACAGCGCACCGCTGGCCGGCTTGTGCGCCGACTTTTCGGCGCTCGAGAGCTGGCTGACGCGCTGGCAGCAGCGGCTCGGCGCCGGCAACGAAGCCGCCATTGCGGTGGCCATGGATCGGATCAACCCG
>CAXBNM010000146.1:0-11223 GCA_963976885.1 uncultured Burkholderiaceae bacterium
CGAAACAGACTACGAACGTAGAGGGCTTCTCATCGGTCAACAACCATGCGAAGGGTCAGCACTCGTATGCCACGCAAAACCTGTCGAGCAACTTCGGCAACATCGACATCAACGGCACAAGCATTCAGATGACGAGCGTTGGCTGGGGTTCGATGGTCAAGAACACTGCTCAAGGTGGGCTTTCGTATGCCGCCCAGAACCTGTCGTCCAACTTCGGCAAGGTCACCATCAACGGCCTCAGCAACCAGACCACCAGTATCAAGGCGACAACGGTAGCCAATATGGCCAATGGCCATAATTCCAATGCGCGCCAATCGCTGTCGAGCAACACCTCGTGCGCGATTGAGCAGACTTGCGAAGGCTACTCGCGGTACAACCCGGGCAAGCCTCGCCACTAAGCTTCAGCGAGAAACGACCCGCCGGGTCATCGATTCCGGCACAACTGGTTTGATCTCTTGAAGTAAAAACGGGCGGATGACAAACAATGTCATTCGCCCTTTTTGTTCATGGCGCCGTGCCACGGCATCAACTCAATATCAGATGGCACCTTTATCGCGCAAACTCTGCATCGCACTTTCATCCATTTCCAATACCTCGCGCAACACTTCATCGGTATGCTGCCCCAGCATGGGCGCCGCGCGCTTGTATTCAACCGGCGTCTCAGACAAGCGAATCGGGCTGGCCAGGACCTTCACGGGTTTGCTGCCCAGTGCCGGATGCGGCAATTCGACGGCCAGGCCGCGCGCCTTGACTTGCTCATCGGCGAAAACCTGCTCCAGATTGTTGATCGGTCCGCATGAAATCGATTGCGCTTCGAGTTCGGCCAGCCAGTGCGCCGAGGGCTTGGCCGAAAGAATCGGGTTCAGCACCTCAACCAGTTCATCCCGATTGGCGAGCCGATCGGCATTTTTCGTGAAGCGCGGATCGTCCAGCAGATCAGGCCGCTCGATGATATGGCACAGGCGTTGCCATTGCTGCTCATTACCACAGGCAATGATGATGTTGCCATCGGATGAGGGAAAGACCTGATACGGCGTGATGTTCGGATGCTCATTGCCAAGCCGGCGCGGCACCTTGCCAGTGGTCAGGTAATTGAGCCCCTGATTGGCCAGCATTGACACCGTGGCGTCGAGCATGCCGATATCAACCGCCTGACCGCGGCCGGTGACTTCACGCTTGCGCAGCGCAGCGCAGATCGACACGGCCGCGTACATGCCTGACATCAAATCTGAAACCGACACGCCGCATTTCTGCGGCTCACCGGCGGGCTCACCCGTCAGCGACATCAGCCCGCCCATGCCTTGAATCAGCACGTCGTAGCCGGGGCGCGGGGCGTAAGGCCCGGTCTGGCCAAAGCCGGTAATCGAGCAATAGACGAGCTTGGGGAAGCGCTCTTTCAGACTTGCGTAATCGAGCCCGTACTTCTTGAGGCCGCCGAACTTGAAGTTCTCGACCAGAACATCCGACTTGGCGATCAGCGACAGGATGACTTCCTGGCCTTCAGGTTTGCGCATATCGATGGTAATCGAGCGCTTGTTCCGGTTAGCCGCCTGAAAATAAGCCGACTCGGAGGTTTCCTGATCCTGATCGTCGGTCAGGAATGGCGGGGCCCAATGGCGGGTGTCATCACCGGCACCAGGCATTTCGATTTTGATCACATCGGCGCCCAGATCGCCAAGAATCTGAGTGCACGTGGGCCCGGCAAGGATTCGGGTCAGATCGACAACTCTGATGCCTTCGAGTGCGGACATTTGGGGGTAACTCCTGTGTAAATACAAAAAAAATCTGGTCGCCCGAATCAGCCGATCCGGGATCAACAATATAGAACTCAGTGCTTGCCGGTTTCGGCAACGGTATCGGAGCCCTGCTCTGAGGACGATTTCCGGGCGCGGCTGCGTTTGATCGTTGGCAGCAACCCGGCAACTGTCTTGCTCGTGTGCACCACGCCTTGCGACACATAGGCCTGATGGCGCTTTTCGATCTCGGCCAGCTCGTAGCGGTAATTGACCATGACCGATGCCGATTGTGCCAGCCCCTTGCCGGAGCGGTCGGCACCGAAGATGATCCGGTCCAGACTCGCGCCATTGCCCAGATGAAACCGGGCCACCGGATCGACCGGGAAACCATCGTTGCGCTTGCCGTTGCAGAAGTAATCGGCAACCTGGCCCAGCATGGTCTTCTCCTGGGCGTTGTCGAGTTCGGTCGCCTTGCCGTCGCGCACCTGCTGCAACAGCGCACGGGCTGCCATCTCGGGCGCTTCCGCAGCCTCCTCCGGCGAGATCTCGCCGTCGGTTCGCTGATCGATCCAGCGCATCAGGCCCGGCACCGGGGACAAGGTGATGAAATTCTTCAGGTGCGGCATTTCTTCGGCCAGATCACCCGCCACCTGCTTGATCAGGAAATTACCGAACGACACTCCCTTGAGCCCCTTCTGGCAATTGGAGATCGAATAAAAGACCGCCGTCTTTGCCTTGGCAGGATCGATCGGCTTGCGATCATCGGCCAGGACCTGCTGGATCGAGGTGGGGGGTTCATCGACCAGCGCGACCTCAACGAAAATAAGCGGCTCATCGGGCATGGCGGGATGGAAAAAAGCAAAGCAGCGGCGGTCGGGCGGCTGCATGCGCCGGCGCAGGTCATCCCAATCGTCGATGGCATGAACCGCCTCGTAGGCAATGATTTTCTCGAGCAGGCTGGCCGGCGACTGCCAGTCGATGTGGCGCATGACCAGAAAACCACGGTTGAACCACGAGGCAAACAAGTGGCGCATATCGAGATCGGTACGGCCAAAGCCGGGATGCTCGCGCAGCAAGGTCAGCAGGCGCTCGCGCATCTTGACCAGCCGGGCGGTGGCGCCGGGCGCACTGTTCAGCCGCCGCAACAGCTCTTGCCGACGCGGCTCGGCAGTTTTGAGCAAATGAGAAAAATGCTTCAGACTGGGATCGCGTCCATAGGCCTCAGCGGCGCCCGCCAGCGTCTGCGCATCAAGATCATAGACATCATTGAGCAACTCGAAGAATGCGAGTTGGCCAGCCTCATCGAGCGCATCAAAGCGATCAAGCGCCGCGCCGGCAAGCAAGTGACCCGAGACCTCACCACGCTCGGACAACAAGGCCTGACAGAGGTCGGCCATGCTGCGCGAGTCGCCCGGACCATGCGCGGTCGTACCGGAGCGCTCGAAAATGCTGGTGAGCAAGTCCTGAAGATATCCCACGCCTTTCATAAAACACCTTTCATCATATTGCGGGGCCCATCACCCAATCGGGCAACCCGGTGGCCAGCACCGGGAACATGCTGAGCAGAATAATCGCCAGCACCATGCAGCCCACAAATGGCAGCGACCCCCACAGAATCGTTTTGAGTGAAATATCGGGGGCGATCCCGTTGATCACATACAGATTGAGCCCTACCGGCGGAGTGATCAGGCCGATTTCCATGTTTATCGTCAGGATTACCGCAAACCAATACGGATCAAAACCGGCCGCCATTACGATGGGCAGCAAGATCGGGGCGGCCATCAGAATGACCGCCACCGGCGGCAGGAAAAAGCCCGCCACCAGCAGGAACAGATTGATGGCGCCCATCAACACCCAGCGATTGACGTCAAGCGTTCCAATCCATTCGGCAATGGACTGGGTGATGAACAGACTGGAAAGCATATACGAGAACACGCCAGCGGCCGCAATGATGAACAGGATCATCACGCTCTCGCGCGTGGAGTCGCGCAATACCACCCAGATGGCACGCGGGCTCCAGAGCCGGTAAATGACCACCGCCAGCACCAGGCAGAGCATGGCGCCAACCGCGGCCGTCTCGGAAGGCGTGGCCAGCCCGCCATACATCGCGTACAACACGCCCATGATGATGATCAGAAACGGCAGCACACGCGGCAGTATCTCGAATTTCTGACGCCACGAATAAACGCTTCGGGTCAGCGCCTGCTCGGTGCCGTTGCGGGCGGTATCAAAAATTGACCAGGCCATGAACAAGGCCACCAGCAACAAGCCGGGGATGATGCCGGCCAGAAACAGCCGGCCAATCGACGTTTCGGTGGCAATGCCGTACACAATCATCGTCACCGACGGCGGAATCAGAATGCCCAGGGTGCCACCGGCAGCAATTGAGCCGGCCGCCACGCCATCCGGATAGCCGCGCCGGCGCATCTCGGGGATGCCCATCTTGCCAATGGCCGCACAAGTGGCCGGCGACGAGCCGGACATTGCCGCAAACAGCGCGCAAGCGCCCAGATTGGAAATCACCAGACCGCCCGGCACCCGCGTCAGCCAGCGCTCCAGACTCTCGTAGAGATCGGCGCCGGCCCGGGTAGAGGCAATGGCCGCCCCCATGATGATGAACATCGGGATGGAGAGCAATTCAAAACTGTCCAGCTTGCTGAAGAAGATTTCGGGCAACAACTGCAGCGAGCGCAGACCATCGAAGACCAGCAGAAATCCGGTCGACACAATCAGCAGCCCGACCGCCACACTGACCCCTGAAAACAGCACGGCAATCGTAATCGCGCCCAGCAAGGCACCTAATACGAGCGGATCCATCAGCGCTTCTCCGGCAAGCCAAACGGCAATTCAGTTCCTCGGATCACCGCCACGAGGTCGGCAAGTGTTTGCAGCAGGTACAGGCCAAAGCCCACCGGCATGGCCAGATACGGAATCCATAACGGCGCGGCCCAGACCGTGTCAGACGTCCAGCCGCGTTCATAAGCTGCCCACCACATTTCAACGCTGTAAAACAGCATCACGGCCAACACAACCAAGGTCAGCACCATCGTCAGCAGCGCCAGCGCCCGGCGCGCGGACTGACCGAGCCAGATTGGCAGCAGATCCACATTGACATGCCCCCTGAGCTTTTGCACATAGGGCAGACCAATCAAGGTAGCGCCGATGACGAGGTAGATCACGACCTCGGTCTGCCAGACCGTCGAGACATTCAGGACCGATCGCACATAGATCATCTGGCAGGTAATCATTACCGCGGCAACAATCATTGCCGCCGACGCCCATCCGCAGGCTTCGGACAGCAGGCTGATCACACGCACGAACAAGCTTTGCCTGGTCTTACCGACCGGGCTGTCATCAGCGCCCGCGTTCGACGCAGCGCCGCTCGCGTGGCCACTACTTGGTGATGGCGACATACAAAAGCTCCAGAGCAAACCCCAAATTACGACCCGAACAACGACCCGGTCCCCCGCTCATCGGGCAGACATTCCGGGGGCAGATTCCGGGTGGCGGTATCTTATCGTGACCCAGCAAAAGGGCCGGCCGCCCTGGCAGGTCGACCGGCCCAATTGAGGCTGCGCAGCAATTACTTGACGGCAAATGCCATATCAAGCAACTCCTGGCCGTTCTTGACCTGGTCCAGGAAAGCCTTGTAGGACGAACCCTTGGCCAGCTCGCGCCATTGCGCGAACTCATCATCCGTCATGTTGCGGATTTCAACCCCGGCCTTCTTGAAGACCTCTACCGAGGCGGCATCTTCCTTCTTGGCTTCGTCGAGGTAGTACGCCTGCGCCTTGGCCGCACCAGCATCGAGCGCCGCTTTTTGCTTGTCGTTCAGGCCCTCGTAGGTGGACTTGTTCATCAACAGCGGCTGATACATGAACCACAACGCTACGTCAGCGGCCGGCGTGTAGCACTTGACCTGCTCATAAAGGCGATAGGACACGAATGAGGACGACGACGTATTGGCCGCTTGCAGCACGCCGGTCTGCATGCCGTTGTAAATCTCGGACGAGGCCATCGATGCGATGGAAGCGCCCGCCGCGGCCAGCATCTGTTCAAAGGCCTTGCCTGCGGCACGCGTCTGCAAGCCCTTGATGTCGGCCGGTGCCGAAATGCACTTGTCTTTACCGGCAAAACCACCCGCCAGATAACCGTGCACCAGCACCATCACGTCATCCTTGGCCATGATATCTTCGATGGCGGCCATGAAGGGCGAGTCGTTAAGACGCGCAGCGTGATCATGATTCTTGACCAGACCGGGCATCAGGGTCAGGTTGTACTCGGGACGCTCGCCGCCGGCATAGGACAGCGGGAATACCGTCATGTCGAGTTGACCGCGCGACAGGGGCCGATATTGTTCACGCGGTTTGAACAAGGACTTAGATGCGAAGATCTTGATGGAAAGATCAACATCGGCTGCGGCAACCTCGTCGGCCACAATTTGCGCGACCTTGTGGCGAACATCCTTGGTCGACCACTGGTGCGACAGCCGCAGCTCGGTTGCCTGAGCGGAAACGGCGGTGGCCAGCGCGCCGATGGCGGCTATCGAAAGTAGACTTGCCTTGATTTGCATTGTGCTCCTCCGGTTAGGCCTTGACGGCCTTGTTATCGTCGACAGATTATAGAAACCGAGCTGTTGAAGTCAAAATGGGCGCAGCCACGAAAAAATACTTGCGACTGCAATGCTCTCCGACATACCCATCATTACGCCCTTACTAGCATTTCAGGGGGGCAATCGATGGCATTTGTCGAACAGGGCAACGCAATGCAGCAACCCTCGCCGTCCCCGGCGGCCCGGCGCCAATCGGGCGCCAGCACGGCAGCCGGCCAGCACGGCACGAGCCCGCCTTTAACAGTGAAGAGTACAACGTATCGACAGACAAGGGGCCTGGCGCAACGACGCCGCCATCCGTCGATGCTTGCGTGGGCCCGTGCCGGCCACTGACAGGCGCCCGAAACCGCGGGCACGACCCCGAACCTGCGCCGTCCTTGGGTGTCGCTGCCAATGACAACTAACCCGGAATTATTCGACCATCGGTTTACTTGCTAAGCCTTAAACCGTGCGCGTAAGGTAGCCCTGTCGTTCTAACTGCCCAGCGCAACCCATCACACATGAAGTTAACCAAAGGAGAAACGGGTGATCAACCAAATACCAATCACCGTGCCTGCCCAACGCTCCGGTCAGCCTGACCGGTTCCTGATCGTCGACGACCATCCGATGATTCGCGACTCACTCCACGCGCTGCTGGAGAACCTGGTGCCCAATGTCGTCACCGATCTGGCCCTCACCATGGCCGAGATGAAACGTCACTTGCAGGCAGGACATCGCTATTCCTACGCCGTCCTCGATTTAAGCCTTCCCGACGGCAACGGGATCGAAGTCATTCAGGCCGCCCGCGCCTGCCAGCCTGATCTGCCACTGATTGTTTTTACGGGGAGCCTCGAGCAAGACCTTATTCTGAGATGCCTGAGCATGGGCGTGGTCGGCTACGTGCCCAAGACCCATTACAACGATGTCATCAATCAGGCATTCCGGATGATTTTCAGTGGCCAGGTCTACATACCCAAACAGGCCGTGACTGAACGTCGTCCCTACGCCTACGGTGCGATGCGTCCGGTTCAACAAGTCGCGTCCGATCCACATCAGCTATGCCTGACCGAACGACAGATCGACGTGCTCGACCTGATTCTCAAAGGCATGCCAAACAAACTCATCTGCCGTGAACTCGACCTGGCCGAAGGAACAGTCAAGGTTCATGTCAGTGCGGTGCTTCGTGCACTCGGCGTGCGCAACCGAACCCAGGCCGTTATCGCGGCCAGCAAAATGGGACTGCGCATCAACCGCCACCGCGCCACGCACAAGCCGCAAGCCGCGGTCAGCACGCTGTAATTCGGCAGTCCGTACTGCCGTTGCCGGTCTTTGCCCGCGGGGAGGCAAAAGAGCCGGTGATAAGAACCAGCCCAGAGCGCTATGACGCGCCAATCCGGGCCACCACCTGCCCCTCTTCTACCGTGTCACCCTTACCGACCAGCAGCTCTTGCACCGTCCCGGACGTCTGCGCCTCGACTGGTATCTCCATTTTCATCGATTCGATGGTCACCACACTGTCGCCGGCCGCCACCTTGGTGCCAACCGCCACATCAACCGTCCAGATCGTGCCTGCCACTTCGGCAAGAATTTCGCTGCTCATTAAGTCTTATCTCCTGTCGGCCGCTCGTTGCGGCTAATCGTTTATTGCCAGACTGACGCATGACAGATACGTTATTCCGTCACCTTTGGCATGTAATGCAATGAATTGTTGCGTCGCAACATTTATCGTCAATTAAGAGTATGCTGATTTCTTTCTGCCAAGGTACTACCCTGATGTCCAGTAACGTCCAGACCCAAATCCAGAAGTCGTGGCACAACCTGGCCAATGAATCGGCTCAAGTCATTGCAGCCAGACTCACGATGCTACCTTGGCAATGGATGATGGCTCCTGACGCTGCTCATGCCGAAACCAACCGGATGTTCAGCGAGAAGCATGAAGCCATGCTCGAAACCCAGTGGCTCATGTGGCAAGCGCCCATGCAGTTCTGGCTCGACGCGATGACTCTGGGCCTGACCAACACCCCAGACCGAGCCTTCTCGCGCGCCGCCTCCAAGGCCAGCAACCGTTTGATCCAGCCTTCCAGCCGTCGGGTTCGTGCCAACCGGAAACGTCTGAACGCCGGCTGAGCCCCTGAGCCTTTAAGCTCGTGTGGCGGCGGTAGTCGCCGCCAATGCCGCCTGCGCTCTCAGCCGATGACGGCACGCCTGTTGCCGAGCGTAACGCGCTCGTTCACTGGCGATGGATGAACGCGCGCACGCGCCCATCATGCTTTTCCATTTGCTGCTTGATCCACCAGCAAAGCGCAAACACGCCAAACCCGATCAACGCATAGCCCCAGCGCATGCCCAGCAAGCCGGCCACACCGATGATGAGTCCGGTGATGGCGCCCAGCAGCACGAAGCCGGCCACAATGACAAAAACGAGCATGCGTGGCTTCAGCAGCATGGGGCAAGAACGAAGAGAGTTTTGAGTGGCATGGTGTCGGGTCTGATGGCAAGTGGGCTGAATGGGGCAAGCCAGCTTAATGTAGCAAGCGAAAGTCGTCGCCGGGAGCGCCAGCTTACCCGACGGCGCCAACAGCCATGACATGGCCCCACAGCAGGATGAAACCGGTCAACACACAGGCCAGCGTGCGCAGGTGGTTCCACTGGGTCCAGCGTCGCTGGTAGAACCGCCACAACTGCGCGGCCTCCTGCGTGTCGGCATCGACCCGAGCCAAGCGATTGTTGAGCGGCACATTGCCAAGCATCGTCACCAGCAATGAACCGCCGCAATAGATTGCCGCGGCCCAGAAAAAATAGTGCTCTGGCGCCGCAGCCTCACCCCGCCACGCCATCAGCGCCAGTGCAACGAGGCCCAATGGCAGACCGAAAAACAGCAACACAAAAGAAGCACACAACACATCGATATTGATTTGCTGCATGGCGCGAATCCCCTCAGCCGGCTGCAGTTTGCCCAACGCAGTCATGACAAACGACGAGAACGCAAAGAACACGCCCCCGAGAGCGACGGCGCCAATCGCGCAGAACCAGATCAGTATCTGCATGACTCAGATCTCCTGGCCCGACACCGCCACCGTCCGTCCGATAAATCCGCGCTCAAGGGCGGCGCGCACCAGAAATCGAGCCACCGATGAGCGCGCCACTTTCATTGCTGCTGTACTGCCGTCGGTGGCCACATACGGCTCAGCGGCGACCCCATCGGCACCCGCAACATCAACCAGATGCACGGGTTGCGCCAGCACCCAGTCCATGCCGCTGGCACGCACCGTCTGCTCCTGCAATTCGGTATCGGCCATCTGCGGTTTCAGCAGCAACGCAAATAACAGCCGATCAACCAGGCGCAGCAATTTTCGTGTCTCACCCACGCCGTATGAGCTTTGCACGACCAGCCGCGACACGCCGTGCTTGCGCATGGCTGCGACGACATTACGGGTGCCACGCGAGCGTACATCCAGTGCCGTCGCTGCGCTGCCAAACAAGCGAACCCGCAACGGGTTCTCGTTGATGCCAAGCGTAACAATGACGGCATCATGCCCTTGCACGGCGCGTTCGACATCGGCCAACTGCAACACATCACCGTCCAGTGCTGTCAGTTGTTCACTGGCGCTGAAGCGTATGCTGGCCCGTCGCGAAAACGCCGTCACCGTGTGACCCTCCGCAACCAGTCGCTCGACCGTGGCCTGCCCGGTGCCCCCCGTGGCCCCGACAACCAATACTTTCAGTGATGCGCAATGCCCGGCAACGGGGCGGTGAACAATATCCATGAAAATCTCCTCAAATAGAAATCGGGAAAAGCCCGATCGGCTTGAGAACGACTGTAAGGATGCGGGCCGGTCGTGGCCATCCGCCGAGCGCTCAATTTCATACGCGTTCGTCTAAACTTGCGCTCATGGACACCTTGGCCGGGCTACTCGATGCACCCCGCGCACGCGGCGCCTTTACGCTGCGCGCGGTCATGCGCGCCCCCTGGTCCTTGCGCATCGCCGCCGAGTCGCCGCTGACGCTGATTGCCGGGGTTGCCGGCGAAATCTGGATCGTGCCCGACGACGGCAATGCCATCCGACTGGCTCCGGGCGATATCGCTGTCACGCGCGCCCCGGCGCACTACACCGTTGCCGGCAATACAAATACCGAACCGCAAGTCATCATTCGCCCCGGTCAACAATGCGTTGACCTGAATGGCGTTTCGGTGACCGACGCAATGATGCATGGGGTACGTACCTGGGGGAACGACCCGACCGGCACTACCGAATTTCTGGTTGGCGCCTATGAGCATCTCAGCGACATCAGCGATCGTTTGCTGCGCGCCCTGCCCCCGATCCTGTTGCTGCAGAACAAAGACTGGCAATCGCCGCTGGTTGCCATGCTTGCCGACGAAGTCGTCCGCGACGAGCCCGGTCAGGCCGCCGTACTTGATCGCTTGCTCGACTTGTTGCTCACCGCCGTGCTGCGCGCCTGGTTTGCCCGCCAGGATCCGCGCCGCCCCGACTGGTGGCGCAACCAGAGCGACCCGATCGTCGAGCGCACCCTGCGGCTGATGCATGAAGATCCGTCCTATCCCTGGACCATGGAGCTGCTGGCCACACGCGCGGGCGCCTCGCGCGCCTCGCTGGCGCGACGTTTTCAGGAACTGGTTGGCGAAGCACCGATGACGTTTCTCAAACAATGGCGGCTGGCTCGGGCGGCCGATCTGCTCTGCGAACCGGGTGCAACCGTGACCACCGTTGCCGAGCAAGTCGGCTATACCAGCCCGTATGCGTTCAGCACGGCGTTCAAAAGAGTGCGCGGGATCAGCCCGAGCCAACATCGGGAAACGGCACTGGCGGGCGCGCAGAGCTGATTGGCGCGACGTTTCGATTGGCTTTGCGCGTTGGCATCGGCTTTGCGCATTTG
>CAXBNM010000147.1:0-11182 GCA_963976885.1 uncultured Burkholderiaceae bacterium
TGAATGTGGCGAATCAGCCCACATTCGAGTCGACCAGGGGCGACCGAAGAGGCTCAACTGTTGGCATTCGTCTAATTGTCATCCCGTTTTAACCGCGCTGTCATGGCGATGGCTCCAAATGACACCAATGCCATCGTTAGAGACCGACTATGAATTCGCCTGCCTCTCAAGCCGTGCCGTCCGCTGACGACAAGACCACGCGCCCGAACCGGAAACTGCGCGCCATCTGGTTGTCCGATATCCATCTGGGGACCCGTGGCTGCCAGGCCGATTACCTGCTCGACTTCCTGAACCATCATGACGCGGAGCGGATTTTCCTGGTCGGCGACATCATTGACGGCTGGCAGCTCAAGAAGGACTGGTACTGGAACGACACCCAGCACAATGTTGTGATGACTCTGCTGCAAAAGGCGCGCGACGGCGCCAAGGTGGTGTTCGTCCCTGGCAACCATGATGAGTTCGCCCGCGATTTTGTCGGCATGTCGTTTGACCGCATCACGGTGCAGAGCGAAGCGACGCACACCACGCTGGCTGGCGCGCGCTTGTGGATTACCCACGGTGATCAGTACGACGGTGTCGTTCAGCATGCCAAATGGCTGGCTTATCTTGGCGACTCGCTGTACGTGCTGATTCTCGGCCTCAACTCCCGCTTCAACCGGATCCGCAGCCGTCTCGGCATGGGTTACTGGTCGTTGTCGCAGTATCTGAAGCACAAGGTCAAGAATGCGGTCGCCTTCATCGATGCGTTCGAATCAACGGTGACGCGCGAGGCCGCCCGGCGCGGCTTTGACGGGGTGATCTGCGGCCATATTCACAAGGCCGAAATTCGCTCGATCGACGGCATCACCTATGGCAACTGCGGCGACTGGGTCGAAAGTCTCACGGCACTGGTGGAAAACCATGCCGGTCAGCTCGAACTCGTGCACTGGGCACCGCCACTGGCTGTAAGCAGTCGCAAGAGCGCACCCGCCACGGAGCGACCGACCCCGGTAGGCTCGGTCGAGGCAATGCTGCGATGAAAGTCAGCCTGATTACCGATGCCTGGGCGCCGCAGGTCAATGGTGTGGTCTACACCTTGTCGCATACCCGCGATGAAATGATTCGCATGGGTCACGAGGTGCAAGTCATCGAGCCTTCGCAGTTTCTGTCGATGCCTGTGCCCTTCGAGCATGGTTTGCGGCTGGGCGCGGCAAGCGCCGGCGCGGTAGGCCGCCAGCTGGTACGCTTTGCGCCGCAAGCGGTGCATATTGCAACCGAAGGGCCGCTCGGCTGGGCGGCCCGGCGCGCCTGCCAGCAGCTTGGATTTCGCTACACCACCGCTTGGCACACGAATTTTCCGGCCTATCTGGAAACCCGCTACGGCGTGCCCGAGCGCTGGAGCTGGCCCGCGCTCCGCCGTTTTCATCAGGATTCACTGACCGTGATGGCACCCACCAACGGCATTGCCGATGAGTTGCGGGCCCACGGAATTGGCGCGGTCAAGGTCTGGGGGCGCGGCGTTGATGCGCATCAGTTCAGCCCGGGTCGTTCGTGGCGCTTTGCCGGTCTGCCCAGGCCGATCTTTCTGAGCGTCGGTCGGGTGGCCAACGAGAAGAATCTCGAGGCTTTTCTGTCGCTTGATCTGCCCGGTTCCAAGGTGGTGGTGGGCGGCGGGCCGGCGCTGGCACGGCTCAGCCGGCAGTTTCCGCAAGCCCATTTCGCCGGTCGCGTCGACCATCAGGAGCTGGCCTCGGTGTACCGGGCGGCCGATGTCTTCGTGTTTCCGTCGCAGACCGACACCTTCGGGCTGGTGATGCTCGAGGCCATGGCATGCGGCGTGCCGGTAGCGGCCTTGCCCCATGCGGCGCCCAACGAGGTGGTCGCCAATGGTGTGGCCGGGGTGGTGGATGCCGATCTGCGCAAGGCCTGTCTGGAGGCCTTGCAACTTGATGCGATGGCGGTGCGCGAGCATGCCGGCAACTTCGCCTGGCAAAAGGCTACCGAGCGATTCGTTTCGTTGCTGGCGGTGCCGGCAATCAAGCTGCGCGAGCAATTGCGTCCCGCCAGCCCCGCCTCTCACGGCGCGGCAAGCGGCTCGGTGAACAATCCGGTCAGCGCATACCAGGCATCATGCCTTTCATCCCGCGCATCATCTTGGCCAGCCCGCCCTTCTGCATTTTCTTCATCATCGAGCGCATCTGCTCGAACTGACTGAGCATCCGGTTCACTTCCTGAACCGTCACGCCGGCGCCGGCGGCAATCCGGCGTTTGCGTGAGGCCTTGATGAGGTCGGGCTTGGTGCGCTCACGCGGCGTCATGGAGTGGATGATGCCTTGCATGCGTTTCATCTGGCCTTCGGCCTTGCCCATGTCGGCGCCGGCGGCGGCTTCCTGAAACTGCGCGGGCAATTTGTCCATTAACGAATTCAGGCCCCCCATCTGCTTCATCTGGCCGAGCTGGGCAAGAAAGTCGTTGAGATCGAACTTGGAGCCCGACTTGAGCTTCTTGGCCAGATTTTCGGCCGCGTCGGTATCGACGTTGCGCTGCGCCTCTTCGACCAGCGAAACGATGTCGCCCATCCCGAGAATGCGGTTGGCCATCCGGTCGGGGTAGAAGCTCTCGAGACCGTCGAGTTTCTCGCCGACGCCGACAAACTTGATCGGCGCACCGGTGATGGCCTTGACCGACAGCGCGGCACCGCCGCGTGAGTCACCGTCGAGCTTGGTCAGCACGATACCGGTCAGGCTCAGGGCCTCGTTGAAGGCGCGCGCGGTGTTGATCGCATCCTGGCCCTGCATCGCGTCGACGACGAACAGGGTCTCGGCCGGCTTGAGCTGGTCGTGCAGGCCGGCAATCTCGGCCATCATCTGTTCATCGATGGCCAGGCGTCCGGCGGTATCGACGATCAGCACGTCCATATAGTGATTGGTTGCCCATTGCAGCGCGGCGGCCGCGATCTCGGCGGGCTTTTGCGACGGGTCGGAGGCAAAGAACTCGGCCTCGGCCTGCCCGGCAACCGTGCGCAACTGCTCGATGGCGGCCGGTCGGTAAACGTCGCAGCTGACGGTGAGGACTTTTTTGCGATGGTTCTGCTTGAGCCAGCGCGCCAGTTTGCCCACCGTGGTGGTTTTACCCGCACCTTGCAGGCCGGCCATCAGGATGATGACCGGGGGTTTGCTGGCCAGGTTCAGGGTTTGCGCCGAGCCTCCCATCAGGTCGGTCAGTTCCTGGTTGACCACGCCCACCAGCGCCTGGCCGGGGGTGAGGCTGCCCACGACGGCCTGGCCGACGGCTTTTTCCTTGATGCGGGCGATCAGATCGCGCACCACGGGCAGCGCCACATCGGCCTCAAGCAACGCAATGCGGATTTCGCGCAGCATGGCCTGGGTGTTGGCTTCGGACAGGCGCGCCTGTCCCCGCATGGTTTTTACGACGCGGGACAGTCTTTGGGAGAGGTTTTCGAGCATGACGTTGGTTTAAACTCAGGAAGTGCAGATTCTACTGACATCGGTGTTTTGGGTCCCCGCGTTGCTATATATAGCAGCCTGGGCAATCGGGCTGCGTGCAACAGGGGCAGAACGCGGGCCTGAAGCGCTGGCGGCCGCGGACGGTTCGGCAACGGCCAGGCAAGGGCATCCAGCCTTTAGTATGGCCTCCATTCTGATGCTGCTGGCCTTACTCGTCCATTTCGCATCGTTATATGTCGCTATCGCGCCGGCGGCCACCATCCATATCGGCTTTGCGCTGGTCTTGTCGGCGTCGTTGTGGGGCGGGGTCTTGCTGCTCTGGCTGGAGCTCGACGAGGCCCATGCCGCCGCCATGCGGGCCATGGTGTTGCCGGTAGCCGCCATCACGGTGCTTTTACCTTTGTTGTTTCCGGGCCGCGAAATCGGCGAGGTGGCCGGGCGCACCTTGCTGGCCCCCCATCTTCTGGTTGGCGTGCTGGCGTATTCGGTGTTGTTTCTGGCGCTGCTCCATGCGGTGCTGATGGCCAGTGCCGAGCGTCATCTGCGCGCCCACCACAGTGAACGCAAAGGTTTGCTGGGGCATTTCCTTGAGCGCCTGCCGCCGCTGCTGAGCATGGAGCGCGTGTTGTTCCGGCTGGTTGGCTTTGGTTTTGTGCTGCTTACCCTTACCGCGGTCAGTGGTATGTTTTATGCCGAACAAATTTTTGGCCGACCGTTCAGCTTCGATCACAAAACAATCTTCACCTTGCTTGCCTGGGCGGTATTTGGCGTGTTGCTCACCGGTCGCTGGTTGCGGGGCTGGCGCGGACGAACCGCATTACGCCTTACCATCATCGGGTTTGTTGTCTTGCTGCTCGGCTATGTCGGCAGTCGGTTTGTGCTCGAGGCCATTCTTGGCCGCCTTTGAGCGGTTGCTGCGAGAGCTGGCAGCACCGCGACGGATTGCATTGCATGGGTAAGCTGGTTTTCTGGATTCTGCTGATTGTGGTCGTCTGGGGCGGGGCCCGCTTTCTGACGCTCATGCAGCGCAAGAATGATGCGGCCCGCACCGCACGCCTGGCCCGCGAACAGCGTCGCGAGCCAATTCTGCGCTGTGAGGTCTGCGGGGTCTACGTGCCTGCATCCGACGCTGTCAAAGCCGGCGGCAAGGTGTATTGCAGCCAAGAGCATCGGCGCGATGGCGCATGAAAGTCACGCCTGCGGACGCCACCACGCCTGATTCCTACTGGACTGCCCTGGGCTGGTTTGCGGTCAGCCGCCTGCTGGTGTCCTTGTCTTTGTGGCTGGCCTCACAAACCTCCAACTATCGCAGTTTCGCCGAAGCCCTCAATGTGCCGATGTTTCAGCGGGTCGCATTGTTATATGTGCTGGTGGCGGTGGTGTTGCTGGCGCTGATCCGCCCGCTCAAACCTCATTTGCAGTTGCAGTTGTTCATTCAGGTTGGCGTCGACCTGTTGTTGCTGGTCGCGCTGGTCCATTTTGGCGGTGGCGTGCGCGCCGGCCTGGGGGCTTTGATGATTGCCTCGGTGGCGGCCGGTTCAGTGCTGGCGAGTCGGCGCCTGGCCGCCTTCTTTGCCGCGGCGGCTACGTTGCTGTTGTTGCTGCAGGCCGGATTCGGATCGGCTGATTTCAGCGATATGGTCGGCCAGCTCGGTCAGGCCGGGGTGCTTGGTGCGGCCTGTTTTCTGACGGCTCTGTCCGTGAACTGGCTCGCGGCGCGTCTGCAGGCTCAGGAAGAACTGGCCTATCGGCGCGGCGAAGATGTTCGCAATCAGCTCGCCGTGACGCAAAAGGTGATCGCTGAGTCGCAACAGGGCGTGTTGGTGGTCAGTGCTCAGGGCATGGTGCGCACGATGAATCGGGCCGCCCGCACGATGCTCGGCGTCGATGAGCAGCAGCGCATCGGTGGCGAAGATCTGTTGCCTTTGCGCAGCCTGCTCGGGCGTGACTGGCCCAAGCTGGTTGAGCGTTTTGCACAATGGCAACATCAGGTGCCGGATCGCTCGGTCGAGGTTGAACTGATTGCCGCCTCGACCCGAACGCAGCCGGGCAATGCGTCGCGGGTGCGGGTGCGGCTGATTGCCGCGCTGGAGCAGCCCGATGCCGATGCGGTGATCCTGGTCGAAAACCTGCATGAACTCGAGCAGCGCGCCCAGCAACTGAAGCTGGCCTCAATGGGCCGCTTGTCGGCATCGATTGCGCACGAGATTCGCAATCCGCTGGGCGCCATTCGCCACGCCAACAGCTTGTTGGCCGAGCAACTCGATTCCGAGCCGCTGTCGCGTCTGGCGCGCATCGTCGAAGGCAATACCGTGCGCATCAACCGGGTCATCGAAGATGTGTTGTCGATCTCGCGCGGTGCGCCAGCCGTCGATGAGAGCATCGACATGGGACCCTTTTTGAATGAGTTTCTCCCCGAGTTCGGCGCTCAGACGGGTACCGACCAGCGCCGCATCGAAGTGTCACTCGAAACCGCCGAGCCGATGCGCTTTGATTCGAACCAACTGCGTCAGGTGCTGGTCAATCTGGTTGGAAATGCGTTACGGTATGCAACCAGAGAGCCGGCGGCCGTGCTGATCACCTGGCGTAAACTGCGCAGCGGCCGGTTGGAGCTCGGTATTGCGGATGACGGACCGGGCCTGGGCGCAGACGCTGAAGCCTATGCCTTCGAGCCATTCTTCACGACCGAATCGCGAGGTACCGGGCTGGGGCTGTATCTGGCTCGCGAGCTCAGCGCCTTGAATGGCGCGAATCTGCGTTATCAGCGTTTGCGCGCCGGAGATCGCTACAGCGGCGTTTTTTTGATCGAGCCGCGTCGCGAGTCGGCACCAGACTGAGCCATCGTTTTGAGGACTAACCCCTTGTGAGCAGAGCATGAGTCAGCCCGAATCCAATGGCCGCACCGGTGTCCGAGTGGGGACGATTCCGCGCGTGCTCGTCATCGACGATGAAGCCGATCTGCGCGAGCTGATCGAGCTGACCCTGGTTGGCATGGGGCTGGACGTGGATTGCTCGGCCGATCTGGGCAGTGCCCGGCAGCGCCTCAAAACCAACAACTATGCGTTGTGTCTGACCGACATGCGTCTGCCCGATGGCGACGGACTTGAACTGGTTGAACTGATCTCGACTGAACATCCTGATACGCCGGTTGCTGTCATTACGGCCTTCGGCAGCACCGAAAACGCGGTTGCCGCGCTCAAGGCCGGCGCCTTTGATTACCTCGCCAAGCCGGTGGCGCTCGATGCGTTGCGCAATCTGGTGCGCTCGGCGGTGCGGGTGCCGGAAGGGACGGGCGGCGGCAAGATCACCGGCGATACCGGCAATGCCGCCAAACAACTGCTCGGCAATTCGGAGGCGATCCGCGATGTGCGCGCGCAGATTCTCCGGCTGGCGCGAAGCATGGCCCCGGTGGCCATCACCGGCGAGTCTGGTTCGGGCAAGGAGCTGGCCGCGCGTCTGGTGCATGAGGCCGGTTCGCGCACCGATGACGCGTTCATTGCCGTCAACTGCGGCGCCATTCCTGAGAATCTGATGGAGGCCGAGTTCTTCGGCTATCGCAAGGGCGCCTTCACTGGCGCCGATCAGGAGCGCGACGGGTTCTTTCAGGCCGCCAATGGTGGCACCTTGTTTCTTGATGAAGTGGCCGATCTGCCGCTTGCGATGCAGGTCAAGCTGCTGCGCGCCATCCAGGAAAAGCGTGTGCGCAAGGTCGGCGCCACGCAGGAAGAGCCGGTCGACGTGCGCATCATCAGTGCCACTCACCAGAATCTGGCGCAATGCGTGGCGGCGGGCCGCTTCCGGCAAGATCTGTTCTATCGCCTCAATGTGATCGAGTTACACCTGCCGCCGCTGCGAGATCGGCGTGAAGATGTGCCGGTGCTGGCAGCTGCCGTGCTGGAGCGACTGGCCGAGCGGGCAGGGCTGAGCGAGGTGCCGCGGCTGGCCTCGGTCACCGTGCGTTACCTGCAGAGTTACGGCTTTCCCGGCAACGTGCGCGAACTGGAAAACATTCTGGAGCGGGCGCTGGCTTTCTCCAACGGTGAAGTCATCAACGTTGAAGATCTTGGCCTGCGCCCGGAAACCTCCGATGCCGCCGTCAACGAGCGAGATGAATCACCGGCGTCGCCGGCAACGCCGGCAGCGCTTGATGCCGGGGCTGCCAGCACGGCGGCGGCTGAGTCGCCCGACGGCAAGCGCAGCAGTGCCGAGCATTTGTCCGAGGAAGGAATTCCCTCTTCCTTGCCTGATTACCTCGATCAGGTCGAACGCGAAGCCATTTCCTGCGCGCTCGAGAAAACCCGTTTCAATCGGACCGCGGCTGCCAAACTGCTCGGTATCAGTTTCAGAGCGCTGCGCTATCGGATGCAGCGGCTTGAAATCAATTAGCGCGCCACCCGGGCCGGCGCCGGTCTGGGCCGGCGAGGGTGGCGGTTGGCTCGCGCAGGCACGGCGCTGTCCGTCGCCCAATTTTGATACCCGCCCACCGGCAACGCCGATCGATCTGGTGGTGATTCACCATATCAGTCTGCCCCCTGGTTACTTTCGCGGCAGCGATGTCGAGGCCTTGTTCTGCAATCGCCTCGATTGTGACCAGCACCCGGCTTATGCCGATCTGCGGGGCGTGCGGGTGTCCAGCCATTTCCTGATCCGGCGTCATGGGCAACTCGTGCAATTCGTCGATGTGGCCGATCGGGCCTGGCATGCTGGAGTGTCGCGCTTTCTGGACCGGGAGCGCTGTAATGACTTCTCGGTTGGCGTCGAGCTGGAAGGTGACGGTTTGCGTCCGTTCACCAACAGCCAGTATCAGAAACTCGATTGGTTGCTTGCAGCCTTGGCCCAACACTTGCCGATCCGTTTTATTGCGGGCCACAGTGACATTGCGCCGGGCCGCAAATTTGATCCCGGACCGCGCTTCGACTGGGCCCGGCTGCGCAGAATTTGCACAGCTTGTCGCCTGAAACGCCCGTATGGTGAGGCCTGAACTTTTGGCCCGGTCTGACGGCTGAGCGCAGACCCTGATCGGTGCATCCCCGCCGACTCGATTCAAACTGTAAACGCACGTAGAATCGACCGCCCGCTGGCCGACAAACGGTTGATTCCGTTTTGATTCGAACCTACAATTAGTTGCATGGCGCACTCGAAGCGCTACATCTAGTGTGTACCTGGGGCTGGGAGTGTAAAAAAGTCCGTAAACCCGGTAATCCGGGGAGCCACTTACCGGGCACACACTAGATAGCAACATCAAAGCAGCAAGGTAACAACCGGGGGATTGCGCCGGCACCCATTCAGGCATGCCGGACCGGGGTGGCGCAGCCTTCAGTCGTACTTAAAAAGAGCTGAACTGTCGGCCGGTTCTACCCCACATCTGGGGCCAGAGTTACCGGATCGAATCAGCAAGTGAGTCGGTTCGGGATGCCGGCTCGCAGGACCAGGGGGGGGTCGTTGTGGCGGCAGCGGGCATTAACAAGCCGACAAGGCGTAGAGCAACACCAGGACGATCTTGGACGATCTCAATGAACAACACGCCAGACAGCAATGCCGGGTCATCGGCACCAGAGAAAAGCCCTTCATGAACACCGATCACATCAAGCCGGACACCTGTTGAGCAACCGTCAGCAGCTGTGCCAGCCGCACTGATTATCAGTACGTAGCACCAGCTTCTTTATCTTCTTCACCTCCTTCACAGACTTCACCTTCTTCACCACGATCAGCCGCGCACCGGACGGGCCGCCGGGCTCGCGGCCACATAACAGCCAATATAAGAGGACATCTACGATGCAAAGGGTTGCCGACCGACCATCCGAATCCACCCAAATGCCTGCCGTTGCCGGTAAAAAATCGCCGGGGCGCATTCACGCTACCGATGCGCAAGGCAACGAGATTCAGTTCGAAGACTATCGAATCATTCGCCGCAATGGTTCCGTAGTGGCCTTCGAGCCGCAGAAGATTTCCATCGCAATGACCAAGGCTTTCCTGGCCGTCAACGGTGGTCAGGGCGCAGCGTCAGCCCGCATCCGCTCACTGGTCGAAGAGATGACCGGCTCGGTCGTGCAGGCGCTGGTGCGCAGCCGTCAGGGCGGTGGCACCTTCCACATCGAAGACATTCAGGATCACGTCGAACTGGCGCTGATGCGCTCGGGCGAGCACGAAGTGGCCCGCGCCTATGTGCTGTACCGCGAAAAGCGCAACCAGGAGCGTGCGGCTGTACGCGCCGCAGGCGAAGCCAGTGGTCAGATCGACCTGCCCGAGCACGCGATCAATGTCAGCGACAACGGCGTGTTGTCGCCGCTGAACGTCGAAGCCTTGAACGCGCTGATCGAGTCCGCCTGCGCCAATCTGGGTGAGCCAGTGCAGGCCGCACCGATTCTTGGTGAAACCATCAAGAACCTGTACGACGGTGTGTCGCTCGACGAGGTCTACAAGTCAGCCATTCTGTCCTCGCGCGCGCTGATCGAGAAAGAACCCGGCTATGCCAAGGCGACCGCCCGCTTGCTGCTGCACACGGTGCGCCGCGAAGTGCTCGGCGATGATGTCGTGCATGAGGGGATGGCCGAGCACTATCCCGAGTATTTCCCGCGTTACATCAGTCGCGGCATCGAAGCCGGCTTGCTCGACGAGAAGCTGCAGCAGTTCGACCTGAAGCGACTGGCTGCCGCCATTCAACCCGATCGCGATCTGCAGTTCAGCTATCTCGGTCTGCAAACCTTGTACGACCGTTACTTCCTGCACATCAACGAGCGCCGCATCGAGTTGCCGCAAATCTTCTTCATGCGCGTGGCGATGGGCCTGGCACTGAACGAAATCGACCGCGAATCGCGCGCGATCGAGTTCTACAACCAGATTTCCAGCTTCGACTTCATGAGTTCGACGCCGACTTTGTTCAATTCGGCCACGCAGCGCTCGCAACTGTCGTCTTGCTATCTGACGACGGTCGCCGATGATCTGGACGGCATCTACGAAGCCATCAAGGAAAATGCGCTGCTCGCCAAATTTGCTGGCGGCCTGGGCAATGACTGGACGCCGGTGCGGGCGTTGGGCAGTCACATTCGTGGCACCAATGGCAAGAGCCAGGGTGTAGTGCCGTTCCTGAAGGTGGTCAACGACACCGCGGTAGCGGTCAACCAGGGTGGCAAGCGCAAGGGTGCGGTCTGTGCCTATCTGGAATCCTGGCACCTCGATATTGAAGAGTTTCTTGAGCTGCGTAAGAACACCGGTGACGATCGTCGCCGCACGCACGACATGAACACCGCCAACTGGATTCCCGATCTGTTCATGAAGCGGGTACTCGAAGATGGTCAGTGGACCTTGTTCTCGCCCTCGTCATGCCCCGATCTGCACGACAAATTCGGTGCCGAGTTCGAGACTGCCTATCTGAAGTACGAAGCCCGGGCCGCTGCCGGCGAACTGAAGCCGAGTAAAACCATTTCGGCCACCAGTCTGTGGCGCAAGATGTTGTCGATGCTGTTCGAGACCGGCCACCCGTGGGTGACCTTCAAGGATCCGTGCAACCTGCGCTCGCCGCAGCAGCACGTTGGCGTCGTACACAGCTCCAACCTGTGTACCGAGATCACGCTCAACACCAGCGACACCGAAATCGCGGTGTGCAACCTGGGCTCGGTCAATCTGGTCGCGCACATGCAGCAAGATGCCGATGGCAACTGGACGCTGAACCACGACAAACTGCGCAATACCGTTCGCACGGCAATGCGTATGCTCGATAACGTCGTCGATATCAA
>CAXBNM010000148.1:0-11087 GCA_963976885.1 uncultured Burkholderiaceae bacterium
CAATCTCACGCAGTTGAGCGATCAGGGCATCGCGGTCCACCGGGTCAAAGCCAAGGCCGCGACGCAGCGGGTTATGGTGCTGTAATGCCCGGTCAACGCGCGCCACTAGGGTTGCATCATCCGCGAGATCAGCGACGCGGATCGAACGGCGCCCGACCTTGTCCTCATAAGCCGGGCCAATGCCGCGCCCGGTGGTGCCGATCTTGGCATCCCCACGGCGCTGTTCACGGGCCAGATCGAGCGCCACATGCGAGGGCAGAATCAGCGGGCACGATTCACTGATGCGCAGGCGCTCGCGCACCTTCACACCCGAGTCTTCGAGCTCCTTGACTTCGCCCAGCAAGGCACTGGGCGAAACCACCACGCCGTTGCCAATGAAACAGCGCACGGTGGGTCGCAGGATGCCTGAGGGAATCAGGCGCAAGACCTGTTTGCGATCGCCAATGACCAGCGTATGGCCGGCGTTATGGCCGCCCTGGAAGCGCACCACGCCATCTACGGTTTCGGTCAGCCAGTCGACGATCTTGCCTTTGCCTTCGTCGCCCCACTGGGTGCCAATAATGACTACATTTGAGCTCATTGTTCTGTCGCCAATGCGTGAATCTCCCACCTTCCCTCTCTCAAAACGAGCTCCCTGTCACAGGCGAACTCCCGCTGTTCCTGCTCGTGCCCAGGCAATACCTGCAGCACAATCTCTCCGGCTGCACGCAGCCGTCCAATCGCCTCACGCAGGGCCGAATCATCGAGCCATGGGGCCAGAATACCTCCGGGCACCTGCGATTGGTCATGTTCTTTGCCAAGTTCGGCCAAAGTGCGCAATTCAAGCGAAAAGCCCACGGCCGGGCGGGCCCGCCCAAAAGCCTCACCGACACCGTCATAGCGACCGCCGCGGGCCACTGACTCAGCGTGCAGGCGGCCGTCGGCGCCAGGCAGCGCAAAGGCGGCAAAACTGACGCCACTATAGTAGTGATAGCCCTGCAGATCGGCCAGATCGATGGCCAGCGACACACCCGGCAAACGCTGCCACAGGTGCGAGCCAACCAGCGAGGCCAGATCATCGAGGGCCCGGATAATTTGTGCATCGTCGGGCAGGCGCTCGCGCGCCTTGTCGATCAGACGCAGATCGGCCCCCGAGACAGGACCAAACAATTCGCACAAAGCGGCCAGCCCACTGCGCACCGATTCGGGGCATTCGGCGGTCAGCTCGCGCAAACCGGCCTGATCCTTCTGGACCAGATATTCGTAGAGCCGGTCGGTATCGAGGGCGGCCCGCGCCGCGGCCGACACCGGCGCCAGAATGGCCGGCACGATGCCCGCATGCGACAGGTCGATGCGAATATTGTTCAGACCCGTCTGGCCAAGCGATTCGACCATCAGCTCGAGCACTTCGAGCTCGGCCTCCTGACCCTCATGGCCGAACAACTCGGTACCGACCTGCAAGGGCTCACGCGTGGCCAGCAGACTGGACGGCCGGGTGTGCAACACCGGCCCCGCGTAACAGAGCCGGGTAACGCCCCTGCGATTGAGCAAATGGGCGTCGATACGAGCCGCCTGCGGGGTGGTATCGGCCCGGATACCGAGCGTTTGCCCCGACAACTGGTCAACCAGTTGAAAGGTACGTACCGACAAACGGCTGCCGGACCCGGTCAGCAAGGCATCGAGATGCTCAAGCAAGGGCGGCGCAACCAGTTCGTAGCCGTAGGATCGGTACAGATCCAGGAGTTGGCGACGCAGGTTTTCAATGCGCCTTGCCTCATCAGGCATGGCGTCGGAAATGTGTTCAGGGAGTTGCCAGCGGAGCATCAGTTACTGCCCATCGGGAAGTACAAAAAAGAATGGAAGACCACGTTTGGATCAAGCAAACACGCAAGACGACCCGGCGCGGGCCGGGTCGCTTTTCAAATCAGTAACAGCAGCAGGCCGAGCACCAAGGCTCCAAAGCCCATGAATCGGATCTGGCCATCGGCCAGTTGCGCAACCTCGGTAAAGATTTTACGCCACTGCGAGGGGGCCAGAAACGGCAGCAGGCCCTCGAGGATCAAAACGAGGGCGACTGCGGTCAGGAAAGTATCCATTCCAGACGATTCCCCTGCGCGGCCAGCCCTCGCGCCGGTCAGTTGGTCGACGTGGCGTTGCCGCCCTTCACATTGGCGCCTTTCACGCTGCCGAAGAACTTGAAGAAATCGGACGTCGGATCAAGTACCAGCATATCGCCGCCACTGTTGAAACTGGCCCGATAGGCTTCCAGACTCCGATAGAACTCGGCAAATTCCGGATCGGCACCAAACGCTTTCGCATAGGCGGCAGCAGCTTGAGCATCGCCCTCACCCTTGACCTTCTGGGCGTCGCGGTAGGCCTCGGCCAACAGGATCTCACGTTGGCGATCGGCGTCAGCACGAATTTTCTCGGATTCGGCTGAACCGGTCGCGCGCCGTTCGTTGGCTACCCGCACCCGTTCGGACTGCATCCGGGCGAAAACCCGTTCCTGCACGTTCGGCTCGAAATCGACCCGCTTGAGACGTACGTCAACGACGTCGGCACCAATGGTTTCGGTGTCATTGTCGACCTTGGTCCGCACCCGGTCCATGAGCTTGTCCCGCTGCAGCGAGATCACGTCCGCCACGGTCAGCTTGGCCACTTCGTTCTGCAAGGCATCGCGCAGACTGCGCAAGATACGATCAACCGCCACCCGTTCGTTACCCAGGGCCGAACGAATGTACTGGCGCGGATCGGCAATACGCCACTTCACGTAGTAATCGAGCACCAGGTTGAGCTTCTCGGCGGTCACGAAGCGGTCGGTGTCGCTTGAATCGATCGTGAGAATCCGCTTGTCGTGGTATTCGACGTTCTGAAACGGCGGCGGCAATTTGAAATAAAAGCCGGGCTCATCGACGACTTCACGGATTTCACCAAGTGCGTAGCGCACCGCGAACTGACGTTCGTCAACCACGAAAACCGTGGACGACAGAATCATCAACAGGATGCCGGCAATCACGGCAATGGGAAAAATTCTATTCATGTCTAGGCTCTGAAGAGTTCAGGTCAGCGAATGTCGCGACCGCGGCGCAAAGCTTCCCGATCTCTCGGGTTGGCATCGAGGGAGGTCGTGCTGCCATTGCTGGCCCGGCTCCGACCACCACTGTCGGTATTGCCGCGCCGGCGTGCGGCAGCCGCCTCGTCCGCGTCACTCAGCGTGTTTTGACTGCTTTGCGCGAGAATTTTGTCCAACGGCAAATACATGACGTTGTTGTTGTTCTCGGAGTTCATGTAGACCTTGGCCGTATTGCTCATCACGTCCTGCATGGTCTCGAGGTAGAGCCGGTCACGGGTGACCTTGGGCGCTTTCTCGTACTCGTTGAGCAGGCTCGTGAAGCGGGACGCATCACCTTCAGCCGAAGCGATCTTGGAGGCACGGTAACCGTTGGCTTCTTCCAGGATCCGGGCACTTGCACCCTTGGCCCGCGGAATCAAGTCGTTGGCGTAAGCCTCACCTTCGTTAATCAGGCGAACCCTGTCCTGCGCGGCCTTGTTGGCGTCTTCAAAGGCGGCCTGCACCTGCTCGGGCGGCTGAACCTGCTGAATGGTGACGTCGACAATGGTGATGCCAACTCCATAGCGCTCGAGAATTGACTGAATGAGTGAGCGTGCCGTGGTGGCAACGAGCTCTTTCTCTTCAAACAACACCTGGTCAATACCGGTACGACCGACGATTTCGGTCATTGCCGCCTCGCCCGCCTGGCGCACGATTTCCTCGGGCACCGCACCCATCCGGTTATTGAACAGGTAGTCGCGCGGGTTGCCCACGCGGTACTGAATGGCGAACTGGATATCGACAATACTCTGGTCACGCGTGAGCATCAGTGACTCGGCCAGATTCTTGTTGCGCGTCTCGTTGCGGTAACCGACTTCAACGGTACGCAACTGCGAGGTGTTGACGATCTCGTTGGTTTCGAACGGATACGGCAAGCGCCAGGTAAAACCGGCCTGGTCAATCTGCTTGACGAATTTACCGAAGCGCAATACGACCGAGGACTGACCCTCACGAACGATGTAGAAGCCGCTGCCCAGCCACAGCAGCAACGCCACCAGCACCAGCACGCCCAGGCCAATACCGGCACCACGCATGGTCGGTCCGTCGCCGCCACCGGTCGGCGGCACGTTACCACCACCACCGCGACGGCCGAACAGATTGTTCAGCTTGCGATTGAGGTCGCGCCAAAGCTCATCAAGATCGGGCGGCCCGTCGTTGTTACCACCGGGACGCTGGTTGTTGTTATCGTTATTTTGATTACGACCCCAACCGGGATCATTTAGATTGAGCAGCGCTCGCAGAGGCTTGGGCATAGATCTCAGAGACTTCCAGTTACTTCGGTTCGAAGAGGCTGTTGTCGTAACAGCATATTGAGTCGGCGCCGACCGGAAACGATCGCCACCAAAGAATACTATTGTGCCGTGAATCGACACGAGGGGCGCAGATAGACGTAAAACCCGACTGGTAGTGCGGCGCTTTCATGTCGCGCCCAGGCCAGAACAAGGCCTGAGCCGGTCAGGACGACCCGCTACCGGCCGGATCATGCGACCCATCTTGCAGCAAGTCACCGGAGATATCCGGCGTTTCAGGGTTTTCCGGCAAATGAATGCCACGCGGATCGCGCTCGACGGGATGACGAAACCCTTGCTGCCCACCGGGCACCCTGATCTGCTCGATTAAAGTGGCGATCCGTCGGGTCAGTTCAGCCACGCCGACACCCGTCAGCGAACTCACGAAAACCGGTTGCATGCTATCACAAGCATTTGTTTTTACAGCGCTTTCCGCCATATCGGCAGGCGACACCGAGGCTGGCTGCAAGGGCGGCTCAATGCGGTCAGCCTTGTTGTACACGCGCAGCGTCGGCACATCGCCGGCATCGATCTCGGCCAGCACCGATTCAACCTGACTGACTTGCTCGTGACGATCGGGCGAGGAGGCATCGATCACATGCAGCAACAGATCGGCCTGCGCGGTCTCTTCGAGCGTGGCCTTGAAGGCTTCAATGAGCGAATGTGGCAACTCACGCACAAAACCAACGGTATCGGAAAGCATGACTTCGCCGACGCCTTCGATGTAGTGCTTGCGCGACAAGGTATCGAGCGTGGCAAACAATTGATCGGCGGCCATGGTGCCGGCGCCGGTCAGTCGATTGAACAAGGTGGACTTGCCGGCATTGGTATAGCCAACCAGTGAAATCTTGAACACGCCACTGCGATCGCGGGCGCGACGCCGGTTGGCGCGCTGCTTGCGCAACTTTTGCAACTCGGCGCGCAATCGCTTGACGCGCTGGCCGAGCATGCGTCGATCCAGTTCAACCTGCTTCTCACCCGGACCACCGCGGGCACCGATGCCGCCACGCTGGCGCTCAAGGTGGGTCCAGCCCCGCACCAGGCGCGCGCTGAGATGCTCAAGCTGAGCCAGCTCGACCTGCAACTTGCCCTCGCGGCTGGCTGCGCGACGAGAGAAAATATCGAGAATCAGTTCGGTGCGATCAACGACCGGCAGATCGAGCCGGCGGTTCAGATTGCGCTGCTGGATGGGGCCGAGCGGATTATCGAAGACCACCGCATCAACCGGATTGGCTTCGATCCAGCGAGCGATCTCATCGACCTTGCCCGAGCCGACAAAATAAGCGGCATCAGGTCGGCTACGGCGACAGACGAGTCGTCCGGCCGGTTCGATGCCAGCCGATTGAGCGAGCAGATCGAGTTCGTCGAGTTTCGACTCATCAATAGCATCGCCCGACAGACCAACGCCTACCAGCAGACACGACGGGGATTGTTCAGGGTTCAGTTCGGCAATTCCTGGTCGGCACGGACGCCGACGCAATGGGCACGTCGATCACCGTGGTGATCGAGGCGCAGCGCTGCCCAACGATTATTCGTCGCCAGGATCAGCTTGGAAGCTAACAGGCTTACCAGGCACCACGGTAGAAATAGCGTGCTTGTAAACCATTTGAGTAACTGTGTTCTTCAGCAAGACCACATACTGGTCAAACGAATCGATCTGGCCTTGCAATTTGATACCGTTAACCAGATAGATCGAAACCGGGACATGCTCTTTGCGGAGAAGATTCAGGAACGGGTCTTGTAGTAGTTGCCCTTTGTTGCTCATGAACGCTCCAGCGTATTGTTATGTTCGAGGAAAATAATATGACCTTTGGATGACTTGCCCCCTGTATTTTGGATTGTGGGGACGAATGTCAATTTGCGTGGATGGTAGCGTAAAGGGTGCGGGCCGTAAATACTGGCCCGGTCCACTTGACGCGGTATTGACACAATCTGGAATTACTCACTTGAGGGGTAATTGCCGCGAATTCAACCCGGTCGTTTCACTTTTTTCACCTGCCGCCCCTTGCGCTGCGGCTTTTCATACGGGTTTGCACTGGTTCGGTATTCAACCCGCAAAGGCGTGCCATCGAGCTTGAATTCACGCCGAAACACGCCTTCCAGGTAACGTGTGTAAGACGCGGAGACATGATTGAGTGCGTTGCCATGCACGATGATGATCGGCGGATTCTGGCCGCCCTGGTGGGCATAGCGAAGCTTCGGACGAATCGGCCCTTTACGCGGCGGTTCCTGACGAGTGACCGCATCATGCAGCACGCGAGTGATTTTCGGCGTCGACAATTTGGCCATTGCGGCCATATATGCGCGATCGACCGACTTCAGCAATGAACCAATGCCTTGCGCCTTGAGAGCCGACACGAAATGAAAGCGGGCGAAGGACAGAAAATGGAATTTGCGCTCGACCTCAACCTTGAGCCAGCGCCGCTGGTCAGAGTCGGGCAGATCCCATTTGTTGACCGCAACGACCAGCGCCCGTCCGGCTTCCATGATGTGGCCAGCCAGGTGCGCATCCTGATCACTGATGCTTTCGCCGGCATCGAGCAACAGCACGCACACATTGCAGGCCTCAATGGCTTGCAATGTTTTGATGACCGAAAATTTCTCGATGGCTTCCGACACCCTCGCCCGGCGTCGCACGCCGGCCGTGTCGATCAAGGTGTAGCGCTGACCGGCGCGTTCAAAATCGATTGAAATCGAATCCCGCGTGGTGCCGGGTTGGTCGAACGCAACCACCCGCTCTTCACCAAGCAAGGTGTTGATCAGTGTCGACTTGCCCACATTAGGCCGACCGATCACGGCGATGCGGATACGCCAGTCTTCGACCGGCGTACTGGTCGGATTGTCGGGGTCGAACGCGGGTGCAGGCGCCTGCTCATCGGTCTGCTCAGCGGCCAGGCGCGCGGCCTCTTCCTGCACGGCTTTCGCCTCGGACTCCAGCACCTGATCGATCATTTCGGCAACGCCATCGCCGTGGGCCGACGACACCGCGACGGGCTCACCGAGTCCGAGCTGGAAGAACTCGGCGCTGACGGTTGTGCGAGCCATGCCTTCGGTCTTGTTGACGACGACCGTCACCTTGTCGGTGTGGCGGCGCAACTCCATGCCGATGTCGAGATCATGCGGCACGAGTCCGTCGCGGCCATCGACAACAAAGATGATGTAGTCGGCCTCGACCAGCGCTTGGCGCGTCTGTTTGGCCATGTGCGAACTGATGCCGGTCCGACTGTCCGGCTCGAAACCACCGGTATCGACGATCAGATAAGGCACGGGGCCCATTCGACCGCGACCATATTGACGATCACGCGTCAGCCCGGGCAGATCCGCAACCAGCGCATCGCGCGAGCGCGTGAGTCGGTTGAACATCGTCGATTTGCCAACGTTAGGTCGGCCAATCAGCACGACAACCGGTAGCAAGGAGTTCAGGAAATCTTCCTGAGGGAGCACGCCGGGCACGCCCGACGGCTCCGTAGTGTTAGTCATAGGGCCGCCACGGCAACAACAGTGCCTTCGGTGGTTTGCACCACCACGTGAGTTTTGCCTTCGGCGCGCACTGCCTGTGGTGCCGAGACGATTGGTGATTCATCAGTTTCTACGCGGCCGATCAAACGACCGTCGAGCGCATCAAGCGCATGTATTACCCCGCCCGCATCACCGACCCAGACCTTGCCATCGATGAGTGCCGGCGCGGCCAGCCTGCGCCCGCGCAGCGCATCTTGCGTCCAGAGGGTTTGCTGGCTACGCGAAAAAGCGTGCAAACGGCCGTCGGTGTCAGTGACAACCATGACTTGAGCATCAAGCGCCAGACCACTGGCCGCTTTCATGTCGAACGACCACACGGCTTGGCCATTGCTGCTGTTGACGCAGGTCAGGCGACCTTGATAGGCGGCCGCACAGACCGTTGGCCCAGTAACCATCGGCATGCCGAGAATGTCGGAAATGCGCTCGATTTCATTGGAGCCACGCGGCACTGAGATACGTGACTCCCAGCGCACCGCACCGGTACTCAACGACAAGGCCGCCACGCGTCCGCCTGCCACACCGACATAGGCCGTCGACGTATCGACCGCAATGCCGGCATTCTGGCGCAGCACCAGCGCCGGGTTTTTCTGCGCAAACAACCAGCGTCGCTTACCGGTTTCGAGATCGTAGGAGACCACGGTGCTGTTGCTCAGCCGCAGTAAAACCTGACCGAAGCGCACGGTCGGCAGCGACAAGGGCTCAGCCTCGAGCGCGGCCTCCCAGCGCAACTTGCCATCGGTTCCAAATGCGAGCAGCACGCCATCGGTATCGACGACGACGAGAAAATCACCCTCGACACCGACACCGCTGGTCAGCGGACGATCGACCTCGAAACGCGTCTGGCGCTTGCCGCTGAGCGGCTCCAGCGCGACGACATCGCCCGATTTGTCGGTTGCCCATATCTTGCTGGCCGCAACGGCCGGCACGAAGCCGACGCCCGCGTCATCCATTGATACCTGCCAGGCCGAAGCAATCTTGTTGACCGGCAACTCACCGAGTTCGGTGAGCGGCGGCGGCCCCTTGGCCGAGCAGGCAGCCAGGGCAGTCAGCGACGAGGCCAGTGGCAGCCCCATGACACCGAAATTGAAACGGCGACGACTTGAATTCATCGATCAGCTACCGGTCTTGAGCGCGGCGAGCTTCAGGCGGATCGAGCCCTGCGGGCCGCGCGCCGTGCCAATACTGTCCAGCGCGGCTTCGTATTCAGCGATCGCATCTTTATTGCGCCCCAGCGCCACCAGCAGGTCGCCGCGTCGATCATGCACCATGACCTTGAAGGCCTCCGGTGGCGCACCGGCGTCGAGCACGGCCAGACCGTCTTCGGCCTTGTTCTGGTCGAGCAACACGCCGGCCAGACGCACCCGGGCAATCGGGGCGAACTCGGAATCGGCCGCATTGTCGATGACCCAGCGCAAAGCGTCGGCGGCCTTGTCGAGTTCGTTGGCTTCGAAATACGTTTTGGCGGCAACCAAGGCGCCCATCGGAGCCAGAATCGACGAGCCGTATTCGTCGAACAAGGTCTGCGATGCGCCGGTCACCCGTGCCATGTCCTTGTCGCGTGCCGCTTCCTGGAGCACCGCGTAAGCACCGGCCGCTTCGCCAGCGGTTTTGTGCTGATACCAGCCCCACAACCGATAGCCGGCAACCGACAAGGCGATCACGGTAACGACAGTCAGAATGAAGTTGCCGTATTTGTTCCAGAACGCCTTGAGGTCGTCGATCTGGTCTTGTTCTTCGAAGTTATAAGCCATAGTCTTCAGTGGTGGGTTGGCGTCGGCGCGGCACCATTGCCGGCATCGTCAACGCTTGGGTCGATATCCATATCGCCGAGAATCATTTCGGTTACAGCATCGGGAAGTTCGCCAATCAGTACGGTGGCCTGACTGAGCTGCCGGTCGCGCAGCGGTTTGAGCGTAGCGGTCCCGTTGGCCGCCTCGTCCTCGCCGATGATGACGGCCACGGTGGCGCCTGACGCGTCGGCCCGCTTGAACTGCGATTTCGGACTGCCCCCCGTGCAATGCACAAGCACATCCAGACCGATATCGCGCATCCGCTCGGCCGCCTGAAACGCCGCCACCTCGGTATTGTCGCCCAGCTGAACAAGATAGACATCAGGGGTGATGACCGGTGCCATGGCATGTTGCTCACGCAGCATCTCGAGCACGCGCTCCATGCCCAGCGCCCAGCCACAACCGTAGGAGTCGCGGCCGCCGAGCATGCCGATCAGTGGATCGTAGCGACCACCGCCGCAAATGGTCAGCCCATCGGCCACCCATTCGAACACCGACAGGTTGTAGTAATCGAGGCCGCGCACCAGACGTGGATTGATTTCGAACGGCAGGTTCTGGCTTTTGAGCAAGGTCTGCAATTGCTCGAAGTGAGCCATCGATTCCTTACCGAGGTAACCGATCAGCTGTGGCGCGTTTTCGACCAGCTCCTGCATCTCGGGGTTCTTGGTATCGAGTATGCGCAGCGGATTGCTGTGCAGCCGACGCCGCGCATCGGCGTCGAGCAATGACTCGTTGGCCTCGAAGTAATCAATGAGCGCCTGCCGATGCGCTTTGCGCTCTTCGAGCTGGCCCAGACTGTTGATCTGCAACTTGACGCCAACCAGACCGAGGTCATCCCACAGGCGCTGCCCGAGCATGATCAGCTCGGCATCGGCTTGCGGCCCGGCCACACCAAAGAACTCGGCCCCGACCTGATGAAACTGCCGATAGCGGCCTTTTTGCGGGCGCTCGTGACGAAACATCGGTCCGCTGTACCAGAGCCGTTGCGGGCCATCATAGGTGAGGTTGTGTTCCACCGTCGCCCGCACGACGCCGGCGGTATTTTCCGGACGCAAGGTCAGCGCTTCGCCATTGAGCGAATCGGTGAAGCTGTACATTTCCTTTTCGACGATGTCGGTCACCTCGCCAATACCACGCACAAACAAGCCGGTCTGTTCAAGAATTGGCGTGCGAATCCGGCGATAGCCGTAACTCA
This sequence comes from uncultured Burkholderiaceae bacterium, assembly GCA_963976885.1. GTDB lineage: Bacteria > Pseudomonadota > Gammaproteobacteria > Burkholderiales > Burkholderiaceae_E > JAUIAI01. The sequence continues at coordinate 10,885 of CAXBNM010000148.1, forward strand.
GCATTGTTGATGCGACGGCATCTTCCAGACGCGACCACAAGGCCTCATCGGTGGGCAGGATGTCGTTCATACCGCGGACGCCGCGGATTTTTTCCTGTTTACTCATTTATGCCTGCTGCTCAACGAACCGGCGCACCGTAGCGACGCTCGACGTATTCGTTGACGATCGTTTGAAACTCTTCGGCAATCCGGTCACCTTTGAG
>CAXBNM010000149.1:0-11076 GCA_963976885.1 uncultured Burkholderiaceae bacterium
CCGACATCACGCCCGCCGTGTCTTACCGACTGCCCGGCCAACCGACATGGCACACCGCCAGCAACTGGCCACCACCGGCGCGACACGAATACTGGCATCTGCAAACCGAACGCGGCGCCAACAGCGTGCGCGGCGACGGCCGGCTGATACGCAGCACCAACGCACAGCGACCGACCACACTTGCCGGGCTGAACGACAACGACTGGACGGCCGATCCGGCGCAGCCGGTGCCCTCGCTCGGCGGCCCGGTCTGCTGCACCAGCACGCCGGCCATTGTTGCCGGTGCGCAGCATCAAGCCGCCGTCGAAGCGCGCGACGACGTGCTGGTTTTCACCAGCGATCCGTTTGCCGAAGATGTCGACTACGCAGGCGACGTCAGTGCCGAGTTGTTTGTCTCATCGGAGGCCGCCGATTTTGATGTTGTGGTGCGCCTGACGGATGTCGATCCCGCAGGCAACTCGGTCAACGTGCAGGAAGGCGCGCAGCGCGTCAGCCTGGCGCCAGCCGGCGCCGGCCGCAAGCCGGGGCAAATCATTGCAGTGAAGGTAGCGGCGCGCCAGATTGCGCATCGCTTTGAACGCGGGCATCGACTGCGGCTGCATGTGGCGGCCAGCAGCTTTCCGCGCCTGGCGCGCAATCTGCAAACCGGCGGACCGAACCGGCACAACACGCAGGTGATCAGCGCCGTGCATCGCCTGCACTTCAGCGACGCCCATCCGTCCCGGTTGCGTCTGTATCGGTTGCCGCCTGCGCCTGGCGGCGCAGGCGGCTGAGCGCCACCTATTTGTAGCGGTAGGTATAGGTAACGGTACCGGCGGTTTCTTTATAACTCGAGGCACCGCCATCGCCATCCTGAATCGAGTAGCGCACGGCAAAACGTACGTCAGCCCGCGAAGTCAGCGTGCGCTTGTACGATACGTCGATACCGTTGAACAACGACGACTCGCCACTGTCCTGCAAGCTGGCTCGACGGTACTGGCCGATCACCCGCACCGAATTGCGCGAACTGAGCAGATAATCGAAGACGCCATAGGCGCCCCACTGATTGATCTGACGATCGCTGTTGGCGCCAAACGGCGTCGTGGCGGCATCGCGATCAGAGCTGAACAACGAAACGAGACCGGCATGACGCGGGCGGATATAAGCGGCTGAGAGCGACAAGGTGTTGTCGTACACCAGCGCCGAATCAAGCACGGCGGTGAACAACTGCGAACCCGGCCCTAACTCCAGATCGCGCTCGGCCAGGCTGGCATTGAAATCGTTGAGTGTGCGGTCGCTGGTGCGCCGCGTAGACCCGCGAAACGCATTGATCGGTCGGAACAAAAACGTACTGGCACGGTTGCCGTCTTCAACGCCCTTGTTGTAGTTGGCCGAGAACACCCAGCGTTGAAACAACTGCCGGAAGCGCACCGCTACGTTGCTGCCGTAATAGGCATCGGCAACCTGACCCTGAAACGCGCTGCGCTCACTGGCGCGCCAGTCCCAGTACACGGCCGGGCCGACACCACTGTTGTCGCCGTCGTCATAGAGCGCATCGATAGCACTGTAATAGGCACCGCCCCCAACCTTCAGGCGGCCACTCAGCGCCCAACTCAGGCCAAGCAGACCAGAGATGTTGTCGTATTCAGAACCGTTTTCGTATTCGACTTGCCGGGCATCGACCCGGCCGAGCAGGCCCAGCCGGCCATCGCCAAAACCGGTGTGTTGTATCTCGCCAAACACCCGATTGCTGTCGTTGCGGGTACCCCGGTCAATCAATTCGTATTCGTAGCCCGCTTCGTATTGGGTATTCAGGCCAAGCCGGCCGACCGAGTAAGGTGACACATTGAACGAGCGGAAGATGGTCGTGTTCTGGGTCCGTGCGCCACCGGTTACCGCGGTGCCGCCCAGGCCGGTTTCGTCGATGCGAAACACATTGCCATCGGCGCGCAGACGCAGCGCATCGCCCGAGATCGACACATCGGCGGTACCGCTCAGGTCGCCATCGAGACGATCGTCCACGAACACGCTGTCCCAGTACTTCTGACCACGTACCGAGGCGTTCAGATCGACGGTAGAACCGGGCCGGCGGATTTTTACCTCGACGAATGGCGACACCTCAAGCAGGCTGCCCGGTTCGCGCGTCTCGCGCGGGAACAAGTCGATATTGTCGGATGCGGTATAGCCGACACTGAAGCCGGGAATGATGCGCAAGCTGCGCTCGTTGCTGGTGGCGCGACCCACGCCAATGCGTTGCACGCCGGGCTCATCGACTTCCGGCACACTCTGGCGACGCGAGCGGCGCGGATCACCCACACCACCTGAGCCGGCATCGTCGCTCGCGCCTTGCTTGGTTTGCGGCACCGCCTGAGGCGCGGACTGAGGGGCAGCCGGTGCGCCCTTCTGTGCCAATGCTGGTTGCCAGGCCAAGACACCGGCGCCCAGAGTGATCAGGCACGCAGCCTGGACTGCACTAGTTCGAGCGGCTTGCAAACCCTGCTTCATATTCAGTATCCGTATCCGTAGCCGTAGCCGGCGTTCTTCGACTGGTGTAATGACTTGTTCAACACCAGGCCGACAATTTCAATGTCCTTGAGCATTTCAAGCGCATCGGCCACGACCGACTTGGGCGTTTCGCCGGCTTCGACCACCACCACCACCTGACCCATATGGGTAGCCAGCACCTTGGCCTCGGTAGCGGGCAGCAAAGGCGGCGCATCAACAATGATCAGATGATTCGGGTACGCCTCGCGCAACAGATCAAAGAAGCGCGCCATCGCCCTACTGGCAAGCATATCGATGGAATCGGGCGCGCCAAGGCCGGCCGGCACGATCTTCAGGCCGGGCAGATCAGTCGAGACGGCCAGATCGGTGACGTCAATGGTCTGATCTTCAAACCAGTTGGCCAGGCCGCGCCGCGGCTCAACACCAAGTTTGCTCAGCACCGTCGGCTTGGCGACATCGGCCTCGATCAGCACTACCGAGTTTTCCACCTCGGAGGCAATGCTCAGCGCCAGATGAATGGCACAGAAACTCTTGCCCTCCGACGGCAGCGCGCTGGTGATCATGATGCGTTCACCATTGAGCGCCGCCGGCAAGCCCTGACCAAAGGCATTGGCCAGCAACGGACGCTTGATGCGGCGGAATTCTTCGGACAACAAACCGGCCCGGCCTTCGGCCTCCAGATAGCCCTCGGCAAACAGACTCTTCAGGTCGATGTCGATCTTGGCGGCCGTGCGGCCTTCCTGTTTGCGCTGTCCCACCTGACGAGTAATGGTGGGCACGCGCGCCGTGGCCGGCTCGACGGTATGGTTGATCCGGGTTGGCGGCAACAGGGAGTCGAGCGCACTGGTGCTGTTACCCAGGCTCGGCGGCGGGCTGCTGCTGCGGCGCTCGCGCACGACCGGGGTGGTGTCCTGCACGGCGGGCGCGGCATGTTGATCGGCCCGCTTGCCGGTCGCGCCTGCCGAGGCGTCGCGGCGCGCCGCCTTGGCGGCCGCCTTCTTGCGCATCCGCGCCTCTTCCTTGACGATGGCCCGTACCTGCTCGGGCGTAATTTCCGGCCCCGGTCCGGTCACGGTCGACGACTGTAATTCGGAGTCCGGGTTGCTGCTGCGCATCGAGCGACGCGACTGGCGAGCCTTGGCAACGGCACGTGCGTCGTCGCGGCGCTTTTCATCGCGGCTCTGCGGTCCGTGCTCAGGCAACGGCGGCGCCAGTCCGGCCTGCCGCATCTTCGTAATTGCCTCTTCGATCATATTCATGGTCATAGCGCCCGATTCTGCGTAGAAGGGGTGGATCCGGTATCGGCCTTGGCGGCCGGATCATTACCCGGCAACAACGTCTTGTCGCTTATTTTTTCCGACTGCATGAACCGCTCCATCAGCGCCGGACTTGTCGACAAGGTCAGCTCGGCAGGTTCACGCTTGGCCTGGGTCAGCATGGTCAACACAATGGCAACCGCAAACGCCCCGACATAAGCGAGGATCAGCAACCAGAAACTGAGCGAGCCCAGCCCCGACATGACCGAGACCGCGCCTTCACGCACCAGACTCACCGAACCGAACACCGGCACGTCGGTAGCAGCGCGCAATGAATACACGTCAAAGAATGCGGGCGCACTTTGCGAGCGCACCAGCGCCGCAAACACACCGGCCGCCAGTGAACCAAAGCAAACCAGAATCAGCAGCAACGGGCGGTTGGGCCATACCGGTGCGGTCGAAACCTTGGGCGGATCGACAACCCGAAAATCACCGGCACCGCTGGTGGCGTCCAGGTTGCCCGACAACAGCGCCGACTCGCGCCGTGACACGAGTTGCTCGTAATTGGTCTTGTTGACTTCGTAATCGCGATTGAGTTGCTTGTACTGAGCCTCAACCTCGGGCACGGTCTTGGCCAGCGTGCGCACGCTTTGCAGGCGGCGCTGGGCATCGGCGACGCGCGCCCGCAACGACGCCACCTGGGCATCGGTGTTGGCCAGCGCAACCTTCAGATCCTGGAAAACCCGGTTGGGCACGACAATCTGCCCGGGGCCGATACCACCGTTATTGGCAATGGCGTCTTTTTCCTGCTGGTACGCCTTTTCGAGATCTTCAACGATGCGGGCCGTGTTCTGCACATCGGGGTGACGCTCGGTGTAACGCATGCGCAAATCGGACAGCCGGGACTGCGCATCACGCAGCCGCTTCTCGGTTTCCGACATGGCACCCGGGCCTGCCCTCGGATCAGCACTGCTGAAGCTTTGCGGCACGCCTTCGAGCTGACTGCGCAGCGCCGCGCGGGCGTTGAGGGTTTGTTGGTATTCAAGCTGCGCCTGATCGAGTTTCTGCTGCACCTCGGCCGTTTGCGCAAAGTAATCCTGTTGCAGGTTCGGCATCACTTCAAGATTGTTGATCTTGAATTCCTTGAGCGCATTCTCGGCAGCAACCAGCTTGACTTCGTAGAGCTTGATCTGCTCGTCAAGGAAGGCCAGGGCCTGGCGGGTATCACGCTCCTGATTGGAGCGGGCACTGTTGAAGAAAATATCAAGCAATGAGGTCACCACCGACAACGCCACTTCGGGCTCGGGGTGCCGATACTTGAGGCTGAAGAAATTTTCCCGGCCGGCGGGCTCGAACTGAATCTTCTTGCTCAACGCACTGAGCAAGGATTCCGTGGCCACCTCGGTCTGCGTGCCATCAAGCAGACCGGCCACCGTAGCCACCTCTTGCAAGTTGGCCCGGCTGAGCAACGCCCGCGACATCATGCTCAGTTGCTGCGTCACATCGGGCTGCACCGCCATCCCTTCCATCAGCGGGCGCAGGATGGTTTGCGTGTCTACATAAGCGCGCGCCGAGGCTTCGTAGCGCGAGGGCAGCAACATCACCACCGTGGCGCCGATCAGGCCGATCAGCAGCGCGGTGACGAAGCCCAGCCGCCGGTGCTTCCAGAGCCCAGGCAGAAAGGTCAGATACTTGGTAAAACTTGCAATCATTGGAGGCTCTCGGCTGCTTTACAGCAGGCCTTCAGGAATCATGATGACATCGCCCGGCAGCATTTCGACATTAGCCGACACGTCGCCGCTGCGCAGCAGATCTTGCAGTCGCACCCGGTATTGCTTGTTCTCATCCGAGGTCCGAATCAGCACCGCCCGGTTACCGGCGGCAAATTCAGTAATACCGCCAACCTTGATCATCACATCGAGCAAGGTCATGCCTTGCCGAAACGGAATGGCCGCCGGCTTGGCCGCCTGGCCCACCACACGCACCTGATGATCGGAGTTGCCGACAAACTCGGTGACCACCACCGTTACCGTCGGTTCACGAATGAACTTGGTCAGTTGCTTTTCGATTTCACGGGCCAGGTCTTCCGGGTTGCGGCCGGCGGCCTGCAGGTCTTCGATCAGCGGCGAGGTGATCTTGCCGTCCGGACTGACCGGCACCTCGGCCGATAGCTCCGGGTTTCGCCAGACACTGATCTTCAGCTTGTCGCCCGGGCCGATCTGATAGCGGAAGGCCTCTGATGCCGCCTTGGCAGGTGCCGGTGGCAAGGAACTGCACGCTCCCAGAACCAAGATGACAAACAAAAGACAAACACGGCTAAGCATGGAACTCTCCTGACGAGTAAGCGGATCGAGATGGGCGGCAACAACGGTCGTTGTAGGCGGGACCTTGTCTGGAGGTCCAGAAGCTGCGTGCATGCCATTGTGCGGACAGCGGCTCGCAACTGGCAGGAATTTCGTCACATGGAGATGGCGAATTTCGCTGCTCGCTGGCCCCGAATTGGATTAGATGCCTGAGTATCAGACAAATCGCAGGGCTTGACCACCGGGAAACCGTGAACATGATTGTCCAAATGGTGGCAAATCACTTCGCCGCGGCGGAATGATCGATATACCACTGGACCGCCTGATCGAGCCCTTGCGCGACCGTATGGGTCGGGGCGTAGTCCAGATTGGCGCGGGCCAGTGAAATATCAGCCAGCGAATGGCGCACATCGCCGGCCCGGAAGTCGCGGTAAATCGGCTCGGCGGAGGCCGCATGCGGAAACACCTGACTGACCCGGTCGCGAAGCATCATGAACAACTCGTTGAGCGTGGTCTGGTGTCCGACCGCTACATTGTAAGCATGATGCACAGCGCCTTGACCCTCGGTAGCCGGCAGCGCCGTGAGAGCGGCCCGCAGGTTGATCTGAACGACATTGTCGATAAAGCAGAAGTCACGGCTGGTCTGCCCGTCACCATTGATATATACCGGTTCGCCGGCAATCAATGCATCGACCCATTTAGGGATTACCGCCGCATAAGGGCCGTTGGGGTCCTGGCGCGAGCCAAAAACATTGAAATAACGCAGCCCGGCGCAAGGCATGCCGTAGCAGCGCGCCACCATGGCGGCAAACAATTCATTGGACGCTTTGGTCGCTGCATAAGGCGACAGCGGATTGCCGGTCTTGTCTTCCTGCTTGGGCAAACCGGGATGATCGCCATAGATGGAACTTGATGACGCATAAACAAAGCGTTTCACGCCGGCCTCTTTGGCGGCGATGATCAATTTGAAAAATCCGTCGACATTATTGGCAAATGACGCCAGCGGTTGCTCCAGCGAGCGGGGTACCGACCCCAATGCCGCCTGATGCAATACATAGTCAACACCGGCCAGAGCCTTGCTTATAACTGCCGTATCAGCAATATCGGCCTGCAGGAACTCAAAATTGGTCCGCGCCGCCTCGGGCACCTGGGCCAGCACCAGGTCGATATTGTGGCGATGACCGGTCAGCAGATTGTCGACCGCCACCACTTGCTGACCGGCATTGAGCAAGGCTTGCACGAGATGCGAGCCGATAAAGCCAGCGGCGCCCGTGACCAGCCATTTACTGGCAGCTTGATCGTCGCCCCCGAACAGGGAACGGAAGGAGTTGGACGGGGCGTCTGCAGACCCGGGCGATGATGAATGGGATGACACCGAGGTAGTCGACAAACCGTTGATCTCCGAAGAAAAAACCTGAGCACGCGAATTTACACTGCACCCCTGTGCCTGTGTGCGCAACGCAGACAAACAAGCGAACCGGGGGGCGGATAATGCGGGCCAGGACACTAATTGTGATATTTCGCTGGCACGCAATTGTGCGTATTGTCACCGATGGTTGGCGCCGGTTTGTAGAATCATTGCAGGCTTGGCACACATTGGCGCGGCCAGCGCGTCAGACCAGGTCGACTTGGCAAGTCGGCAAGCCCTTGACCGACAACTTACTCCCCTAACTCGCAGGGCAAATACAGTGCAACTGACCGAGGTTGGCCTCGACGCCGAACCTGTCTTGTTACGCCTTATGAGCGTGGCCTTTCCCGACCGTCCCAGTCAGTTTTGGCAGGATGGCTTCGCACGCATGTCTGCGCACGGCCCAAGTCGCCATATTGCGTGGCTGCTTGGCGATCCGGAAAATCCCGATGGCGTGATGCTGGCGTTGCCCAATCCGGTCACTGGCGTGCCCTCCACGCAGGCCACCACCCAGATCAATCTGTCGAGCTGGTATGTCAGCGAGGACAAACGCGGCCAGGCGCTCTGGATGCTGCGCAAGATTGCCAGTCGCAAAAACACCATCTTTACCGATCTCACGCCCACCGAATCGGTCGTGCGGATGTTGCCGGCCCTCGGTTTCAAACCTGTGTCGGCTGGCCTGGTGCGCCTGTTCGTGCCACAAGTGGCCCGTCGCAACCACAGCAACTGGCAAATCCTGAACGATTCTGCCACCATCGAACACACGACCGATCCGGTGCTGGCGGGTGCGCTGCGCGATCACCGTCAACTCGGTTGCATGGTTGCCGGACTATGCTGGCAGGGGCGCTGCTTTCCGGTGGTGCTCGCACGGCGCTGGCGGCGCGGCCTGATTCCGACCGCCGAAATCATCTACCTGCCGGTGGCCCCTGCTGACATGCCCGATCTGCGCGACGCCATACCGGCGCTGGCTGCCCACCTGTTGCGCAGCGGTGTTCTGTTTCTCGAGCTTGAGCAAGCGTTGCAGACCGAGCGCGCGCTGACCATCCCGCACCGGCTGGTCAATCCGAACGCTCGCTATGCCCGCGGCCCCTACCTGCAGGGCGGCATCAACCACCTCTATTCCGAATTCGTTTTCTTCAAACTCTGACCTGATGTCTCTCGTTCCAATACGCATTAACGTTCCATCGCCCGCCGTTGCGCCGGGCCGCGAGGTCGTGGCCTTCGCCCATCGCGCCCGCCGTGCCGATCCGGCCGCGCCGCGCCGGGCCGCGCTGATCCTCAACCCCTTCGGCCAGGAAGCGGTGCGCACCCATCGCCTGCTGAGGGTGGCGGCCGACCGGCTCGCCCGCCAGGGCATCGACGTGTTGCGGTTTGATTACTACGGCAGCGGCGACTCACCCGGCACCGACTTGCAGGCCGATCTGCGCGGCTGGGTTGCCGACACCCTGGCCGCCCACCAGATGCTGGCCGAATTCTCGGGCGCCGAACAAATCACCTGGCTTGGTATCCGGCTGGGGGCCAGCATCGCCCTGCTGGCCGCCGGCGATGACGCGCTTGCGGCCTCCCGCCCGCCGGCCCGGCTGGTGCTCTGGAACCCGGTGCTCGATGGCAAGGCACACCTGCAGGCGCTGGCCGCCGACCATCGCCGCGCGCTGCAAACCACTTACAGCCTGCCGCGTGAACCGGCTCGCCTGATCCGCACCTTTGACACCCAATGGCCACCCACTGAATTGCTTGGCATGGCCGTCGCACCGGCGATGGCAGCGCAAATCGAAGCGCTCAGCGGTGAGGCGTTGGCAGTGGCGGTGCCGCGCATCGAATTGCTGACCCAGGAGGCAGGGCGCTGCCAGGCCAGCGCCGCCAGCGCAGCGGCCGATCCGCGTCACGAAAGCGCCTGGCGGCAGGCCTGCATTGCCCGCGGTGTAAGCTTTGGCGAGCAGCGCATCACCAGTGAGTTCGACTGGACCAGCGAAGAAGCCCTGAACACTGCCCTGGTGCCGGCCGACGCCATCAACGCAGTGCTGAACGCCGTGACGGCGGAGATCACATGAAAGAATCCACCCATTTATTCGGTTCGCATCGCCACCTGCTGGGCACCATCACCATGCCAGCCACCGCAGCGGCGGGCGGCCCGGGTTGCATCCTGATGAGTGCCGGCGTCGTACATCGCACCGGCCCGCATCGCATCAACGTCAAAATTGCCCGCGCGCTGGCCGAGCGTGGCGTGCCGAGTCTGCGCATCGACCTGGCCGCCGTGGGCGACAGTCGCACGCCGCCTACCGACACCGCCTACGACAAGCAAGCCGTCATCGATCTGCGCGCCGGCATCGACCTGCTCAACACCACGGCCGAGACCAGCTCAGTCATCATGGTCGGGCTGTGCTCGGGCGCGGTCTACAGTTTGCGCACCGCGCTGATCGATCCGAGAGTCAGCGGCTTGTTCCTGATTGACGGCTACGCCTTTCCCACCGCGCGCAGCCATCGCGAACGCTATCTGCAACGCGCCCGCACCCTGACGCCCGGCGTGCTGGGCCGCTCGTTGCGCAATCGCCTGCAACGCGGCGCCGACGCGCCGGCCCCCACCAGCGCCCCCGACTACGGCCTGAGCCACCCGCCGCTGGCCGACTACGCGCAAGACTTGCGCAGCCTGCTGGCACGAGGCGTGGCCATCCATCAGCTCTATACCGGCAGCATTCTGCAGTTCTACAATTATCAGAATCAATATGTCGAGGCCTTCGCCGATTACCCCGATCTGCAAGCCATCCCCACCGAATACCAACCCGCCATCGATCACACCATGACTTCGCTCGAAGCCCAGCAAGCTCTGCTCGACCGGGTCCTGGGCTGGCAGGCCGGCATCGCCTCGTCCACCCCGCACGCTCACGCCGCCAACTGATCCATGCTGTTTTTCGGTAACGCCAGCGAGGCCTTCACCCCGGGTCCGGTGCAAATGCTGGTGTTGCTGGCCTTGCTCTGGTTCGCGCTGGGCCGCCTTTTGCAGCGCGGCCACCTGCAACGCTGGGGGCGCGCACTGCGCAACCTGACCGGGCTCGTCTTCCTCTGGGTCTGGGTGTTCTCGACCCCGGCGCTGGCCAGTCTGGCGCTCACGCAACTCGAAGGCGACGCCTACCTGCCAAGCACACCAGACAGCCCCGAGCCGCTCTATCTGGTGCCCGGCGCGGGCACGCCGGCCGCCGCGCACCTGACCTCGCATGAGCAACTCACCCTGGCCGGCTGGCGTCGCACCGTGGCCGCTGTCGAGCACTGGCAGCACAGTGGCGGGCGTTTGTTGTTTGCCGGGGGGCTGGGCAGCGCCGAGAACCCCGCCGCCACCAGCGTCGGTGCGGCCATGGCCAAGGTGGCGATGCAAATGGGTGTGCCCGCCAACGCCATCCTCGTCACTGGCTTTGAAAGCCGCAACACCTATCAGGACATGCAAGCGGCGCAGCCGCTGGTGGCGCGCCACCCCACGCCGGCTTACCTGATTACCAGCGCCGCGCACATGCCGCGCACCCTGGGCGTCGCCCGCGCGCTCGGCATCCGGGTGATGCCACTGCCTACCGACTGGCGACAGTTGCGCAACCCCGGCTGGCGCGCCTGGTTGCCCAACAACGGCGGGCCGCTG
>CAXBNM010000150.1:0-11024 GCA_963976885.1 uncultured Burkholderiaceae bacterium
AGACGGCTCGACGTGGTGGTGTGGCGGCCGCTTTTGAGGGCCGCCGAAATGCCCGCAGTGCGTTGTTCGGCATCGGCCACCAACAGGTTGAGCAGCGTTGATTTGCCCATCCCGCTTTCACCGCACAACACCGTGGTGCGATTTTCAAACAACTCGCGCACCCGCGCCTGAGTGACTTGCGGCGCAGTCAGCGCGCTGATCCGGATGATTTGCACGTCCAGCGATTCGAACAAGGCCAGGCGCGGCTCGATGACATCAAAGCGTGGGTGGTCTTGTTTGTTGGCCAGCATGATGACGGGCAAGTCAGCGGCGTGCGCGGCGATCATCACGCGCATGACAATTTCTTCGCTGTAGTGCGGGTCGGGGGCAATGACGATGGCCACCTGATCGATATTGGCGGCCAGCACCTTGCTGCGCCGGGCGACGCTGCGCAGCAGTTCGGTGCGCCGCGGCAGCAGTTTGGTAATGATTTGTTCGTCGCCGCCGGCCGGTTTGATCAATACCCGGTCGCCGATGGCCAGCCCGAGGTCACGGCCCTGAGCCATCGCCAGCGATTCTTCGGTGCCGCCCAGGTGGCGGACCATGAAGCGTCGCCCGAAGGCGGCAATGACCACGGCTTCATCGGCGTGCGTGGCGGACGGCGCGGCAGTGCCCATCAGGCCGGTTGCGCCTGGTTGGCTTGCAACAGGCGGCCGATGCGTTCCGAAGCGCTTGGATGGGAATCGTAGAAGGCCGAATGCAGCGGGTCTGGCGTCAGGGTTGAGGCGTTGTCCTGATACAGGCGCAGCAGCGCATTGACCAGATGGGTGGCCTGCGTCTGGCTGGCCGCAAAGGCGTCGGCCTGGAATTCGTCGCGCCGTGACAGCGTGGCCGTGAGCGGGCGCAGCAAAAAGGTAAATACGGGAATGACGAGCAGGAACAGCAACAACGCCGGACCTTCAAAGCCGATGGCGCCGGGTGTCATGCCCAGGCCGGTATAGAACCATGGCTTGGCGGCCAGCCAGCCCAGCAAGGCCAGACCGAGAAAACTGGTGGCAAAGCTGATGACCAGACGCTTGGCGATGTGTTTATGTTTGAAGTGCCCGAGTTCATGGGCCAGCACCGCTTCGATCTGGTCGCCATCGAGGCGTTCGAGCAAGGTGTCGAAGAAGACGATGCGCTTGGCCTGGCCGAAGCCGGTGAAATACGCATTGCCATGATTGGATCGACGACTGCCATCCATCACGAACAAACCCTGAGAGCGGAATCCGCACCGTGCGAGCAAGGCTTCGACGCGCGTGCGCAGTTCATCCTGCGGCAGCGGTTTGAATTTGTTGAAGCGCGGCGCAATCACCGTTGGGTACAACACCATCAGCGCGATGCTGAATGCCGTCCAGACGACCCAGGTGGCCAGCCACCACCAGGCGCCGGCCGATTGCATCAGCCACAGCACCAGGCCGATGAGCGGGGTGGCGATGAGCGTGCCGATTAGGGCGCCCTTGAACAAGTCGGCAAGAAATAATTGCGGGGTCATCCGATTGAAGCCGAAGCGCTTTTCAAGCCGAAACTGCCGATACCATGAGAAGGGCACATCGATCAGGCCGAGCAAGGCAACAGTCATCAGCAGGAACACCAATTGCGCCAGCCAGGGCGAATCGGGCAGCCAGCCGGCGCTGAGGTCATAAAGCCATTGTGCGCCGCCCAGCAAGGTCAGCGCGACCAGCACCACGGTGCTGACCAAAGAGTCGAGCAGCTGCAGGCGAACCTTGGCAATGGTGTAGGCCGCCGCACGCTGGTGTGAGGTGAGGGAGATCTGGCCCTCGAAGGCGGCCGGTACCGCGTCGCGGTGGCGGGCCACATGCCGAATCTGGCGACTGGCCAGCCACAGGCGAACCGCAGCGTTGGTCATGAGGACCAAAACAAACAATAACGATAAAGCGTTCGCCGTCATGAGAAGGGTCATGCAACAATTTCAGGAGGAGGACAGTATGTCACAGCAACCCGTTTCAAATCAGAACCACCTGGCCTGGCTGGACATGGAGATGACCGGTCTTGATCCGGCCAACGACCGTATCATCGAGGTCGCGATCGTCATCACCAACAGCCAACTCGAAGTGCTTGCCCAGTCCGAGGCTTTGGTCGTGCATCAGAGTGATGAGCGTCTGGCGGCCATGGATAACTGGAATCAAAGCACCCATTCCCGTTCGGGTCTTATCGACAAGGTCAAAGCGTCGACCATGGACGAGGCCGCGGTCGAGGCGGAGATGCTCAAATTCCTCAAGGCATGGGTGCCGGCCAATGCTTCACCGATGTGCGGCAATTCGATCTGTCAGGATCGCCGCTTCATGGCCAACTACATGCCGGCGCTCGAGGCCTATTTCCATTACCGCAACCTTGATGTGAGTACGCTCAAGGAATTGTGCAAACGCTGGCGGCCTGAAGTGGCGCGCGCGTTCAACAAGCGCGGCGCCCATACGGCGCTGGCCGACATCCTCGAATCGATCGAAGAGATGCGCCACTACCGCGATCACTTCCTGGTGATGACTTCCGCTTCTTCGAGTATGTAAAGACGCAGCCGGTCGTTGGCGCGGGCGCGGCGCCGACCATTCCAGACCAGACGCCAGCCCGCTTCGTCGGGCGGCGCGTAGTCGGCGGCATTGCCGTAATCCTGAATCAGCAGAAAGCGGCACGGTGTAGAGCCGTCGCCGTATCTGAGGCCGGCAAAGTAGGCCAGCGAGGCACGCTCGGCCAGGCCCAGTGCGCGGGTTTCCACGCAACTATGGTCGGGCGGTACGAAGCTGGCGATCTCGTCAGCGACGCCGCGATAGGTATTGCGTTCGTTGAAAACCGGCAGCCACAAGGTCATCAGCAGAAACCAGGCCAGGCACAGGCCGCCCGACGACAACACGACCGCCCGCCAGATCACCGGCGGATGGCGGGAGATGCGCCAGCGCACCAGCAGCAACCAGGCAACGCTGGCCAGCAACGCCAGCGCCAGATCGAGCGGACTCCAGTGCGCCATGAAGCCAGGCGTCAGCGCGCGGGCGCTGGCCGCCATGCGCGGTGGCCAGCCCGTCAGCAGCGCCAGCCAGTAGGCCCAGATCGCAAAGCCGAACAGCGAGAACAGCATGACCGCGAACCAGTCGATCAGATTGACCACCGCCCGTGTCAGTGTCGGCAAGCCGATCGCGGCCAGCACCGCCAGCGGCAACGTGGCGCCCAGCAGCCAGGCTTCGCCCGGATCGGTCGCACACAGAGCAGCCGCCAGAAACAGCGCGGCCAGCAGCACGGGCAAGGCCACCGCGGGTTGGTCGAAGCGACCGGCCCAGCGATAGATTGCCCAGGCGGCCAGCGGCCAGGCCGGCCAGAAGAACCAGGGCGCATAGCGTCCCAGGTATTGCAGGCTTTCGAGGCTCGGCAGGCCGAGCGAGCTGGTATTCCAGAGCAGCCATTCGGTCAGGAAGACGATGGCTTCGGTCGAGCCGTTGGCGATCAGAAATGCCGGCCAGATCAGGCTGGCACCAATGAGCAGCGGCATGCCGACTTTCAGGGCCGTGGCGCGCACCAGCGTGAATGGCTGGCAAATCCAGAGCAAGGCCAGCCAGGTCAGCAGCATCGGCAAGACGATGGGCAGACCGCGGGTGGCGGTGGTGGCGGCAATGGCCAGCGCAGCGAGAACGGTGCCGCGGGTTGGCGAATCGAGCGACATCGCCAGGCCGAGAATGAACAGCGCGATCAGCGTCATCTGCGCGGCCACCGCGGTGGTTTCGTGCATTCGTGCAATCAGGCCGAAGGTGGCGATCAGGATCAGCAGTCCCGAGTCGGCCATTGCGCGCGCAAAATCGGTGGCATTGGCGCCCACGCCAAGCGGGTCGCTGGGGGCGACGCCGGGGCGCCGGGTCAGCAGATAAATCGCATACCAGTTGGCCGCGAGCATCACTGACAGGCCGATGATGGCGGCCAGCCGGATGGACAGGTGCGGGGTGATCTCAAGGCCCGGAATCAGGCCTTCCAGTGCTGGCGCAATCCAGCTCATCAGCTTGGCAAAGCCGGCGGCCAGCGCAAACGGCAGCGGGCCTTCGCCGGCCAGCGTCTGGCCGGCAACATTGGGCACCAGCCAGTCGAGTGGCGTGCCCTCGAACATCGTGAACGCAATGCCGAAGCCGGCGGCATCGGCCACGCGCCAGGGATCCCTGCCGAGCAAACCGGGCAGCACATACAGAACACAGACCAGCAACAGACCCCAGCGGGGCAGTTTGCGGACCTGCGAGGAAGTAATGATGAAGGTGCGCATGCCGGGCGACAGGATCTGCAGTCAGAAAGGAACCGGGGCTCGGTCTCCGACCAGATTACCAGGCGGTATCAGCAGACGGAATAACCGGGCGATCAGGGCTGCAACACACATGCGGTGTCTTGCAGGACCATCGGGTGGGCCCCTGTGGGGCCCGGGGCGCAAGCCCGACTGCGCCGGGCGGCAGGCCAGCCCTGATGAGAGAGTCTGGCGCTGCAGTGACCTGCGCCGGCAGCGCCGGCAGGGCAGGTCACAAGTTTGCCGGCGCGCGGCTCAGCTCTTGCGAGCGAATTTCTGACGGAATTTTTCGACGCGGCCGGTTTCGCGCACGCGCTGCTGGGCGCCGGTGTAGAAGGGGTGCGATTCCGAGGTCACCTCCAGCTTGATCAGCGGGTAGTCCTTGCCGTCTTCCATCGTGATGGTTTCGCGCGAGGCTACCGTCGAGCGGGTGATGAATTTGTTGCCGCTGGACATGTCCTGGAACACGACTTCGCGATAGTCGGGGTGAATGCCTTCTTTCATGGTGGATCGCTTCTTTGGATATGACTGGTGGGGCTCGACATGCCTGGTGTCTGCTGCGCTTTTCAGAGCCTCGAGAGGTTCTGAAAAGCCATTCAGACGGCCCGGCAGTGTTGCCTGCAGTCGGGTGTGATTGGGTTAACCCGCAAGTTTACTATGAACGGACCGAATACGTCAGCGTCCGCCGCGATTCATCAGATCAAAGAACTCTTGGTTGTTTTTGGTCTGACGCATCTTGTCGAGCATGAACTCCATGGCTTGCAGTTCGTCCATGTCGTGCAGCAGCTTGCGCAGGATCCAGACTTTCTGCAATTTGTCGGGCGGAATCAGCAATTCTTCCCGACGGGTGCCGGAGCGGTTGATGTCAATGGCCGGATAGACCCGTTTTTCCATCATGCGCCGGTTCAAATGGATTTCCATGTTGCCGGTGCCCTTGAATTCTTCGTAGATCACCTCGTCCATCCGGCTACCGGTGTCGACCAGTGCGGTGGCGATAATGGTGAGCGAGCCGCCTTCCTCGATGTTACGGGCCGCGCCGAAGAAGCGTTTGGGCCGTTGCAGCGCGTTGGCGTCGACACCACCGGTCAGCACCTTGCCCGAAGCCGGGACGACCGTGTTGTACGCGCGCGCCAGGCGGGTGATTGAGTCGAGCAGGATCACTACATCCTTTTTGTGTTCGACCAGGCGCTTGGCTTTTTCGATGACCATCTCGGCGACTTGCACGTGCCGGGTAGCCGGCTCATCGAAGGTTGATGACACCACTTCGCCGCGCACCGAGCGCTGCATTTCGGTCACCTCTTCGGGGCGCTCATCGATGAGCAGCACGATCAGGTAGACATCGGGGTGATTGGAGGTGATTGCATGGGCAATGTGTTGCAGCATCACCGTTTTACCGGACTTCGGCGGCGCCACGATCAGGCCGCGCTGGCCTTTGCCGATCGGGGCGATCATGTCGCAGATCCGGCCGGTGATGTTTTCTTCGGCCTTGATGTCCCGTTCGAGGGTCATGACCTCATTGGGGTGCAGCGGCGTCAGATTGATGAACAGAATCTTGCGCTTGCTCTTTTCCGGCGTGTCGTCGTTGATCTTGTCGACCTTGACCAGCGCAAAGTAGCGCTCACCATCTTTGGGGGTGCGAACCTCACCTTCGATCGAGTCGCCCGTGTGCAGATTGAAGCGGCGAATCTGCGACGGCGAAATGTAGATGTCGTCCGGGCTGGCCAGGTAGGAGGTTTCCGGGGAGCGCAGAAAGCCGAAGCCATCAGGCAGCACTTCAAGTACGCCGTCGCCAAAGATCGAGTCGCCGGCCTTCGCCTTGCGCTTGAGAATCGCAAACATGAGTTCTTGTTTGCGGAGTCGGTTGGCGTTCTCGATGTCCAGTTCGCTGGCCATTTCGAGAAGCTCGGATACATGGAGCGCTTTGAGTTCGGATAGGTGCATTAAATACTTGTCCCGCCGGGCCGTGCCCGGGCTTTGTTCGGCAAATATGCGATTTAGGCAGTCACTGGACTGGCAAAAGGCTCACTGCGGATTATTCAGGTGGAAAATGATGGGGATCAGAACGAATTGACTGCAATGGGAGCGGTGTCAGTCGATGCCGGCTGATTCAGGTGTCAATCAGACGGGCAGCGGTTGACGGGACTCCAGTAACAGGCCACCGGCAGGCGGCTTAACGGGATTTCCGGCGGTGTCGGACAGGTCGAATCGCATGCGTGCACCGATCAGGAGATCGGGGTGCGGGTAATGCGGTGGATTCTGTCTTGTCGGCCGGAACTCGGGCAGATGGTGCATGCCCGGTGGCGAACCACACCCGCGAGCGCGGGCTTGAGCGAAAGATACAGTTATTGACGCGGATTGTCCAGATGCCGGCGTTTGCGGTGGTCAGGGTCGTCTGGAAACGACACTGTACAGCGGTGTCGGCAAAAAATTACAAGCCCGGGCAGGGCCTGTTGTCAGGGACGGTTGGCCGCTGGCCCGGGGGCTCTGTGCGCTGCCGCACAGGGCCCGGATTGATCAGAGATGGCTGTCGAGGAACAGCGTGAGTTGCGACTTGGACAAGGCGCCGACTTTGGTGTCGACGAGCTGGCCGTTCTTGAACAGCATCAGGGTCGGAATGCCGCGAATGCCATATTTGGCGGGGGTTGCCTGATTTTCGTCGACATTGACTTTGGCGATTTTGATCTTGTCACCATAGTCGGTGGCGACCTCGTCGAGGATCGGGGCGATCATCTTGCAGGGGCCGCACCATTCGGCCCAGTAATCGACGAGCACAGGTTTATCGGCATTCAGAACTTCGGCCTCGAAGCTACTGTCATTGACTTGAGAAATGGCCATGGAATTATGTCGCTCCGTGAAGGCTGGTTGGTTAAGTCCTACATGATATGGGCAGACTGATAGAATTCAAATGGGCGGGCCCCTTCGCATTGTTGCCTGTCGTAATTGGTCAGGTCCGGAAGGAAGCAGCCACCGTCAAGTCTGACAAGTGCCGGAGACCAGGCTCGCCCACCCAATAACTCGCTGCAGGCGGCATCAGATCGCCTTGCAGTCGGCCGGTCAGCCCCCGTGCTGGCCGTGTCTGGCGGGCTTCGCATACCCATTCCCAGAGATTTATGTCGCATCAGGTTCTGGCACGTAAATGGCGACCCCGCTCCTTCGATGCGTTGGTGGGGCAGGATCATGTCGTCCGCGCTCTCGACCACGCACTCAAGACGGGTCGTATTCATCACGCCTATTTGTTTACCGGCACTCGCGGTGTGGGTAAGACGACGATCGCGCGCATTCTGGCCAAGGCGGTGAACTGCGAGACCGGCATGACGGCCACGCCCTGTGGTCAATGCGGTGCCTGTACCGAAATCGATCAGGGCCGTTTTGTCGATTACCTCGAGCTTGATGCTGCGTCGAATCGCGGCGTTGACGAAATGGCGCAGCTGCTCGACAACGCGGTTTACGCGCCCACGGCCGGTCGCTACAAGGTCTACATGATCGACGAGGTGCACATGCTGACGGCGCACGCGTTCAACGCGATGCTCAAGACGCTTGAAGAACCGCCGCCGCATGTACTTTTCATTCTTGCCACGACCGATCCGCAAAAAGTGCCGGTCACGGTGTTGTCGCGCTGCATGCAGTTCAATCTGCGCAATATGCGCGGCGAAGCCATTGCCGCGCACCTGGCCGAGGTATTGCAGGCCGAGCAGATCAACTTTGAGAGCGGCGCGCTCGACCTGATCGGCAAGGCCGCCGCGGGCAGTATGCGTGATGCGTTGTCGCTGCTCGATCAGGCCATTGCCTATGGCGGTGGCGAGGTTCTGCAGGACCAGATTCGCGACATGCTGGGCACCGTCGATGCGGGCCATCTCAATCGGGTGTTCGAGGCGCTGGCCGCGGCCGACCCGGCGGCGCTGGTGACGGTGGCTGATGAGGTTGCCGACCAGAATGCGGGCGCTGACAGTCTGCTTGCCGAGCTGGCCCGTACCGTCACCGATCTGGCCATTGGTGCGGGCGCCTCGAGTGCGTCCGATTCACTGGCCGCAGTTTGGCATGAGCGCTTTACGCCCACCGATCTGCAGGTTTTTTATCAGATTCTGATTCACGCCCGTCGTGATCTGCCGCTGGCTCCCGATGTGCGCAGCGGTTTGTCGATGGCCTTGTTGCGTCTGGTGGCGTTTGCCACCACGGCCGGTGATGAACCGGCTGCAGGCGGGGGCGCTGCACCTGTGCAGGTGCCGGCCGCCCGACCCGCGCCACAGGCCGCCGCGCCGGCTGCCATCGGCAGCAGCAGTGCCGCCGCGCCGGCCCCGGCCGGTCCGACGCCTGCGCCGTCCTCGGCGCCTTTGTCTGCGCAGCAGGCCGCGCCCAGACTCAGTCCGGCCGCGGCCGCCCGCGCCGCACTGGCTGGCGGTAGTGCGCCCGGGGC
This sequence comes from uncultured Burkholderiaceae bacterium, assembly GCA_963976885.1. Lineage (GTDB taxonomy): Bacteria > Pseudomonadota > Gammaproteobacteria > Burkholderiales > Burkholderiaceae_E > JAUIAI01. Next base: position 8,703 of record CAXBNM010000150.1, read on the forward strand.
AAGCCGGGCCGAGCCCGCCGCGCGCGCCGCGCCCGCGGCCGCCAACCCTGATGGGGGCGATGCGCGCCGGTCCTCGGCGTTGCGGGCGGCGCGGGCGGTGTCGGCCACGACCAATGCCGCCGCCGGTGCCGCGTCGGCTCCAACCGGTCGTCCGGATGCCGCGGTGTCGACAGCTCGCGGCGCCAATGACCGGGCCCCGGCGGCTCCACGCCAGGCCGCGCCAGCTGCGCCGGCCGATGAACCCTGGGATGAACGCTGGGCCGAAGAGGCCGCTGCCGGTATCGATGGGCCCGTCGATGACGCTGGCCCGGCCCCTCGGAGCGCGCCCGCTGCCGGCTCGACTGGTGCCGCGCCGGCTGTCGATCCTGCGACGAATCAAGCTGCAAATCAGGCCACTCAATCAGCCGCCAATTCAGCCGCCAATCTGACCAACCAGCCGCCAGTGCGCGCGGTCAGCGACGCTCAGGTAAACGGTGCGACGGCAACGCCTGCCGCGCGGCATGCCGGCGCGCCAGCCGCCGAGCCAGCAGTGGTCGCGGCGGCACCGTCGGCCCCCGCGGGTTCGGCAACCGATGCGCGCGAACCTGCCGGCTCGCCCCAAACGTCATCGGCGCCGCTGGTTGTTGACGCCGTCGGCGGATTCGATGGCGACTGGCCGGCGCTGGCCGCCCGGATGGCGCTGGGTGGCCGCCTCGGACAGTTCATGCAGCAAAGCGAACTGATTTCCTGGCAGGGCAATGCCGTTGCCGTTAAAGTGCCGATCCGCCCATTGGCAGACCCAGGCTTCATTGAACGGATCCGGGCCGCGCTGAGCGAATATCTTGGTGCCGCGATCGAACTCCAGGTCACCGTTGGTGAAGTAGTCGGCGATACTGCGGCGAGTCGTGACCGGGCTGCCGCCGCGGCCGCTCTTGCGCAGGCGCAGGCCACGATCGAGGCCGATCCGTTCATTCAGACATTGCTCGATGAGTTCGGCGGACAAATCGTCCCCGATTCGATTCGAGTCGCAGATAACCCACGAGAAAGAGGTGAAAACCGTGCTTAAAGGACAACTCGCCGGCTTGATGAAACAAGCCCAGCAAATGCAGGACAACATGGCCAAGGCTCAGGAAGAGCTGGCCAACATCGAGGTGCAAGGCGAATCAGGTGCCGGCCTCGTCAAGGTCACGCTCAGCTGCCGCAATGAAATCCGCGCGCTGAACATCGACCCCAGCCTGTTCGAAGACGACCGCGAGATGCTTGAAGATCTCGTTATCGCGGCCATCAACGACGGCCTGCGCCGTGCTGAAGCCACGTCGCAAGAGAAAATGGGCAAGATGACGTCCGGCATGGGCCTGCCCCCCGGCTTCAAACTGCCGTTCTGACCGTGTCCAGTGCGACGCCTGAGGCGCTTGATTCGCTGGTCACGGCCTTGCGCCGCCTGCCCGGTGTGGGCGTCAAGTCGGCGCAGCGTTTTGCTTACCATCTGCTGCAGCGCGACCGCGATGGCGCCCGCCAGATCAGTGATCTGCTGGCGCAGGCGCTCGAACGCATCACGCACTGTCAGCTCTGCAATACCTTCACCGATCAGCCGGTCTGCGCGACCTGTCTGTCGCCCAAGCGGCGCCGCGATCTGCTCTGCGTTGTCGAGTCACCGGCCGATCAGGCGATGGTGGAGCAGACCTTGTCCTTCGATGGTCGCTACTTCGTGCTGATGGGGCGCTTGTCGCCGCTGGATGGTGTCGGTCCGAGCGAAATCGGTCTTGAGCGGCTGGTGGCACGCGCACTCGATGGTGAGGTGCAGGAGGTCATCATGGCCACCAACTTCACCCAGGAAGGCGAGGCCACCGCTCATTACATTCACACCTTGCTGACCAGTCGCGGCCTGAAGGTGACGCGCCTGGCCAGCGGCGTGCCGATTGGCAGCGAACTCGAATACGTCGATGCCAGCGCCATCGCTCAGGCGATGCGTGATCGGCGTTAATTTTGGTGACAACATGACGACAGCTTCTCAGATGCCCACGCCGGGCTGCCTCGCCGGTGTGCGGGTGCTCGAACTCGGTCAACTCATTGCCGGGCCGTTTGCGGCGCGCTTGTTCGGTGACTTCGGCGCCGACGTGATCAAGGTCGAGCCGCCCTCGAAAAACGGCCGTGATGGCGGCGATCCGCTGCGCAAGTGGCGCAAACTGCATCCCGATGATCCAAACGGCACGTCGTTGTGGTGGTATGTACAGGCACGCAACAAGCGTTCGATCACGGTCGATCTGCGCCAGCCCGAAGGGGCCGACGTGGTGCGTAAACTGGCCGCGCGAACCGACATCATCATCGAGAATTTCCGGCCCG